>CAZSOR010000152.1:7003-11199 GCA_964608395.1 uncultured Pirellulales bacterium
TATTATCCGGCCCTGCCGAAAGAAGTAATCAAGGGACTTCTGATGAAGACGGTCGATCCGGTGCTGACCTTGCCCATGCGTTGTCAATCGGGCGGACGCCTTAACCTTTACAACGCATTAACGTTAATCCCGAGTGGAAAACCGGGCAGGGTTATCAATACCAAAAATCCTGAACATTTGTATACTTCGATCCAGGCGGCGATTGACGAGTCCATTGACGGTGACGAGCTGATCGCCGAAGCCGACAGTCTCTTCTTCGAAACCATCGACTTCGACGGTAAGGCCATAATGCTTCGCAGCGGCGATATCAACGAGCCGGCTAATACGAATATCAGTCCTGAAAATACGCTCATTTTAGGCATGTTGAGCGACGGTTCTACGGTGACGTTCGCGAATAACGAGGGACCCGGCACTATTATAAAAGGTCTGACCATCAGCCGGGGCGAAGCCGATTACGGCGGCGGAATCCGGATCGACGGAGCATCGCCGACCATTACAGACTGCATTATAATTAATAATACCGCCAAATATTATGGCGCCGGTATCGATTGCACTAATAACAGTTCGCCCATAATTAAAAACTGTACGATCGCCAACAACGAAACTTCAGGAAGCACCGCTATCGGAGGGGGCATCAATTGTGAAGATTCTTCTCCAACGATTGAAAATTGTGTTATCAGCTACAATTTCGCAGACAACGTTGGCGGCGGTATAGCCTGCTATAATTCCAATCCTACTATTTTCAATTGTCTTATCGCGAATAACTCAGCCGTTTACGAAGGCGGAGGAATCGAACTTGAGAATTCATCGCCTGTTATCACTAACTGCACAATTATTGTTGACGATCCGAACGCACCGAAAGACGGCGGTATCTTTGCTGATGAGGATTCTTCGCCGGTCATCACAAACTGTATTCTTTGGGGTAACGGTGATGACTTGTTTAATTGTTCGGCTACTTATTCCAGTGTTGAGGATGACGACCAGGGGATAGGCAACATTCATATAATGCCTACGTTTGTGACCGGTCCGCTTGGCAATTATTATCTAAGCCAGAAGGTAGCCGGACAGCTAACCGACAGCACCTGTATTGATATTGGTAATCCTGATACCGATCCCGGTCTTCAATTGAATACATATACTACAAGGACAGATGGCCAAACCGATGCCGGAATAGCGGATATGGGTTTTCATTACCCGGCCATACCGGCAAAAATGCTCCAGTTGAATATCACAGTAGCTGGCGACGGTACTGTTGAGCCCGGCAGCGGCACTTATCGTCAATATGAAGTGGTGCAGCTTAAAGCAGATCCCAATGAAGGCTATCGTATCAAGTCCTGGGCGGGGACCGAAGATGATTCATCGTTAGAACCGGACAAAATGATAACGATGATTGCTGATACGGACATCTCAATTGAATTCGAATTGATTCCATTGCATAAATTAACTACCAGTGTCATTGGCGGTCACGGGGCCATTGACCCCAATGACAGAAGGGGCGCATATTATCCCGAAGGTACAGTCGTAAAGTTAATCGCTGATCCAGAAACAACTTATGGTATCAAAGAATGGGTAGGGACGGATGACGACACCTCCTGGTCCACCGAAAATACCGTGACGATAGATTCCGACAAGGTAGTCACCGTCACGTTCCGGCAGCCGAGAAGTTTCCTTGTGCCGGGACATTATCTCACGATTTCTGATGCCATTAATGCTGCTTACGACCACGGCGACAAGGTGATTGTCTCGGCAGGCACCTACCGCCCAAGCAGCCAAGGCATCCAAGATGGTTATGATTTCCAGGGCAAGGCTATTACTGTCGCCAGCGAACACCCGGATGACCCGGCTTCTGTGGCATCGACAATAATTGATTGTGGCGGCGCCACGCGCGCTTTCATATTCCAAAGCGGTGAGGGCCAAGATTCTGTTATTGATGGCTTTACAATTGCTAATGGCATGGCTACGGAGCCAGCTTTAGGTGGAACGATAGCCTGCTTCAATGGAAGTAGCCCCACACTCTCTAATCTCGTTATCCTTAACAGTAGTGCTATAGGGGCTAACGGTGCTGATGGGGCTCCACCACCACCACCATTCCCAGCACCTGATGATCCACCGGATGCGCTGGATGCGCTGGATCTATTGGATGCGGTTGTTATTGATGCTAATGATGGTCACTCATTCGATCCAAATCTCGTTGATACGTGGGATCAAAATAATCCGTGGGACGGCGACCCTAATTCATGGGATCCGAATAATCCGAATACACCTGACGTTAACTCGCCAATACACGGCATGCCTGGACAGGATGGAGCGGATGGTCTGAACGGTGCACCTGGAGCGGACGGATTGGATGGTGCAGACGGAGTACCTGGAGGTAATGGTGGCTTAGCCCATGGTGGCGCGATGTATTTTGATGCCAACAGCGCTCCGATCATTCTGAATTGTACCATCGTACTTGGTAGTGCAATCGGTGGGTTCGGTGGTGTCGGAGGTAACGGCCAGGATGGCCAGGACGGTCAGGATGGCCAGGATGGTCAGCCGGGCCAGGATGGACAGCCGGGACAGTTGGGCTATAATGGTGGAGATGACGGTCCAGGGGGCAATGGAGGTAACGGCGGTGCTGGCGGCGCAGGCGGTAAAGGCGGTGACGGCGGAAATGGAGGAGATGGCGGTGAAGGTGCTGAAGGTGTAGGCGGTGCGATATACTTCGAATCCGATTGCAAGCCGGTAATACGACATTGTTTTATTTCCAACTGCTTTACAATCCAGGGTGTTGGTGCATATGGCGGACAAGCCGGTATTGGTGGAAATGGTGGTGCTTCAGGTGGAGTCGGCGCTACTGCCGGTCAGGGTGGTGCCGGTAATCCTAATGGAGAACCTGGTGTGGATGGACCCACTGATCCGAATGTAAGTGGAGATGGTGGTGACGCTGGTTTCGGTGGAAACGGCCGACCGGACGGAGCACGATCATGGGCCGGCGCCATATATTTCGGTGAAAATTGTGAAGTTGATATGTCGGATACTATAATTCAGAGTAACACAACCACTCAAGCTGATCGATTTAGTCCCTTAGACCCAGAATTAATTGATCCGAATAGTCCTATCTACAATCCCAGCTTATCCGAACCTAATGCTTTTGCAGAAGGTATCCCTGGCGTGGGCGGTGCAGGCAACGCCGGCTTTGAGGGGGCTGCCGGTGCAGATGGAGAACCTGGTATAGACGATTGGGGCATCGTTACGACCTTTGGTGGTGCAAACTACTATGCTGCCGGCGTGAAGGTAACAATGACCAACTGCAGAATAGAGAACAATTCCACGGTAGCACACGATGGCGGAGGAGAATATTATTCAGAAGGATCGACAGGAACATTTATTCGATCTGAATTCATTCAAAACAGAGCACGCTATGGAGCCGGCCAGTTCTATGAACCGTCCTGTACAATTGAGGTAGTGGATTGCTTATATGACTGGAATATCGCTACCCGTGACGGCGGCGGACTTTTAATCACATCTGAAAGCTCGCTGGATATCGACGACAGCAGATTTAGTAATAATTTAGTATTAGGCTATGGCGGTGGAGTCTACGGGGGCGGGGAATTAATTGATCCAAACGAAGATGATGATATAGACGAATTAATATGGCACAACAACAGCACGATAAAAGTCGAAGACACTGAATTTTACCGCAACCTGGCGGGATTTGGTGGTGGTATATACTGGCACGGAGAAGACACCGAAGCACAAGTTTCTTACTGTAAATTCGATGATAATGCCGCATATACCGGTGGCGGATTATTCTTCAGTAGAGGCGCACCGAAAATTATCGGCTGCACAATCATAAATAATGATGCCGACAAAACTCTTCAGGTAGATCCTACTACCCTATTATTGATTGATTCCAGTCTCATATTACCCCCCCTGATTTTCCCGCCTGACGGTAGTGATCCTTACGTTAACATCTCATATGGCGGCGGAGGCGGAATTTTCTGCTGGTCATCCAATGCGAGGATTGAAGACTGTCTGATAAACAATAACTCTTCTTCCGGCTCGGGCGGCGGTGTGTATCTGGGCGGAGATCCGTCCGCACCGTTACTCAAAAACTGTCTGATCAACAGTAATACAGCTTCCATTGACGGTGGTGGCGTTGTCGCCAACTGGTTCGTAGAGCCGACGATTTCAAATTGTACTATCATAGATAA
>CAZSOR010000153.1:0-11172 GCA_964608395.1 uncultured Pirellulales bacterium
GAGTGGAGACATGGAAAAAGCTGCCGCTATGGTTCACACGGCTGGCCGGCCCATATATCAGTTGCAGCCTGCCGTAAGTAAGATGCTGATCCTTCTTGCGACTTGCGTCTTAAAAAATTCCTACCCTGTCAATAAACATTGAATACAAAAATGCGGGCTATTAGTGAGAGCAGATTACTCGTTGAAAATCAGGATTATGAGAATAAGGTGAAAACTCCCTGGCATTGGGGCGTCCTTGATTTTCTCTTAAAAGTAAGTCTCACCAGAAATGCAGGTTTGAGGAATGCTCTTGACGTCCGGCTGGAGGAAGTGGAGTTGTTTTTTGGCCATCTGCCGAAAGGATTTGATAATGTACGCATATTATTCGTAACCGACCTGCATTTGGATGGAACGGCCCCTCTGGCCGACAAGGTGCTCAGCATCGTCGGCAACATTGATTACGACTACTGTATCTTGGGAGGAGATTACACTTACGATCGAAACGCAGACCCTAACCAGGTTTTTTCGCAAGTCGAGCGGATAGCAAAAATGCTCAAAAAGAAATCAAGGGTATTTGGGATACTGGGCAATTATGACCTCTACAGAATTGCCGAACTGTTAGAGAGACATGGTGTGGAGATGTTGATAAACGAAGGTATATGCCTTGAAATGAAAGGAGACAAGATATACCTGGCTGGGATGGATGACCCGAGCCACTATAAAGCGGATGATATTGTATTAACCGACAGCAATGCCTGGGACGGCGCATTCAAAATGATGGTGTGCCATTCGCCTGCGAAGTACACCGAATCAGCCAGAGCGGGATATTCCTTATACCTGGCTGGGGACACTCACGGGGGGCAGATCTGTTTACCCGGCGGTTTTGCCGTGTTCTGCGGCCCGACGGCCGGCCGGAAAATGGCAAGCGGCAAATGGAGCTACAACAGCATGATTGGGTATACGTCACGAGGAGTGGGGACCTCAAGAATTAAAATGAGGTATTTCTGTCCACCGGAGATCACGGTTATCACGCTTAGGAATGGACGCCGATAATCAGGATGTTCTGCATGACAAGTAGCAGGAAGCTATAAGTCAAAGGGAACAGTTTTTATCTTTTCATGGAGGAAAAATTCATGCCGGCATCAAAGAACCAGCCGAAAGGCAAACTGCATTCGTGTTTGACTATCGATGTTGAGGATTGGTTTCACATTTTGGACAGCCCTGCCGTTCCGGATATCGAGCGTTGGCCTTCTCTCGAATCTCGGATCCAGAAAAATCTCGAAGAGTTGTTGGCTTTGCTCGACTCCTTTTCAGTGAAAGTCACTTTCTTCTGGTTGGGGTGGCTTGCCGAGCGGCACAAGGATTTGGTATTTATGTGTCGAGACGCCGGTCATGAAATAGCCAGCCACGGCTATGCGCATATTCTCGCATATAAAGTCGGACCGAACGCATTTCGAGAGGATATTACGCTGGCCAAGGATATTTTGGAAAATATAATCGGAGACCAGGTCAGAGGTTTCCGAGCGCCAGGTTTTGGAATTACAAAGAAGGCTCCCTGGGCTTTTGATGTGATTAAGGAATCAGGCTATCAATACGACTCAAGTGTATTTCCCGCTTCAAGGGGACATGGTGGAATTGCGGATTCACCTCTTGGACCTTACTTTATCGAGACTCGGAGCGGACACCTGCTCGAGATTCCAATGTCCATTGTCAAGATATTCGGTCACAGGACAAGTTTATTTGGTGGCGGGTACTTAAGGTTAGCGAACAAACTGATGATTAAGTGGGGAATAGGCAAATTGCGAACAGCAGGGCGGCCGCTAATTGTCTATGTTCATCCCCGTGAGATCGATCCGGCTCAGCCCCATTTGCCGTTGAGCTTGTTGAGACAATTCAAGTGTTATGTAAACCTGAACAGCACGTTGCCCAAGTTGAAATGGTTATGCAAAAACTATGCCTTATTCACCATGCTCGATATGGTCGAGAATTACATAAGATCGTTCTATCTTGAGAGCAGAATGATCCCCGTTATTCATCCACAAAATATGCAGGCTTCCGGTAAACTTTCGCCTGAATCCGAAGAACGCACGTACCCAGCCGATCCCGAAACATTCCGCAGCAGACTCCTGCTCGTAGAAAGAGCAATGGCAGACTTTCTCGGCCGACCCAGCCCGGCGTTCTCCCCTGACACAGAACACTCCGGTATCGAAGCCGACTCAAACTCTAACATCATACAACAACTTCCTGTCACTTCTAAAAAACAGAATTCTGAAATACCAAATGTTGTAGCCAACACCGCGCCTTTATAAATCGACCAGGTAGTGGGTATTTGTCGCTACGGCAAAAACTTCTTCGTCGCCGCAAGCTTCTCGGGCAGGTAATGTTCGATCACGTAGTTTAAATCGTGTACCGCAAAGGCCTGCTGCTCGGCCCTGACGCCCATTTCAAGCAACTGCTTAATCGAATCCTGCCAGGGCTTGTAATGCTGCACAAAGGGATCGTTCTTTAGAGCATCATTGGCCCGTTTGATATCGACCTCTTTGAGCGGGTGCGTGGGCAGCTTGTAGTCGACGATGTCCTGCGGCGTGACGCCGAGAAACGAGGCTTTGGGTACACAGAAATAACGGTTGATGTGCGCAGCGTTGCCCGAGCCGACCTTCAGCGTGCGGTAGATATTGAACATTCCGTACGGATCGCAGTCCACAAAGGCGTAGACCGGCAGCTTCAACTCGTCGGCGAGCCGCCGGATAAAACGCCGGCAGGCACGCGTGGGCACACCGCCCATGGAGATGAGTATGCAATTCGCCTTGCGCCAGTAGTTGTGCTTGACGAGCCGTTGAAACATGCCCGCGGTCTCGATAGCGAGCACGAATTTGGCTTTCGCCTCGAACTTCAGGTGCTCTATGGAGATCGGGATCGAGTATGCGCCCGAGCCGAATTTCGTGCAGTCGATACGCAGCTCCTTGCCCGTGTCCGAGTCGCGGTCGATAACGATAAGCTTGCCGGCGACCTCACCTCCTTTTTCTTCCGGGATAAATCCGAGCTGCTCACGGTTGACCTGGAACAGTGCTTCTATATCGTCAATCACCGTGTCCGACTCGGGCTGCTCGTCGAAGCGTGCGTCTTGCCAGTTCTTGGATACATAGTACGCTTCCCGCTTGGTCATGATTTCGTTGTCTTCTACCAGGGTTTTGGCCTGGGACATCATCCGCAGAGTCTGGGCGAAAGTCTTGACCGTGCTGACTGTAAGCGTCCGGATTTTCTTTTTGCCTTTGAGCTGGAGAAAGCCCTGCTTTGGGTGGTACTTCACATTGCTCAAAGTACGCAGGGGAAACGAAAGCGTGGGTTTGGACCTTCGCTGAATTTTTGTGCGAACCGAGGTGGCCGTGTCCTTAATTTGCCTGGCAATCTTGCTCATGAGCGGCTCCTTTCGAGGAGGTCTTTTAATTGCTTTACTATGGTTGTCTCCTGTCGCTCGGACAGCTCCAGCATCTCCCGCAGGGCGATGGCGATGTGGGGAATATACTGCTGGATGTATTCCTTCTTGCGTTGGGATTCAGCCGCCTTACGCCGGCGACGGATGAATACCGCCAATCGCCGCCCGCATTCCTGCAAAGCGAGCCGGACCTCTTTGATGATCTCGGGATAGTGAGCCACGGCCTCCTTGCTTTCCGACGTAAAGGGAACCCATACCGAGGCCATGTGAACGATGATGACGAGCGGCCCGGACGGCAGAGCGCCGGCGGACTGCGACAGAGCGTAGTTGCGCCAGGCCGTGTTGAGCACAGAGCGCGTCATCGCACAGGCCGACTGCTGGTATAACAGCGGCACACGATTGGCGTAACGCAGCACCCGGGCGAGCCCTTCAGCCTGCAGAGAACCGCCGTACGCGAGCCCTGCTTCTATCTGGAATGGATTGCCCCGGTACACTGAGGGCGGCCGGGTGACCGAGGTGTAGAAATCGGCCTCGATCTGTTTCTTCAAGCCGGTCAGAATCAAAGTCTCACCGATCGGGCTCAGGCAATCCGTGCGCGGGTTCATGATCTTGGTCTGATTTATTGCTTTGAACAGATTGTCGGCTTCCTGTCGAGCGATGCGTGTCGGCCGGGACCGTTCGGACACCTTCGCTTTCTCGCAGATTGTCCTGGCGACCTGACTACTTACCCGGGAGAATTCGGAATGGAGAAACGACTGAAGGGTGCGTGCCTTTGTATCGTGGAGCATCTTTATGAGTACACCGAGTTCCACGCCGTAAGGATGCGGCTTGATCTCTCTGGTTTCAACGGGCAACTCTTTGGACGCCCGGTTGTACGTCTTTGTCTCGCCGTTTGGGGTGACAAATTGAAGCAAAACATGAGGATTGGCGATAGCGGTCTGTTCGAGATATTCCTCAACCGACTGGCGGCCCTTCTGAAACTTGGCCTCCAACTCTATCTCGACTTTTGTGCCCTTTTCGACCGGCCAGTCCACGGTTTCATCCACAATAATACGCGGCTCGTTCCTCTTGGTATCGATTTCGAGCTCGTAGTGATGTGCCGGTTTGTTGCGCGAGGTCTTCGATGTGATGGATATGGGCTTGCCCGTGGTGAGTTGGCCGTACATGCCGGCTGCGGATATTCCTATGCCCTGCTGGCCCCGAGACATCTTGAGCCGGTGAAACTTCGATCCGTAAAGAAGCTTGGCGAAAATCCTGGGGATTTGCTTCTTGAGGATGCCCGGCCCGTTGTCTTCGATGGTCACGCGAAACCGGTCTTCCTCCCTGGCGGGCACGATAACCACCTTGACATCCGGCAGTATTCCCCCTTCTTCGCACGCGTCCAGGGAATTGTCGACTCCCTCTTTGATAGTTGTCAGCAGGGCCTTGCGAGGATTGTCGAAACCGAGAAGGTGGCGGTTCTTTGTGAAGAACTCCGCGACCGATATCTCACGTTGCCGGCTTGCCATGTCTTCGGCGGTGGAATGACGGGGAACGTCTTTCTTCGCTGGAGTTTCTTCGGCCGGTTTCTTGTCCGGCTTCTTAGCCGATTTCCTGGTTGCTTTCGCTAACTTAGGCTCGGCCTTCTTCGTTACTCCACGCTTCTTCTTTACCTTCTTAGTAACCTTGGCCTTAGACTTTGCCAATTTCTTCCTTGCTTTTCCCATAGGCTCAGTTCCTTCGTCATATGTTGGGATCGGGCCAGACGGCATCGGCCATATCTCATGTTATGGACATGTGCAAACCGGCCCACTTTTGCAACATCTGAAGATAACAAAGAGCAGCCTCTACGTCAAGCATGCATTACCAAAGTAATCATCGGAATTCGTCCTCTGGATCTGTTAATGGTTCGAAAAACGCCCCTTGGAAGATTGATCAGAAAAGACTATCACGTGGTACCCCAGGTTCTTGGAAGAAACAAGGAGCTTGCCGAGCACTTCAGGAAAATGTGGGCCAAATACGTCGGAGCCACAGAGCTTGTCTATACGAGAAACGTCGAAGGCCGCAAAGTCCTGCTCAAGGCCAGAGGCACATACCCGGCGGGAATCTCCAGCAGTCGTCCGAGTCTTTTGGTGGTTTGGGGGTGGTACCACATGAAAATCGGAACTCGGTCGGTTGGTTTATGCTGCAGCGCTAAGTGTACGCGATCCTTTGAGATCATTTGCGGTCTCCTCGAAAAGCACTATATTTGCAAATAGTATCGCAAGTATCTTATTACCTGTGCCACAAGTGCTCAAGGACTCTTTTATGAAGTGGTCGTGCTACGCGTCTGGGGGGGGGGCTTTCTGAATAAATTCGGGACCGGCTGTCGCAGGCCGGGATGGGGGTCGTTGGCATGGGTGGCTAAAGAAGCATAAATAATATTGATTATGTATACAAGATTTGGTACTATGACTGTGTAACGCATTGTGATTTGCCTTGCTTCAGGCTTCATCTGATAATTTGCCGGGTACTTGTGGTTACACTGATTTGTGGAGGAAGCGACTACCAGATGTTCAACGACAACCTCAACGAAGTACCTTACGGCAGAGATGGGAATAGATCGCGAAGTATTGGGGGACTTGGAGGATTAGGAAAACGATGAGGAACTTAAAATATGGCCCTGCTGTTTTGTCCTTTATTTGGCTGTTAATTGCGGCGTTTGCCCCTTCATCAGCCAGCGGGCAGATGTCCACCTTACCGAATGGAGTGGCGTCCGGTGATGTGACGCAAACCTCCGCCGTGATATGGGCCCACAGCACGGCTCTCGGAGAGGTGATGTTTGAGTACTCTACCTTTGACGATTTTGCAATCGTTGATGGGAACGAAATCGTTGCCGTCGTGGATACGAATCAGCCGGTGAAGGTGGAGATAAGCGGGCTCATTCCAGCGACCCAATACTACTACCGTGTTACTGATGCACAGAACGAGGCCGCAGTTGGCCAGTTTAGAACGCCTTATGATATTGGTATCAGTGCCGGTTTGCATTTCGGAGCATCGGGAGATTGGCAGCAAGCTCCACCGTTTCCCAGTCTGAAGAATGTTCCGGAACGTGATCCGGACTTCTTCATCAAGCTTGGAGATAGCATTTACGCCGATTCCGAGTCACCCGCACTCGAAGGTATTTTCCAGGCACGCACGCTCGAGGACTTTCGTATCAAACACGATGAAAATCTTTCATCCAGATTTGGCTTGAACGTAATGGCCTTATTGAATGCCTCAACACCCATTTTAGCGACTATTGATGATCATGAAATTGTTGACAACTTTGCCGGTGGCGCAGTTCCAGGCCAGTCGCCTGATGCCCCGGATGTTTACCCTTTGGAACCTCCGCTTTTCACAGATGCTGTCGACTTTGTCAACGAAACTCAGGTGTATCAAGATGCTATGCAGGCTTTTCAGGAGTACCATCCGATACGGAGCGAACTTTGGGATACTCCTAACGATGTACTCACACACGGAAAACCGAAGTTCTACCGTAAGGCTACCTGCGGAAGCGATGCAACTGTTCTTGTTCTGGATGCAAGGTCTTTTCGAAATGCGCCTTTGCCAGCCGTCACAAATCCATTTGACGCGAATGAAGTTGAGACTTTCCTGGCCGGTACATTCACCGCAGATCGGACGATGTTAGGGCGTGCTCAAATGGACTGCCTCAAGAATGACCTATTTGACAGCCAGCAGGACGGCATCACATGGAAATTCGTCGTTATCCCTGAACCTATTCAGAACTTTGGTATTATCAACGCCGAGGACCGGTTCGAGGGCTATGCAGCCGAGCGAACCGAACTACTCAAATTCATCCACGAGAACCACATTGAGAATGTAGTGTTCATTGCCGGTGATTTTCATGGGACTATTGTGAACAACCTGGCCTACCAGGAGTTGCTGACTGGAGCAGCAGGGGATGCAGTGGTTGTGGAGTCTATGCCCATAAGTGCTTTCGAAGTCGTCACAGGTCCGGTCGCTTTCTTTGATGCTCTTCTGGGCCCTTCTACCGTGAACTTGGCGGCGTCTGCCGGAGTCCTGAGTCCCTTTCTTAAGGCCTTATATGACAGGCTTCCTGTGGAACCTGATACTGATAGTATCGTTAACGACAAAGATGACTTTCTGAAAAGCCTCATCAATACTCAACTCGAGGTTCTTGACTATGATCCTATAGGGCTCAATGAAAACAATGCAGGAGCAGAAGGACTGATTGATGCTGAATTGCTCCAGGGTGATTATCTGGCCTGCCACACTTTTGGATGGGCGGAATTTGAGATTACTCCCGAAACCCAGGAACTTCTCGTAACCATTTATGGCGTGGATGCTCACAGTGAGACTGATTTGCTAGTTGATCCCAACGGCGTGATCAACCGGATCCCGCGAGTTGTCAGTCAGTTCATGATACATCCAAATCGTACAACGGCTAGCGATTCTGACAGTAGCACCGATGCTGACTTCTGAAGGTGAATATGACAAGGCATTCCGTCAACCCGGCGTCCACACAAACCACCTTTCAGCCCTCGCGAGTCGGTGTGAAAATAACGGAAGTCTGATGTACATGCAGCGCAAGGTCAAATTTCTGACCTGACGTAGATTTGATGTTAGGTCATTTGGGCAATACGATGTCCGACGGTTCTTTGCCCTCGGCCGGGCGTGTGAACTTCTCGCCGTACTTTGTGAAACCGGGAACAAAGCCGCCGTGGGAGAGGAAGAACTGTCCGCTCTCGAGGCCCATAAAACGATCGAGCCGGTCCGCTTTGCCTGTCGGGTCGTGACTGAAGCTGGCCGTGGTCAGCTCGATCCACTGACCCTCATCTGTACGAATCCATTGATTACCGTAAAGGGCCTTCCGGAGCAGGTGGCCGTTGCCGCCGCCGAAGTTCTCGCTGAAACTGTACAGGCCGCGCATGTAGCCGCCCTCCTTCGGCGCCTTCCAACTGGAGATAAGAAACCACTGCTTTTTGTCCGGATGAAAGTAGTATCCCGAGTAGATCGTGTGCGTAGCATCGGTGGGTTTGGCCGTAACGATGAATCGCTGTTTGTCGCCGGTCTTCCACTTGTATTTCAAATGGCTGTGTCCCCCCGTGCCTTCATTGCCAAAGTCTCCGGCATATACACCCTCGCCTTTGGCAACCAGTTTCACACGGTCCTCATCGATAACCTTGTCGCGGTCAACCGCCTCGTTGCCGCTGTCCCAGACGCTGAAGATGATCCGGCGTTCGGTGGGGTTATTGACCTGCATACCGAAGTAACCACGATGCCAGCCGCACGCCATATAGTACGTCCAGATCGGATCTTCAACGCCGATCATTTCGCAGTAGAACGCTTTAACGTTTATATTCTTGTCCACGGGATAGACAAGATGTACTGAAGCAGCGTTACGACGGGACTGGAGATTGAAATGCGCATCTTCTGCCGCCGGGCTATCGAGCAATAGTGCGTCAAGATCGCCGGAAGGTTGGCCTTGTGGGTTGAGCGACTCGAGCGTAAAACGTTGGTAGCCGGCTTTGGCGATGTCAAACGAATCGAAGACCGCTGTAACAAGGTCAGGTCCGGCACCCTTGACTAATGCCTCATGCGACTGGCCCGCGACGGTCAGTCGTAACTTGGATGTTGTGTCTGTCGGCAGCCGCAGGGCCACGGAGCAATCAAGTTTGCCTGGGATTTTGATTTCGCCGAACCAGAGCACCTTCAATTCCGAATCGTTCCAACCGGTGATGCCGGAGCGAGGCGAAACGCGTGCCCCACGCACATCTGGGTCCAGGTAGGCGGTGAAGGCAGGGATGCGCAATTCTGCCGCCGGCGCAGCGCTCACTATGCCGACCAGAGACACAATTGTCTGTACCAATATAAAAGAGTGTGTGTTCCGTTTCATATTATTCCTAAACAAAAAAATGCTATCTGTTGTCATCTTGTCATCTGACGCGGTCAGTACAGCCAGCCATTACCGCGCGTGCATATCCAAACAAGATGCTATATTACCAGATATTCCTGTGTGAAGGTACTTGCATTTTACCCTCGCCCCGTTTTATCTTGACCTGCATAATGAGAAGGTCTACAATCACTCAGTCATCATGTTTCCGCGCTTGCCCCTGCTTACACTTCCCTCCGCTCGCTTGTCAGCCGGGGCGTTGTATCTGGTTATTACCCAAGAGATTGCACCGGCCACCTATGAAGAGCTCGAAGTCAAATACTAAAATCCGTGTTGCCACAATTTTTTTGAAGCATCCTCCCGGCATAGGCCAAATAACATGACTTGCGACAATCGCAAAGGTTCCGGCATATGGTAGGGCTTTTGTTGTATTTTTTCTTCGGGGCAGGTCCGTTGTAAACAACTGCAACAGGAAAAGATGCACAAAAACCTCAGTTGGATCGGGCACGTAAAAAGAAGGATGCAGGGCTGAGGTGCGGAGGGAGAGGAAAAAGCGAGATACCCTCAGCCCTGCGAATGTGCTTTAACTAACAATCAATATATCAGAAAGCTTTACACAAAGCAAGATTTTTTTTTGGCAGAGAATATAATGCCGAGCGCAATTATGTGGATATTTGCCTGCGAACCGGCCTTCCTGAGAGATTATTTCGGTCCCCATCGCCTTGTCCTTATTCCGATTGACAACACAAATCGTGAGTTCTCCGTTATTATAAGCGACCGATACATCAAGGTAGGGTACATTCTTCTGAATAGTTGTCGTCTCGCCTAATCCAAGGAAGAACCTCTCAGTGTCGTAGGTCTCGCAATCTACGAACACATCCAGCGATGTACCGTAAACATTCCGGGAGAAGAGTTGCAGAGGATAATAGATAGTCTGTTTGAAAAGCGTTTTTTCATTTGTGAAAATGGGAGCTATTACATTAACTAATTGGGCCATATTTGCCATTTTCACAATGTCTGCGTTTCGAACAAATGCATTTAAAAATCCTGCAATCACTAAGGCATCTTCCAGGTCGTAGTTCTCCTCCAAAGCTCGCGTCCCTCTCATGTCACTTCCGGTTCTGGCGCGATACCATACGTTATACTCGTCCCAGGCGATGTATATAGGGTCGCGGCCGGCACGATTGGCTTTGAGCATCTCTTCATAGATCATACCCTTGACCACCCTGGTGCGTTCCTCTAAAACAAGGGGAGTCGCCAGGAAGTTATAATAGTTATTCTCAGGATTACCCACGTAGATATGAAGGGCTATGTAATCGGCCACATCCCTTAATTCATGTAATATCGTGCTGTTCCATACATCAGGATCGGCGCTGGGACGATAGTTCGATGACCCTGCGGCGATTAATTTGATGCCGGGTGAGGTCAGCCTCATCAGTTTTGCCGCTTCACGAGCTTTCTTGCTGTAGTCTTCGGCATTCAGGTGACCCATCTGCCAGAATCCGTCCATTTCATTCCCAAGGCTCCAGTACTTGATATTATGTGGTTCAGAATATCCGTGCTCGCGCCGCAACTCGGCAAAGAAAGGCCCTTCTTTGACATTGCAGTATTCCACCCAGCGTTGCGCTTCTTTGATAGTGCCCGTGCCCATATTCACCGCAAAATATGGCTCGGTTCCTATCTCTTTGGCAAATTCCATGAATTCGTTAGTCCCGAATTCGTTAGTTTCCATCCTGGCCCAGGCAAGCTCCATTCTCGGTGTCCTTTGAGGGCCTACTCCATCCAGCCAGTGGTAGTTGGAGACGAAATTACCTCCCGGATAACGGGTAATAGAGACATTCAGGCCTTTTGCCGCTTCTAATACGTCCTTACGAAAACCTTT
>CAZSOR010000154.1:0-3387 GCA_964608395.1 uncultured Pirellulales bacterium
ATGCGTCAGCAGGTTGCCGCCCAGCAAAATCCGGCTGATTTTAAGATCTTTGATCATGCCCATTGGCAAGCCGGCTTCCGATGACGGCACGTTCTGTGCCGCTCCGGATTGTTTCGCTGCGTCTTGAGCCAGAACCTGATTCTGTGTAGCGTGCATTGCTAAGGCTCCAGTGGCAGGAGTTAGCAGCGACTTTTTGATAAAATCTCGACGGTCTATGTTTTGAGACATCAATATTCTCCTTTTTACATATCAAACCAGGTTAAAGTCATAAGCTGCCTGAATATCCAAATTCATTCTACCTTTTTCCGGAGATCATCACAAAACTTTTCCAGCTAATTTTAAAACGCCGAATTTATCTGGATTAACATGCCGATAAATAGTAAAAGGGTTTTAACGTAGCGATTATGGAGTAAACATGGCATCTGACAAGCTGAATATTTATAAGAAGCCAAAATTGCGTAATCCCCGGCTGTTGCTGGGTTTCTCGGGCTGGATGGATGGCGGAGAAGTCTCGACAGGTACGGTTAAGTGTCTTATCGACAAGCTGGACACCCAAAAATTTGCCGAGATCGATCCAAAGGGATTTTATATATACAGCTTCCCCGGCTCAATGGAAATAACAGCGTTGTTTCGCCCTCATACGCAGATAAAGGATGGCATCATCGAGTCTTACGAGATCCCTGAGAACACATTTTTCTGTAGCGAAAAAGACAATCTCATAATCTTTTTAGGCAAGGAGCCCAATCTGAACTGGGAAGATTTTTCAGAATGTATCTTCTCGATGTGTATGGAATTTGGCGTTGAGATGATATATTTCATCGGCAGCGTAGCCGGCCTCGTGCCCCACACACGTGAGCCGAGACTTTTCTGCTCCGTCTCCGAATCCGGACTCAAGGAAACGTTCCAGCACTTCGGCGTTAAATTCACCAACTATAAGGGCCCCGCCAGTATCGTCACTTACCTGACCGCCAACTGCAGCAAACGAGATATTAAAATGGTAAGCCTCGTAGCTGCGATTCCCGCTTACGTGCAGGGCAGTAATCCCAAGTGCATAGAGGCGGTAACAAGAAGGATAGCGGGCATGCTGGAACTGGAAATGGATTTCGACGACCTCATGACTATGAGCGATGAGTTCGAGAAGAAACTGGATGATGTTGTTCAGGAGCAGCCGGAATTGGAAAGCAACATCCACAAGCTCGAAGAAGATTACGACAACGAGATTTTCAATAACGAGATGGGTGACTTAAAAACATGGCTGGAGCAGCAGGGTATTCGAGTCGATTAGAAACCACTCCGCGCGCCGACTAAGGCGTTCTGCAATATACCTTAAAACAAACGGGGCATATACCTCATTACCCACATTTCTGTCAAAGAAAACTGCATAGAAATAGAAAAAAGCGGTTGGATTTGTTGAAAAATACGCATTTCCGGTATATGCAGGTTCTAACAGGCACTTGGCAGAAAAGAGATTCTCATAAAATGATCCAATGCCGGCGGTTTATGAAGCGGTCCTTCTCAGTAATCCTTGAACCTTTTCATCCATTCGGGCCAATCGGTCGACTGGACACCGCCGCCCAAAGTCCAGGCTCCGGCTGTGGGATATGCTCGATGCCATTTCAAAGTCCACAGCTCCTTAAGACCGACTTTCCTTACAGACCAATCCAGAAATGCCATATTTATAAACGCATCGTGCCGATCGATACAGATACGTTTCATATGCTCCTGGCTCGCCCATGCCTCATCCTGGGTACCCGGCGGGGTATCAGTATGTCTCGGGAAGACATTGAATCGTAGTGCATCCATAAACAGAGGCACATAACCGGAACCTTTTACGTTGGGAGTTCTCCAGTTATTTACGGTTTCAAAATCTTCATAAACCGTTGTTTTTGATGGCGGCGGATCTTCCACCCAGCCATTTACCCCATAACTGCCCCAGTCGCCTTCCTCAGAATAGCCCTCGCCCCAGTATCTGCCCCATGCTGAAAATACATTAAATACGGGTGCCTGTTGACCACTCTCATCGATAATAGGCTTCATGGCGGTTGGACAGCAGCGTATGAGGTGATCGTGTTTATAATACGGTCTCAGAGCATTCATCCAATGGTTCGAATGCCCGGGGTGGCCAGGGGTCTCAATGCCCGGCTGGAACCTGCTGTCGTTATCTTCGGTATACATCGAAAAGAAAAGGTTCCATTGTTTGAGGTTGGCCCGACAACTAATTGTCCTGGCTTGTTGCTTTACCCGTTGTAGGGCCGGCATCAGAATCGCCATTAAGATAGCGATGATCGCTATAACAACCAAAAGTTCAATTAACGTAAAACCACCTGTTTTTCGCTTGTACATAATCAAACTCCTCAGTATTCTGCCATTACTCTATGGGATGCGCAAAGCCTATATTCTGTTCTGCTAAATTTCGTACTTTCCTGAGCTATCCAAACCTTACTCTATCCATAGTCGTATTATACATCCAAATCTATTTTATGGCAACAGCAAAATAGCTCAAAACGATAATAAGATGCTGCATAACAAGACCAGCCAACAAGTGAGGCTAAATAACATCGTCATAACGCCTAAAAAAAGTATTTTATAAAGGATGCTCTCGCAACTCTAAGCTACTGCGATTTACTGTAAGAATGAAAAAACCGTAGGTCCGAATAAGATTTTCCTTGAAGAGAAGCGTCAAATCTGCTATAAAATGATAAAATATGTTCTTTATGGCTGAATTTTCATATTTCTATCTAAAGCCTGATATGAGACTTTTGGAAGGAGGTAGTGCCAAACCATAAACAATTGTCCTGGTTAGACATAGATAGAATTTGGTGAAGTTGGGCATTTTCCTATTCGTCTTGCCTTAAAATGTAAGAGAAAGTTCAGGTATTGCTCAATTTCATTATTTTCAAGGAGAATTATTGTGTTCAGAAAATCGTTTATATAGCTTCTTTCGTTTTTGTGATCAGCTCATCCGGCCTGCGTGGTAATGGGCGTTCATGAATTCACGCTCGGTGGCTATGAAAAAAGTTTAAACAGTTCAGGGCCTATACTGATTGGCTCGGTATAGGCTCCGTTTGCTTGGTTTAATAATAAAATGTGTAAAACGTACGAAGTTAATTATTCAGGCCGTCGCTTTGGAAACAGGGCCCGCTCAAGTCGCTGTTCGAGGTCTCGCTTATCCGAACCCCGGTGGCGGATTTACGTACAAAGCAATGGAAAGAAACTTTCGGCGGCAGTTCCGCCTTTTGAGGAGTTCTGAAATGCAGGCAAATCATCATATGACAATCGGCAACCTACAGAACGAGTATGGCATAAAGTCGAACGGCCACGGATGGATACCAAAAGCGCTTTTGTCGCTGGTATTAATGTCTGCCGGGCTGCTCGTGATCGCTCAGA
>CAZSOR010000154.1:3487-11161 GCA_964608395.1 uncultured Pirellulales bacterium
AAAGCGCTTTTGTCGCTGGTATTAATGTCTGCCGGGCTGCTCGTGATCGCTCAGATGCCATATCTTCAGGCAGATTCGAACTCCGGGAGCCGGGCCGATTTCAGCAATCCGGGATTTGTGCCCAAACAATGGGTGGATGAAAATCGCCCGGCACTACACCTATCTGATTATGCATTCATGGCACAGGAATCGCAGGAGCAGGCCCCTTCGCTCATTATCAGTGAGTTTATGACGATTAACGGTAGTAAGCCGCCGCTGGACGCCGGGGAGCTTCTGGACGAAGACGGCGATTCGTCCGACTGGATCGAGATATACAATCCTACTGACACAACAGTCAACCTGGATGGCTGGTATCTGACCGACAGCACCGTTAATCTAAGACAATGGAAATTCCCATCCATTAATATCCAACCAGAGAAGTTCATGATTATCTTCGCTTCAGGAAAGAACCGGGATGATCCGGATGATGAGCTGCATACCAACTTCATGCTCACCGGAAGCGCCGGCTTCCTGGCCCTTGTCAAACCTGACGGTGAAACGATAGAGAATGCTTACGAGTATCCACAGCAATTTGGCGACTTTTCTTATGGACCGAGCAGTAGTGGGGCCAGTCTTGCTATTGAAACGACGCTCATAGCAGAGTCCGCACCTGCATCGGCACTGATTCCAACAGATGACTCGCTTGGCCTGGCATGGACCGAACCAGCATTCGACGACTCGCAATGGCTCAGGGGCAACACCGGCATCGGATATGACTACGGAAACCTGATCGGCCTTGACGTTCGCGCGATGAGAAACGTCAATCAATCGGTATACGTGCGCATTGCGTTTATCGTCCCGGATGTCTCGGTCATCGACGAACTGACGTTGCGTTTGAAATACGAAGACGGTTTTGTCGCTTATCTGAACGGCCGTGAGCTGGGCGGCGATAATGCCCCCCTCAGTAATGAGCTGACCTGGAATTCCGGTGCCAATGCTAACCGGAGTGACAGCATTGCCGTCAATTTTCAGGACCTTGACATAAGCGCTTACACGGATGTACTCGTTGTAGGCTTAAATGTGCTGGCTATTCACGGCCTGAACTACGGTCTGAGCAGCTCGGACCTGCTTATTCTGCCCGAGCTGATTGCCACGGAAATTCAATCGCTCGATCTTTCTTCAACCGCAGTAGGCTATTTCGAAAAGCCCACTCCCGGCGGAAAAAACAGCGGCGTCGTACCAAATCTCGGCCCGGCTATACGCAACGTCACGGAGAATCCGCCGCAGCCCGCCGACAACGAGGACCTGACTATAAGGGCCGAGGTGACACAAACGTTCGAGCCTGTTACAGGAATATTGCTGGGCTATTGTATCAATTTCGGCGGCAGCAAAAGTATTGAAATGTTCGATGACGGGCTTCATAATGACGGAGCGGCCAACGACAACATATACGCCGCTACAATTGACGCCGACGAATACGGCCCCGGTGACATGGTCCGGTGGAAGATTTTGTCCTACGACACTCAGATTAATGTCTCCGAGAGCCCTCTTTTTCTCATAAAAGAAGGCAGAATACAATCGCCTGAATACTATGGTACGGTTGTGTCCGACCCATCCATCAACACAAAACTGCCGGTCTTTCAGTACTTCGTCGAGAATACCGGCGCAGCAGGCAGCCGCTCAGGCACCCGGGCATCCGTGTTCTATGACGGCGAATTCTACGACAATGTTTTCGTACGCCTTCGCGGCGGCTACACTACTCACGGGCGAAAGTTCGAATTCAATGACGGCCATCATTTTCGCTTCGATCCCGCCCTGCCGCGCGTCGACGAAATCAATCTGAACGAGCGGGGAGCCGAGTCAACCTACATACGCCAGGTCCTGGGCTGGGAGACATACGTTAACGCCGGCCAGCCCGGCAGCCTTTCGTTTCCGATGCACGTCAGGCGTAACGGCCGGTATCATGCTGTCCGAATTTTCATCGAACAGCCGGACCGGGACCTGCTGCGAAGAAACAACCTTGACCCGGATGGCTCGCTGTACAAAATGTACGACGATCTGCAAAACGGGCGAATCGACGGGGAAGGCGTCCACAGGAAAAAGACCCGCCTGGACGAGGATTCCAGCGACCTTCTTGCACTTGCCGGCGGCATTGATACCCGCAATGCCAACCGGGATCAATTCGTGTTCGACAACGTCAATATCCCCGCGGCGATAAACTACTGGGCCTCTTCGGTAATCATGCACGAAAACGACCATACCCACAAGAACTACTACGCATATCGCGACACATGGGACCCCGTAAATAATCCGGGCGGCACGAACGAGTGGATGTTCCTGCCGTGGGACAAGGACCTGACTTTCGGCATTAACAACGGTATAGGCGGTGTCATCGCCGATCAGGACTGGCCGGGGGATATACGCTCGCCAAGCCATCCCTTTTACGGTTGTTCCGAGCACCAGAAGAACGACCGCCAGTGGAACTGCCTGATCGACGCCCTTCACGACAACGAAGTAATCCGCCGGATGTATCTCCGCCGGCTGCGAACGCTGATGGACGAGCTGCTCCAGCCACCGAATACGCCTTTAGCACAACGCAAGTTCGAAAAGAGAATTGACGAACTGAGAGCTCAGCTCGACATAGAACTGGGCTCCAGCGGATGGTACAGTGACCTCGATAGAATAAAGACCCAATATCTGACGGTCCGGCGACAGCACCTGTTCGAAAATCACAGCATCCACAATCCTGGTTACGACCAGAATGCCGGTATTCCCGACGCCCAGCCGGAAAGCGTTACTATTAATTTCGATTCGATCGATTTCAATCCCGTATCCGGCAACCAGGACGAAGAATACATTGAGCTGTCAAATTCGAACGCTTTTGAGGTTGATATTTCCGGTTGGTCTCTGCAAGGCGGCGTAGAACATCTATTCCCGCCCGGCACCGTCATACCAAGATACGGCAAACTCTACGTCACGCCAAATGCCATGGCCTTCCGCAACCGCACGATAAATCCGAGGGGCGGTATGCAATTACTCGTACAGGGCAACTACAAAGGCCATCTCTCAAGCTGGGGTGAAACTATAAACCTTCTCGACAGCAACGGGAATCATGTCAACGCCCTTACTTATCCCGGCGACCCGAGCGACCAGCAGAGATATTTGCGGATTACGGAAGTGATGTACAATCCGGTAGAAGGAGGCGTTTTTGATAGCCAGGAGTATGAGTACATCGAACTTAAGAACATAGGAACCGCCCCGCTTGCCTTAACCGGCGTTAAATTTACAGATGGTATTTCTTTCGACCTGTCCGGCATAACTTTACCCGCCGGCGATTATGTCGTGGTCGTGAAAAATCAAGCAGCTTTTGCTTCGCGATACACCGTGCCCGGCGGCGTTCAGGTTTTAGGTCCATACGACGGGCAGTTATCCAACAGCGGAGAAAACCTAAAACTGGATGACTCGACCAACAGCACGATTCTGGAATTCGGTTATAAAGACGGCTGGTACGATATTACCGACGGGATGGATTTCTCTCTAAACGTAAAGGATCCAACAAGCACAGAAATCAATCAGTGGGACAGTAAAAACAACTGGCGCCCCAGCGCCAATCCCGGCGGTTCGCCCGGCTTGGACGATACGGACCAGATTCCCGCACTTGGCGAGGTCGTAATCAATGAACTCTTAGCTCATTCACACGCCGGCGATCCGGACTGGATCGAACTGCACAATACTACTAATACTACCATAAATATCGGCGGCTGGTTCCTTAGCGACAGTTCAATAGACCTTATGGAATACGAGATTGCCGCCGGAACAACTATCGAACCGTTCGGCTACTTCGTGTTATATGAAGACCTGAATTTCGGCAATCCGGGCGATCCGGGCTGTCACGTGCCTTTCGCCCTAAGCGAGAACGGCGAAACGCTCTATCTGCATTCCGGCGCCGACGGTGTATTGACCGGATACAGCAACCAGGAGAAATTTAACGCTTCGGAAACCGGCGTCGCTTTCGGCCGCTACCAGAAAAGTACCGGCACGTTCAACTTCGTGGCAATGAGCCAGAATACTCCGGGCAGCGCAAATGCATATCCCAAAGTCGGCCCGGTTGTTATCAGCAAGATTATGTACAATCCCGTCTCCGGCAATCAGGACGAAGAATATATCGAATTGCTCAACATCAGCGATTCTACAGTGACATTGGCCGGGTACGATAATGAACAATTCATTGACGTGCCCTGGCGGCTTGCCGACGACAGCAACGGAATCAGCTTTGATTTTCCGCTTGGCACGACGATGTCACCCGGCGAGTATCTGCTGCTGGTCAAGGACCTGGCGGCATTTAATTCGGCATACCCCGCCGTTAACGACAGTGCGCAAATTTTCGAATGGGGAGCAGGCAGGCTGAACAACGCCGGCGAGAAAATCCAGCTCTCAAAACCGGGCGACCAGGTCGATATTACGCGTTATTATATCCGTGTCGACCGCGTCAATTACAGCGACGGCTCTCATCCCGTCGGCGAGGATCCATGGCCGGCCGAGCCGGACGGGCAAGGCAAATCGCTTATGCGCATAGTGCCTGCCGATTACGGCAACGATCCGGAAAATTGGATCGCGGCGAATCCTTCACCCGACGAATAGATTTTTATGGATAAGTACCGCTTTCCAGGGGCCAAGTAACCTTAACAGGGCCCGCTTACTGCGCTTGACAATCGGCGCATTATCATGTTTATTAACATATTATGAATACGACTCAAATCGGACGCCGGGATTTTTTAAAAACAGCCGGTCTGGCGACGACCGGCCTGGTCCTGGGCGGTTGTCAGACGCCGAAAACGACAACCGGCAGCAAAGACCGCCCCAATGTCGTGGTTATCTTCACCGACGACCAGCGTTGGGACTGTGTCGGTATTATGCCCAAACCTCTGTTAGGCATGAAAACTCCTCATCTGGATCGACTGGCAAAAGAAGGAGCATTGTTCGAGAACATGTTCGTCACGACGTCGCTTTGCTCGCCGAGCCGGGCGTCGTTTCTCTCGGGATTATATGCCCACTCGCACGGCGTGATGAATAACTTCACGGACTATCCCACGAATCTGGCAAGCTACCCGCGTCGTCTTCAGGAGGCCGGCTACAACACCGCCTATATCGGCAAATGGCACATGGGCGAGCAGGACGACGAAAAACGCCCCGGCTTTGATTACTGGATCACACATAAGGGTCAGGGCAAATACTACGACACCACCTTCAATATCAACGGATCGCGACAACTGGTCAAAGGTTACTATACTGCACGCGTTACTGATATGGCCGCGAACTGGCTGAAGGACAAGCGCAAAACCGACAAGCCGTTCATGCTAATCCTGGGGCACAAGGCCCCCCACGGTCCTTTTGTCCCCGAGGAAAAATACAAACACACCTACGACGATGTCCCGGTCCCTTATCCCGAGACTGGCTTTCATCTGGAAACCAAGCCGAAATGGGTGACTGAGCGGCTGGATACGTGGCACGGCATCTATGGGCCGCTCTATGGTTTTCGCAAAGAGTTCCCGGACAAGCGTCCCGAGGGCGTCGATATATTCGGAGATTTCGTCCGCAGCTATGCCGGCACAATTAATTCGGTCGACG
Organism: uncultured Pirellulales bacterium; assembly: GCA_964608395.1. Lineage (GTDB taxonomy): Bacteria > Planctomycetota > Phycisphaerae > Sedimentisphaerales > Anaerobacaceae > JAFGPJ01. Next base: position 9,095 of record CAZSOR010000154.1, read on the forward strand.
ACAGTGTGGGCGAGATTTACAAAACCCTCGAAGAGATCGGCCAGCTCGATAATACGCTCATCATCTTTACGAGCGACAACTCATTCCTGCTCGGCGAACACGGCATGATCGACAAGCGAACCATGCACGAAGAGAGCATCCGTGTCCCATTGATCGTTCGATATCCGAAACTTATCAAGCCCGGCACGGTTATAAAGCAACAGGTCCTGAATATAGACATGGCTCCTTCGATTGTGGATATCTGCCGGACCCGGCCGCTCGAAAACATCCACGGCCGGTCATGGAAACAACTACTCAAAGGAAATGAAAAAGGCTGGCGTAAATCATGGCTCTACGAATATAACTACGAGAAACAATTCCCTTACACGCCGAACGTCCGGGGCGTCCGAACCGATACGTGGAAATATGTACACTACCCACACGGTGACGGCGAACCGGACCGCCATATGGCCGAGCTGTATAACCTGAAGGAAGACCCGAACGAAAAAAACAATCTTATCAATAATCCGAAATACAGCTTTATCGTCGCGGCCTTAAAGGCGGAACTGGCTCACTTGCTCAAACAAACCGGTACTTTGCCGGATAAGATGCCGCTTGACGAAGGAGTTAAATTGGAGCTACCGGAAGAATCGATTCGATAATATAATACAAAAACGTGCTGATACAGGTTCATAGCAACGCGGGCCGGGAGCCTGCATTAGATAATACATTTGGAGGTTTTATCATGAGTAAGGGCAGTAAAAAGACTTCAAGGCGTGAGTTTTTGCAGGGTGCGGCGGGAGCTGTGACGGCGTTTACTATTGTGCCGCGTCACGTGCTGGGACAGGGTATGACCCCGCCGAGTGAAAAACTAAATATCGCAGGCATCGGCGCCGGCGGCATGGGAGGCGGTGACATCAATGCCGTGGCCGGCGCGGGCGGCAATATCGTAGCGCTCTGCGACGTCGACATGCGTCGTGCCTCCACAATACAGAAGTTTCCCGAGGCCAAAGTATACCGAGATTTCCGCAAGATGTTCGACGAGATGGAGGACAAGATCGACGCCGTCATCGTCGGCACGCCCGACCATACCCACGCCGTGGCAGCTATGGCCGCCATTAAGCGGGGCAAGCACGTTTACTGCGAGAAGCCTCTGGCACACTCAGTCAGCGAGGTCCGAGCGCTCATGAAGGCCGCTCAGGATTACAAGGTGGTGACCCAGCTCGGCAACCAGGGCCACTCATTCAACACGATCCGCACGTTCTGCGAGTGGATTTGGGACGGCGCTATCGGCAACGTCCACACGATCCACTGCGGCTGCGCGGCCGTCAACTCCGGCATCGACAGGTTGCCGCGTATGAGCCAGAAGGAAGATATTCCACCCGAGCTGGACTGGGACCTGTGGCTTGGCCCGGCTAAGATGCGGCCGTACCATTCGTTTTATCTGCCGGGGCGTTGGCGCGGCTGGGTGCCGTTCGGCAACGGTACAATCGGCGACTGGATCTGCCACGTCGTTGATCCGGTTTTCTGGGCCCTCGATTTGGGCGCGCCAAAGACCATCCATGCCCAGGTTAAGGACTACGATCCGAAGACTCAGGGCGACGCATTCCCGAAAGGCGACATAATCACCTTCGAATTCCCGGCCAAGGCCGGACGCGGGCCCATCACCCTGGCCTGGCACAGCGGCACCGAGAAGATACCGCGGGCGAAGGAATTAGAGTCGGGTCGCAAGCCCGTTGAGACGGGGGCCTACGTCTACGGTGATAAGGGTGTCATAATGTATGGTTCACACGGCGCCGGCGGCGTCCGAATTATCCCAGAGACGGCGATGAAGGCCTACACCGTGCCGGAACAGAAAATCCCCAGAGTTAAGGAACATCACGACGACTGGCTCCGGGCCATCCGTGAAGGCCGTAAGGCCGGGTCCGATTTCTCCTACGGCGGGCCGCTGACAGAACTCGCCATGCTGGGCGTCATTGCCCTGAAGATGCCGGGCACAAAACTTCAGTGGGATAGCGAGAATACGAGATTTACCAACAGCGACGAGGCAAACCGGCATATCAATCCACCGTATCGACAAGGCTGGAC
>CAZSOR010000155.1:0-11141 GCA_964608395.1 uncultured Pirellulales bacterium
TGCAGGCAGGCCGTCCTTATGGGGCCTGGCGCCGGCGGTGGTCAAGGGATTAGTGATTCTTGCTATCGCCTGGCTTCTGATAAAGCTGCCTCTCGAAGGTTATGTCAATAGTCTGCTGAATTTGAAACTTACGCCGACTCAGGCTTTTGCAATCGGCCGATACAGAGTTCTTGCCGGCGGGGCAATAGGAGCCCTTGTCATCCTGATACTTCTGCTCAAAGTGTTCAAGCTGAAGATGATCTACTATGAGGTCAACGCCGACCGAATCGAGTGGAGCAGGGGAATCCTCGACAGGCGAGTGGACAACGTGGACATGTTTCGTGTGGTTGACCTGAAGATGCGAAGGAGCCTGCTCGACTGTATCTTCGGCGTCGGTACGGTAGAGTTGATTACTACCGACAAGACGGACCCGGAGTTTGAATTTGAAAAGGTGCGGGATTGCCGCTACCTGTACGACATTATCAAAAAAGCCAGCCTTGCCGCAGATCGCAAGACCGGCGTCGTACATCTTGAATAAAATCAGGCCTTGAGGGCCTTGTGTTCGAGGGCGAGCATTCTCTTTTTGAAGGAAATACCGCCGGGGGCGGAGAAGCCGCCGAGTTTGCCGTCGGTTCTGAGCACACGGTGGCAGGGGATAATAAGGGGCAGCGGATTTTTGGCCAGGGCATTGCCGACGGCCCGGCTTGCGGCGGGTCGGCCCGTCTTTTTCGCTAATCCGGCATAGGTTATCCTTTGGCCGAATTCTATGTCCCTGCAGGCGGTCAAAACCTCACGGGAGAAGTCGCCTAACCCATCAAGAACGACGGGTATGTCCGGGCTGAAATTTACACAAGAGCCTTCAAAATATGCGGTTATTTTTTCCTGCAATATTTTGAAAAAAGTTTCGTCGAATTGGGCATCCGGCAAATTTTTCAGAAGCAGGAACTCAATTTTTTTTAGTTCCGGCCCGGGCAATTGAGTCCGGCAGAGGGCGTATTTAGTCCCAACCAGGCCAAAATAGCCCCATTTCGTCTGAAAAATCACATATTTTATAACTTTTTGCATTTTTTTGCCTGACTTGTTCGCTTAAAATACTTCTAATGGGTCAAATTCATTGACGCAAGAGCAAAATTCTGTTAAATATATTAGTTTTTACAATAACGACTCGATGCGGTTGGAAGCTAAGATTTGCTTATAGCTTCATTTTTGGTTTTTGATTTATGTCTCTTGAAGAGCTAAGAAATAGAATAGATGAGATTGACCTTCAGCTTGTAAAGTTGCTCAATGAGCGTGCGCGCGTTGTGGTGGAGATCGGCAAGTTCAAGAACAAAACCGCCAAACCGGTCTATGCCCCGGATCGCGAGAAAGAGGTTCTTACCAGGATCGTCGAGACCAATGAAGGCCCGCTGCCGGATAAGTGTTTAGTTGCTATCTGGCGAGAGTTGATGAGCGGCTCTTTTGTTTTGGAGAGGCCGTTGCGAATTGCATATCTCGGTCCCGGTGGCAGTTTCAGCCATACCGCGGCGATGCTTAAGTTTGGCCAAAGCGTCGAGTATGAATCGGTGACAGATATCACAAGTATCTTCGAAGAAGTCAGCAAAGGTCATTGCGATCTGGGCCTTGCGCCGGTAGAAAATACCATGGGCGGCGGCGTTATAGAAACGCTCGATGCTTTGATAGATTCGAATGTGAAGGTCTGTGCCGAGGTCCTGATGGAAATTCATCATAATCTTATGGGCAATTGCACACTGCAGGAAATCGAAAAGATTTACTCCAAGCCGGAAGTTTTTGCCCAGTGCAGAAACTGGCTGAGTGCGACTTTTAAAGATGCGCAGACGATCCCGGTCGCCTCTACCGCCAGGGCCGCACAGTTGGCGGCCGAGGAGCCGAGGGCCGCAGCGATTGGTTCCAGCATAGCAGCCGAGTTGTACGGCTTGAGAATTGTCTGCGAAAACATCGAGGATACAAGCAACAATGTGACCAGGTTTTTAATCATCAGCAAAGAAGACGCCAGGCCCACGGGCGAGGATAAGACCGCTATGTTGTTCAGTACGGCTCATAAGGCCGGTGCCCTGGCTGATGTGCTCGAAGTATTCAAGCGATTCGGCATCAATATGACGAACATTGAGTCCAGGCCCAGCAGGAAAAGGCAGTGGGAATATTATTTCTTTGTGGATTTTCTGGGACACAGGACAGAAAAGCATATCCAGGAGGGGATGGAAGAGTCTCGTAAGCATTGTTTGCAGCTTTCGATATTAGGCAGTTTTCCGAGAGCAACGGAGTTATTGTAGTTGTTGTTGCTTACCCATAACTTATGACCTTAGCGACGAGAAATTAACGATGGGTCACGAAGATAATAAATATAGGAGAGTTTTATGAGAAAGCCATTTGTGGCAGGTAACTGGAAGATGAACACGGACAGTCACACCAGCGTAGAGCTGGTTGAGCGTATTGCTTCCGGATCTATGGAGACAGCGGGCCAGAGCGTTACCGTAGCGGTTTGCCCGCCATTTGTTTATTTACAGTCGGTGGCAAAGGCTCTTAGCTCCTCGGGTATAGCCGTTGGCGCCCAGGATATGTACTTCGAGCCTAAAGGTGCTTTTACCGGTGAGATAAGCGTTTCAATGCTGAAAGATGTTGGCTGTTTGTATTGTCTCTGCGGCCATTCAGAACGCCGGCACGTAATCGGCGAGATGGATGACTTAATCAATAAGAAAGTTGCCGCTGCGATTACCAGCGGACTTTTGCCGATTTTATGCGTGGGCGAGCTTCTCGAAGAACGCGAGGCTTCGCAAACGAACGAAGTAATAACTCGGCAGGTAAAAAAAGGTCTGGCCGACTTAAGCAACGAAAAGATCCAGGCCGTGACCATAGCATATGAACCGGTCTGGGCCATCGGCACAGGCCTGACGGCAACGCCCGAGCAGGCCCAGGAAGTGCACGATTTTATACGAAAGCTGCTCGGACAAATGTATAGTGAAGAAATAGCCGAGGAAATCCGAATCCTTTACGGCGGCTCGGTTAAACCAGACAATGCCGCGGAACTGATGAACCAGAAGGATATAGACGGCTCGCTCGTCGGCGGGGCAAGTTTGAAGGCTGATGATTTTCTCGCAATAATTCAGGCCGCAGTGTAATTGACTATTTTACTCGTGACTATTGAGAGAAAAAAATGGAACTTAAGATTCCATAACAGTAGAAAAAAGTAAATAGTCAATTGAAAGGGGAATAAATATGACCGTTTTTCCAATATTGGCAGTAACTTTTATTATGAACGTAGTTGCCGTACTGTTCGTTATTTGCTGCGTGTCGCTGGTTCTGATTATCCTGATTCAAAAGGGCAGAGGCGGCGGCTTAAGTGGGGCGTTCGGCGGCGCAATGGCCAGTGGGATTCTGGGTTCAAAGACGGGCGACTTTTTGACCTGGGTGACAATAGTGCTGGCGGGTGTGTTTCTGACCCTTGCAGTGGTGATGGCCAAATTCTACAAGCCGGCTCCCGTTGGTGATTATGACGTAAGCCCGCAGACTCAGCAGCAGCCGCTGGAAAGCCCCGAGCAGCCGGAACCATCCGACACCGCCGGGGATACGGCCGGTCAACCTGGTGCCGGCGCAGATATAAATTCGCCCGGCAGTTAACGAGAAGATTATCCTGAAACACAACGGCTGTTCGTACGGCCTAATTTAACTTGAAAGTATAGTTATAATGAATAGTATGACCGGCTATGGCGAGGCACAGGGCGAGGCTGATGGAGTAAGTTATGCCGTTGAGGTTAAGACTGTCAATAACCGCTACTTCAAGACCATCATAAAGTTACCGGAACTGGCAACCTTCCTGGAAGAGGATATTGATAAGCTTTTGAGAAAAAATATCTCGCGAGGAACAACAAATTACGTGCTTCGACTCAAAGATACATCGGCAAGCGTACTGTTTGATATCGACGAGAGGGCCTTACAGACTATTGCGGAGAAATTGAGCCGGGCCGGTTCTTCGACTGGTATTAACGGGACGATCGATATCGGCAACCTGTTAGCCTTGCCCGGCATTATTCAGCCGGCAATGCCGGATAAAGAAAGAGCCGGGCAAATCAGGAAACTCGCCTTGGAGATAAGTCAGGAGGCGCTGGATAAGCTAAAACAAATGCGCGCCACTGAGGGCGACTATTTGGAAGCCGATATAAATAAATGCTGTACGATAATAGAAAAAGACCTTGAGCAAATACGCGGCCGAAGTGACATCGTTATAAAGGAGTATGCGGATAAACTGAAGAAAAGGGTCAACGAGTTGCTCGCGCATGCGGAGCTTAAAATAGATGAAGGAATTCTTGCCAGGGAAGTGGCGATTTTTGCGGAAAGGTCGGATATTTCCGAAGAGGTTGCCCGGTTAGATTCACACCTGCAGCAATTTGCTCAGTGTTGCCGGGGAAGCGACCAGGCGGGACGCAGGCTGGACTTCATCAGCCAGGAGATGCTCAGAGAAGCAAACACTATTGCGAGCAAGGCCTCCGATACTGAAACGACCCGTTACGTGGTCAATATAAAATGCCAGATTGACCGCATTAAGGAACAGGTTCAGAATATAGAGTAAAAAGGAGTAAAACGTATAGACTGTTAATGGTTTATGCCGAGGATGGAATGACGAATACAAACAACGGAAAAGGCAAAGTAGTCATCGTGAGCGGCCCATCAGGTGTCGGCAAGAGCACGATATGCAAAGAGATTCTCAAGAAGCTCAATTATATTTACCTGAGCGTTTCGTTGACGACCCGGCCGATAAGTGAAGCGGAAGTCGATGGAAACGATTACTGGTTCGTTTCCGAAGAGGACTTCCGGGAGCGGATCGAAAAAGGTTTGCTGCTGGAATATGCTGAGGTGTTCGGGCATCTTTACGGGACGCCGAAAGACAAGGTTGACGAAGCGCTGCAGGCCGGAAAAGTTGTGATTCTGGAGATCGACGTTCAAGGTGCTATAAAAGCCAAGGTAGTTTTCCCGGATGCGGTGATGATTTTCGTCTTACCGCCCAGCGCAAAGGACCTGGCGAAACGCCTAAATCACAGGGGCAGAGATGCTGAAGAAGTTGCCGAAGTGAGACTCAACGGCGCAAGCACTGAAATCGCCGCCGCCTGGCAACATTATGAATATATGGTTATCAACGAGGATTTGCAGCAGGCGGTAAACGAATGTGTGCAAATCATCGAGAACGCAAGAACAGAAACGTAAGAAAGCGAAAATCGAAACTGACGAGTCCGCCCCTGTCCGGCGGATATTAAATGTGAGATACACAAGATGATAGACGAACTCAAGAGTGAAAAACTTGTTAATAAAGTCGGCGGCAAATTCAAACTGACGGCACTGGTTCAAAAACGGCTGGGTGAGCTTATGCAGGGCGGCCGGCCCCTGATCAAGGACATCGAAGGCAGAACGATGCTCGAAATCGTCATTCAGGAGATCTTGCAGGACAAGATCACCATCGATGACGGAGTACCTCCGGAGCCTGCAGAGAAAATAAAGAAAAAGTAAAGACAGCCTCGATTCTCCGGTGCGCCTCGGCGGTGAAACGAAATACGAGATGCTTGACAATCTGAATATTTTGCTGGGTGTATCTGGCGGAATCGCCGCGTACAAAGCGGTCGATTTGGCCGGCAAACTGACCGCAGCCAGCGCCCGGGTAAAGACGGTGATGACCGAATCTGCCTGCCGTCTCGTCGGGCCGAAAAGCTTCGAGGCGGTAAACCAATCAGCCGTCTTTACGACCATGTGGAGCACGCCCTCCTCTACGGGACGCCTTACGGCGGAAGAATATCAGATCAGTCATATCGCACTTCTCGACTGGGCCGATGTCGTTGTCGTAGCGCCGGCAACCGCGAATATTCTCGGCAAAATTGCAAACGGTATCTGTGACGATATGCTCAGCACTACCCTTTGTGCCTGCTGGCCATTGGTCGAATCGGGAGCGGTACTTCTGGCCCCTGCGATGAACAATAATATGTGGGCAAACCCGGCCGTGCAGCACAATGTCAAGACATTGGAAGAAAGAGGCTTCCAATTCATAGGCCCCGAAGAAGGCCGGCTCGCGTGCGGCACCGAGGGAATCGGCAGAATGTCCGAGCCGTTGCAAATTCTGGATGCGATCGAAAAAATCGCCTCGAACATCGGGAAACGTGAGGTCTGAATCGAAGCAAGTGACACGTTTCCAAGCCCGCCCCAAGTGGAGCCGAAGGGAGATACCTGATGCGAATCTTAATCACAGCAGGCGGAACTCGCGAATACATCGACCCGGTCCGCTTCATCTCCAACGCGAGCAGCGGAAGGATGGGTTACGCACTTGCCCGGGCGGCATTGAAAGAAGGACACAAGGTGACACTCATCGCCGCACCGACCGCTCAAAAGCCGCCGGGCACGGCAAAACTCGTAAACGTCGAAACCGCCGCCCAGATGTTCGAGGCCGTAAAGAAGCAATTCAGCCGATGCGATTGTTTGATTATGGCCGCCGCTGTGGCCGACTATACCCCTGCCCATCCGGCCAGAACCAAAATACGAAAGACCGGCGAGCCATTGACCGTCAAATTAAAACCCACAACCGACATCCTGAAATGGGCGGGAAAACACAAGAAGAAAAATCAAATCGTCATTGGTTTTGCTTTGGAAGACAGAAACGTAAGAGAACGGGCCGAAAAAAAACTGGAAGAAAAGAAGCTTAGTATGATAATCGCCAATACCAGTGCCGCAATCGGTGCCGAGAAATCGACCGTTCAGATAAAAATGCCCGGCGGCGAATGGCTGAAACTTCCCAAGGCAAGTAAAGCAGTTATCGCCGGAAAAATTGTCTCTATGGCCGAAAGCCTTTTATCAATTTAACAAAGGGAGATAAGACAATGAACACAACGACTAAAAAGATTGTTCTGTTGCTGCTGCCCTTGCTGATATGTGCCGTGAATGCAGCGCCCGAGCAGCAGGTTTTCCCGGTCAAGGTGAGCGATAACGGGCGGTATATTGTTGACAGCAATGGTAAACCCGTCTTCTGGATGGGCACCACTCAATGGCAAATCTTTCGGGAATATACGCTGGACGAAGCCAGGGTGATTCTTGAAAAAACCAGGAGCAATGGCTTTGTATTTATTCAGACGATGCTCATGGGTGTTGGTGACGGCACTCAGCCCAACGTGCAAGGCCACAAGCCCTGGATTAATGACGACCCCCTCACGCCGAACGAGGAGTATTTCAAGAACGTGGACTCTGTTGTCCGGATAGCACGGGATAACAACCTGATCTTTTCGGTGACTCTTTATCATCAACGATACCGCAAGTGTATAACATTAAAGAACGCCCGAGCATGGGCCAAGTGGCTGGCCGGCCGGTACAAGGATGTGCCGAATATCGTATGGTCCATGACACCCGAGGCCAAAGAGGAGTTTGTACCGGTTCTCCGGGAGCTGGCCGCGGGACTCCACGAAGGAGACGGAGGTTCCCATATTATCACCTTCAAACCCGACCCGGCACCATATACTTCCAGCTTCATTCATGACGAGAACTGGCTGGCTTTCAACTCAATGCAAACGTGGAACAGGGTCGACCTGATTTATCCCATGGTGACCAAAGATTATAACCTTGAGCCCGTAAAGCCCGTTCTAATGGCCGAGGGCGCCTACGAAGAAGGGTCCGAATACGGATTCGAAGTGACTCCCCTTTGGATACGCAGGCAGGCATATTATTCATACCTGGCCGGCGCCCACCACACATACGGCCATAACGATAGCTGGCGCGTGCTGCCTACGTGGAAGAAGGCCCTTGATGCACCCGGTGCTGTTCAGATGGGCGTCCTCAAGAAAATATTCCTGGGCCTGAATCAATGGTGGTATCTCGTTCCGGATCAATCGATTTTTGCAACCGCCGGCCAAACCGGCGGAAAAATTTTGAACCTTGCCGCCCGGCATAAAGACGGCAAATGGATCATGGTTTATCTGGGCGACAAAACCTCCTTTTCCATCAATATGAATAAAATTACTGCCGGAGACAAAGTTAACGCATCCTGGGCTGACCCGAAAACCGGCGATTCAGTTTCTATTGGCCGTTTTTCAAATACCGGCATCGAGTCCTTCTCGACGCCCGATGGCTGGGAAGATGCACTGCTGATACTCACGGCACAAGGCAGCTAAATGCTTCGACTTCGCTCAGCATGATAAAAAAAGCGACCGGCCAAATAGATGTTTGTAATTGCCGCATTTCGATTAACATTGAGACCGAGAGAAACAACAGAAAAATGTGCAGTATTCCTTTAATTCCCTGCCGCTCAGCGCCTTTAATGGATTGCCGAGTCTGCCTTAATACCGGTGATCGCTTCGCCCTGACCAATGAGGTAAATGTTCGGGTGCGGGGGCGGCGCCATTCCATCACCAAGGAAGAAGCTTGGGTGTGGTGGCTTATTATAGACCACGTTCTGCCAGGCTATAGCCAGGCGGTATTGTGGATCGTGCATCAGCGTGTAGATACGGTGCTCAGTGGGGATCGTCGTGGTGTAGAGCCGCAAGGACTGCCCATCGGGAGCAGTCACGAGCAGTTCCTCGCGCCAGTCTCCGATGAAATCGCCCATAATATTAGGGCCTCGACCACCACGTCGAGCTTCGGTTGCGAAGAGACGTTCTTCGGCTCCCGTGCTCCAATTCCATTTGTTCACCGTGGAACGAGAGAGCAACTCTCGCAGCAGATCGCCGTCCCACCAGATCACAAAACCGCTTGATCGCGGATTGGGACCGATCTCGTTGCCGCGCGAATCCCGCAATCCTCCCGGCCCGCCCCACGCTTCATAGCCGCTGTGGCGAGGATCGATGTCGGCCGCCATGCCTCCACCAACATCGATGCCGGGACTATGCTTCCAGATCAATTCGCCGGTGCGCGCGTCGTGCATGGCAACGCCGGGCGTTCGGAACCGCACTGTGTCATTTTCGTTTTCATGGATTGTGAAGACCTCCAGGCCGGGACGGTCGGGGTACATGTCGCTGATGTGCATTGAGTCGCCGTGTCGCAGCCCGGTGGAGTACAAACCCCGGCCGTTGTCATCAACTACCATGGAATGGTAGATGATCTCGTCCTTACCGTCGGCGTCCACATCCGCCACCGATAGCGAGTGGCCGCCCATGCCGGAATAGGGTGAGGCATCTGCGAACGGTGGGTAGCTGATTCCCGAGTCGAAGACCCAGCGGCTGGTCAGTTCGCCGTCGCGCCAGTCCCAGGCGGCCATGACAATACGGCCGTAGACGCCGCGGCACATCACCACGCTCGGCCGCGTTCCGTCCAGATAGGCTACACAGGCCAGGAAGCGGTCGCAGCGGTTGCCGTAGCTGTCGTTGCCGCCGTTTCCTCCGATACCGCCCCAACCGTCGATCGGATAGCGGTTAGGTATGTAATCAACCGTTTTTAGCGCCGCGCCAGTCTGGCCGTCGAAGATGGTGAAGTATTCCGGGCCGTCGAGGATACGGCCATGGGTCCGGTCGCCCTCCTTGTGAGTACGCCAGTCCTTGCCCTGGTTTCCGATAACTTGTCCTGTCGCGTCTGTTGTGCCGTCGGCGGTCTTGCAGGCCATCTCGGCCTTACCGTCGCCGTCCAGGTCGTAAACCATGAACTGGGTGTAGTGCTCGCCGTCGCGGATGTTAATGCCCAGATTGATACGCCACATGTGCGTGCCGTCCATCTCGTAGGCGTCAAAGATGGGTGCCCCGGTGATGCCGGCAAATGAGTTGTCCCGGCCGTGAGAGACCTGGTGCAGGACGATCTCGTATTCGCCGTCACCGTCCAAATCGGCAATCGAGGCATCGCCGGGCTGGTATTCGGAGATGGGCCGGATCGGGATTTCGAGGTAGTTGTTGTTCCAGATGCGTGCCTGCCTGGAGGCTGCCAGTTCCTTGCCGTCTAACATCGGCCGGACAAAGTATTGAAGTGGCTGACTGGTGTCGGCGCCGCGATCGACGTAGTTTGTGCTACCCTTGATCGGCGACTCATTGGCTTTGACTGGCGATGCACCACCGGTAATTCGGTACAAATTGAAGGCAAGCCCATCGGGATCGGTTCCGAACAATCGCCACCCGACGTAGACAACGTTGTCCTGTTGCTTGACAGCCACGATGCCGCGAGTGAGGTTTTCCATCTGACGTTGTGCCGGCGCTGCCGAGACCAAACCCAACAGTAAGGCAATTATGATCCGAATCGGATAATTATGCATAAAAAAGACTCCTATTCAAGGCTGCCTTGAGTCAGTTCGTCCGACTATGCAACTTTTTTGCCGACGGCAAGAGTTGAAGACCTTTTCCCCTGCCTTTTTTCGCATCGCTCTTTTCGCATAAGGATCTCCAGGCAGAAGCATCAATCTTTCGACTCTGCTCTTGACGTCATTCGTAAGGCTTAGATTATCAAAAGTGAGTCTGTTTGTCATGGATTATTTGAAGAGAGTAGAATACAGTTCCCGGGATTCTTTTCGGAGGAGACAGAAGACAGAAAACTGAATTCAGAATTCAACACATAGAGCAGGGCAAGCCGCAGCCCATCAGTATGGGGGCAGCCTTTCATGTAATTACGACTCTTGTTAATAAGAGTTAATTTGTGTCTTTTATACCAAGGTCGTCTTTTGTGAGGATGGACTCGAATTTTTGGCCTGCCCGGGTGATGTTCTCTTCGGCTCCCTGCTTGCGATCGATGACGCAGACGATACTTTTAACCGTCGCGCCGGCTTCGGTGATAATCTTCGCCGCTTCGAGGACCTGTCCGCCGGTCGTGGCGATGTCCTCGACCAGCAGGACGACGTCGCCGGCCTTCAAAACGCCTTCGACCATTTTGCCGGTGCCGTAGCCTTTTTTGCTGTTGCGAATGATTACCCAGTTTTTGCCGGTTGCCATTGCTGTGGCGGCGGCTAAAGCAACCCCGCCCAATTCGGCGCCGGCTATCAGCGTGACATCATCCGTCATATATCCGGCGAATTCCTCGCCCAGTGCCTTGAGGATATCGGGGCAGGTCTCGAAAAGATATTTATCGAGATAATATTTACTTTTCTTGCCGCTGCGAAGGACAAAATCGCCTTCCAGATAAGCCGTCTCTTTGATTCGTTTTATCAATTCTTCTCTGGTCATAATATAATTTACCTATTAATGAAACAAAAAGGGCAGTACGCATCCCGT
>CAZSOR010000156.1:0-10998 GCA_964608395.1 uncultured Pirellulales bacterium
CCCCTTCGTCTACGCTCAGGGTGAAGGCTTCTTCATGCCGAGCGAAGTCGAGGCATCACAATCGTAAATCGGAAACCGAAAATTGCAAATTCCTAATCCCTTTTTGTCAGCCAGTCGGCCTTTCGATTCTGGTTGTCTAAAATTGCTACCAAATCAGAGACATCTATCACGCCGTTGGGATTAATATCCCCGATTAAGTAACTGTCGGGCGATTTTGTGCTGTTTATCAGATTATTGAGCATAATAAGAAAATCTGCTTCGTTGACGATGCCGTCGGCGTTTATGTCATACCAGAAGATATTGTCGGTCTCCTGCTTGTTCTGGACGTTCCATGCGACTGCGTATCGCTGGCTAAGAGCCGGTTCCTTCGGGTCCTCGATATTACTGAACGAAATAGTGATTTTGTAGTTTGTATAGCCGGCGTCCGCGGCGATGTGAATGTGCTCGACATTATCAACGCTGCTGTCACTGTAATCGAGCAGGTCATCGTTATTAGGATTGTCCGGATCGGTGGCCCAGAGTTCGAGCCGGAGGTTGCAATTTTTTTCGGGGGCCGGCTCAAAAGGATATTCGGTGTTATAGTGTCTGTTCCATGCAATAGTGGCGGTAATGAATTTGTCAGCCGGTTCATCGAGGAGAATTTCGTAACTGTTCTGTGGCGTTTGGGTTTTATCCAGCAGATTCAGGTCCCAGCCAATTGTTGGAGCATCGCCCGGCTCGTATAAACCCGCGACCAAATGTTCATAGGCACCGACCGCATTGAGCATTCCGGCCCCCTGTACATAGTCCAGCGGCGAGGCGTGGTCGTCATCGGTTTGAAGTTCCCCTTTGTGCCAGTAGGGCAGTTTTGTCGCGGAATTCATCAGAATTGCCTTGATGACGCAGTTGCCACCGTTTGGCGAGATAGCAGGGCTCAGGTCGGGATTCTCCCTGGCCTTTTGAACGAGCAGGCCGACTGCTCCGGCGACAACCGGTGCCGAGAAGCTCGACCAGTTACCGGTTGGCTCGTAGCTGTTGGGCTCGTTTAGCTCCGCCGCCAGGTAATTGCCGGGAGCGACAATGTCGGGCTTGCAGCGTCCGTTGTCGGTCGGCCCCGTGCTGGAATGCTCGGGATAAGCAAGAGCGAAGTTGGCCAAATTAGTCGCAAGGTCTTCGGTGTTTACGGAATCAACCACGCCTACGCCGATGACATTGGCTCCGGCGCCCGGGTAAAAGACTGGGGCATGTGCATCGGCTCCGTTACCTATACTGGCTACGACGACAATTCCGTAGGACTCTGCCAGCAACTCGATGCCTCTTGTCCACGGGTGCTCAAACGGAGAGCCGAAGCTGGCGGTTATAATATCCGCATCGGGTGGAATCTGTGTAAATACATTGCTGAGCACAAAGTGCCAGAATTCAAAAATATCAGCCTGGGCTTGTGGTGCTGCACCTTCGTAATAAAATGCTCCTGTCTCAGGATGAAATGCAGCGGGATCTTCGCCGAACAGTATTGAACAGATCGCAGTGGAATGCGGTGAAGTTCCTGCAGGCAGCTTCGCCTGGTCTTTGAAGCCGAACTGACTCGTTTTGAATGAGTTGTGGCTGATGTCGGGGCGGTAATCGTTCTGCGGTTCGTCGTCGATATACGTATAGCTTCTGGAGATGACTGCGAATTTGACGCCGGCGCCGGTCAGGTTTGGATCTATCTCTCGCAAGGCATATATTCCGGTTTGTTCTAATCCCTGCGGCTGGAGGATATTTTTGCTTTGTGAATCATCTGCACCGACAGCAATGCCGGCAGAACAAAACAGTACTGCCAGACAAGCTATCAAGCTTGATAAGAGCGTTTTTTTTGTCGCCTGCGTCACGTTACAACTCCAGAGGTAGACTGGAAAACGGGGTGGATCAAAGTTGCCCTTCCGGTCGCCAACCTCCGTAAAAATTACCTTCTTTTCATCTAATACCTGCCACTATGATACTATAAATCGCCCTGATTTTCAAGTAAATAATGGTGTAAGTCCGTATAATTTAATGATTTTCAAAGCTGGAAAATGCGGTTTTTGAAAACTTATTGAGAAATCTTGCCTTTATCGGTCACGGGTGTTATACTCAGGGCAAAATATAGGATTCGTTTGACTAAAGGTCTATTGTACGTATGAAAGTAATATTGGATTCGAAGCAAATCGAGCAGATTCTCAGGGATTTGACAAATAGTATCATTTCAGATACACCGCCTGATTTGGATATTGCCGTAATCGGTATTCGCAGCAGGGGGGAGGTTCTTGCCCAGAGGTTGTCGGGCCGATTATCGCAGGAGCTTGGCAAAGATGTTCCGTGTGGGACACTTGATATAACGCTTTACCGTGACGATTTGAATTCGCCGAAGGGCACGGACCAGCCTCAAGTTCGAACGACTGAAATCGGCTTCAATATAGACGACAAGATTATAATTTTGGTAGATGATGTTCTTTATACCGGCCGGTCGACGCGTGCGGCGATGGCCGCCCTTGTAGATTTGGGCCGGCCAAGAGCGATTAAGCTGGCGGTTCTTGTTGACAGAGTCGGCCGGGAGATGCCGATACACGCTGATTATGCCGGTTACAAAACTGATGCCGCTCCCGGCAAGTTGGTGCAGGTCAATCTCGTCGAGTCGGATGGAAAAGACGAGGTTGTTATTGAATAATTTCGAGTGACGCATTTCAAAGAACGAAATGCAAGGTGCGAAATACGACAAGGATGGCACTAATAAGGAAAAGCAAGCAGTTCAAGTGGCATCGCAAGCACTTGCTCGGTCTGCGGGAGCTCAGTGCCGAGGAGATTACGTATATCCTCGATACGGCCAAGGGTTTCGAGCAGATAAGCATCCGGTCGGTAAAAAAAGCTCCCCCTTTACGCGGCAAGGTTGTAGTGAATTTGTTTTTCGAGGACAGCACGCGTACACGAATCAGTTTTTCTCTGGCTGCAAGCCGGTTGAGTGCCGATATCATCGAGTTCACCAAGAAACTCAGTTCGGTCAGCAAGGGTGAAACGCTGCTTGATACGGCCAAAAATCTGGAAGCTATGGGAATTGATATTGTTGTAGTACGGCACAGCGCCGGCGGGGCGTCCAGATTTCTGAGCAAAAATATGAATGCCTGTGTAATCAATGCCGGCGACGGATTCTGCGAACATCCCACACAGGGCCTTTTAGATGTTTATACGATTCGGAAAATCAAGGGTAGTCTCGAAGGTTTGAAGATAGCGATTGTCGGTGATATCGCGCACTCTCGCGTGGCCCGCAGCGATATGTGGGCGATGACGAAACTCGGCGCCGAGGTGACATTTGTCGGTCCGCCGACGCTGATGCCGGCAGAAGTGGGCCGATTGCCGGTTAAGGTGAGCTATAGCCTCGATGAAGTTATCGAAAAGATCGACGTGATAAATATGCTTCGGATTCAGTTTGAGCGGCTCGGCGGAAATCCTTTTCCTTCGATACGGGAGTATTCGCATTATTTCGGGCTGACGGTCGAACGTATGAAAAGGGCCAAGCCCGATATTATGGTGATGCACCCCGGGCCGATTAACAGGGGACTGGAGATGGAAAGTGAAGTAGCCGACGGCCGGAACAGCGTGATCCTGGAGCAGGTGACAAACGGCCTGGCGGTGAGAATGGCTGTGCTGTTCCTGGTCAACCAAGCGGCGGCCCAAAGCAAATAGTTATTGATAATTCATTATTTTGCAACGACTTATGAGTTCTGAGCTTTTGATAAAGAATGGACAGGTTATCGACCCGGCTGGCGGCGTCGATAAAAAATGCGATGTGCTCATCGCCGACGGCAAAATCGCCGAGGTCGGCAGCGTTAACAAAACCGTGCAGAAAGTGATCGATGCCGAGGGCAAGCTGGTGACGCCGGGTTTGATTGATATCCACGTTCACTTTCGCGAGCCTGGAGACGAAGAGGAAGAGACGATAGCGAGCGGTTCTATGGCTGCGGTGGCGGCAGGTTTCACTTCGGTCGTTTGTATGCCGAACACGAATCCCGTGATAGAGAACGAGACCGATATCGAATACATTCATCGAAAGGCGAGGCAGACCAGGAAGACCCACGTTTACACAATGGGTGCTATCACGAAGGGGCTCCAGGGCGTTGAGCTTGCGGAGATGGGATTCATGGCTGAGGCCGGCGCGGTTGGTTTTACCGATGATGGCAGGGGGGTGCAGGACCCGGCCGTTATGCTGCGAGCTTTGAAATACGCCGCCATGTTCGATGTGTTTATAGCGCAGCATTGTCAGGATGACGCAATTGCAGGCAAGGGCGTGATGAACTCGGGGTACTATTCGACAATTCTCGGCCTGCCGGGATTAGATCCGCTTGCGGAAGAAGCAATGCTTTGGCGTGATATTCAGCTTATAAAGAAAACCAACGTCCGTTATCACGCCCAGCACATTTCAACTACCGGGGCTGTTGAGCTGATAAGGCAGGCTAAGAAGGATTCTCTGCCGGTCACCTGCGAGGTGACACCGCATCATCTTCTTTTAACCGATGAATGCTGCGCCGAGTATGACACGAACTACAAGGTCAATCCGCCTTTGCGGTCGGCCAAAGATGTCGAGGTCCTCAAGCAGGCGATTGCCGACGGGCTTATCGATGCCCTGGCGACCGATCACGCGCCGCACCTGCAAAGCGAGCGGGAGATAGAGTTTCTTACTGCTCCTTTCGGTATCGCGTCCCTTGAATGTGCCCTGGCATTGTATATCAAAGCACTGATTGAGCCGGGCATCCTGGACTGGCCGGGCTTGATTCGCATGATGACGGAAAAACCGGCGAAGATAATCGGCGTTGACAAAGGCACTCTCGGCAAAGGCAAACAGGCGGACGTGACTATCATCGACCCGAACGCCGAGTACAAGATTGACGTGAACACATTCCACTCCAAGAGCCGAAACTGCCCCTATCACGGCTGGAAGGTTAAAGGCAAAGTCGAAAAAACCATCGTCGGCGGCGAAATAAGATTCGAAGCGTGAGACCCCCATGATCGACGCTTCGTAATGAAGAATTCACAGACTACTAAATATAAACAGCGGACTACGGTCTACGTTCATTATTGACGGTTATTGTCTGTAAGTGGGTAGTTGGGAATGCGAGGTAACAACCAATCTGGAAGTACTTTGTGCTTTTATGCGAATAAGGTTATAATACTGATATGAATCGAGAAGCATTGTTAGAACAAGTCAAGCGGGCTGTCAGTAAAATAGAGCCTGACGCTGAAATCATCCTTTATGGATCCCGTGCCCGTGAGGATTCACGGGTACAATCCGATTGGGATTTTCTCGTCCTGCTTAATGGTCCTGTTGATGATGAACGTACGGACAAGGTACGACATCGCCTCTACGAAATAGAATGGGAGAACGATGAAGTTCTGTGCTGTATCGTACGCAGCCGACAAGAATGGAATAGTTCTCTTTGGAAGAATATGCCGTTTCGTCAAAATGTCGAGCAAGAGGGGATAGTATTATGACCGAATCAAACGGTGAGTTGGTTTCGTATCGTCTCCAGAGGGCACGCGAAACACTTGCGGATGCGCGTATCCTGGCCGATGCCGGCCGTTGGAATCCGTGTGTGAATAGGCTTTATTATGCCTGCTTTTATGCCGTCTCGGCCCTTCTTATCCAAGAGGGTTTGTCTTCGGCTAAACATACAGGATTGCGAAGTCTTTTTAATCGGCATTTTGTCAAAACAAACAAGGTGCCTAAAGACAAGGCTCGGATTTTCAACGACCTTTTTGAGCGGCGTCAGGAAGGTGACTACGTGGATTTTGTGAGTTTTGAAGAATCTCAGGTTTTGCCGTGGCTCCCGGAAGCCGAGGCGTTTGTTCAGAATCTTGTCGATCTTATAGAGAAGTGTAAGGAATGATTTTCTATTAAATATTTCTCCCTTCTATATACGTAATAAGCATCAAGCAATACGATATACGAAATACAAGATGTTCATTATTGACGGTCATAATCTGTTACACACAATTTACAAATTAGAGGGAGATTCCGGAACGATCAGCGATGTTAGCTTGTGCAGGATTTTGGGCAGGTATTTTATGCTGACGGGAGAAAAGGGTGAGATGATTTTTGACGGTACAGGCCCGCCTGAAAAGACCGGATTCGATAATATAAGCAATCTGGAGGTCTTTTTTGCAGGAATCCGAACCGATGCCGATACGGTCATCGAGGATAAGATAAGTGTAAACACAGCACCAAAAAGACTGACAATTGTCAGCAGCGACCGGAGATTGCGGACGGCGGCGCATAAGAGAAAAGCGATATCCATGAAATCGGACGTATTCTGGAATGATGTCCAGAAGCAATTAAGCCGGAAAAGGCCGGCAAAAGAGCCGATAGAGAAACGGCAGGGCTTGAACGAGGGCGAAACCGAACAATGGCTTGAATTTTTTGGTTTTGGGCAGTAACTTTTTTGCCGATACATATTATGATAATGTATTGTGAACCTTTTTAAGGAAGCAAAATATGAACTGTCCTGCTTGCGGAAAAGTGTTAGAGGAAATAGCCATAGGGGATGTTGTGGTTGACGTATGCCAGGGTGGCTGTGGCGGCATCTGGTTCGATAATTATGAGCTTGAGAAATTCGATGAGCTTCATGAGTCTGCGGGTGAAGAGCTGTTGGACATCGAACGGGACGAGAGCATAGTGGTCGACCACACGAAGAGGTTGGACTGCCCGAAATGTGATGGTATTGTCATGATGAGGCACTTCTTCAGCGTCAAGAATGAGGTTGAAGTCGACGAATGTCCGGGCTGCGGGGGCTTCTGGCTGGATGCCGGCGAACTCGGTAAAATTCGTGATCTGTTCGATACGGAAGAGGAAAGACACCAGGCGGCTCATGAGTACTTCTCGGAAATTTTCGGCGGTCAATTAACTGCGATAGAAGCCGAAGACCAGGCCAAATTTAATAAAGTACGCAAAATTGCAAATATGTTCCGCTTTGTTTGCCCGAGCTATTACATTCCGGGAAAACAGGATTGGGGAGCGTTTTAGTCTTCCGGGGCGGCGTTCATATAATAAAATACTGCGTCTGATCTTTGCCGGGCTGCCGCATTGCGGCCCGGCCGGGGCCGGAGCGGGAAAAGTGTTTCTTGTCTCGTTTCCTGCAAGGGTAGATTTTTACTCATTTCAAGAATAGCGGAATTCTCCGTCATTTTCGAGATTCAATTCTGTGCAAATTTTATATTGCTTAATCCGACGAAACATTGTATAAGTGTGCTTTCGGGTGCCCCGAATACCGCATGATGGCCGGTGCGGGTCGTTTTTTGGCCTGTGCATATTAAGGTTACATTGAGGTCCGGAGAGTGATTTACGGATCAAAATATGAGGGGCGTATTAATATAAGTGATTGATAGTTTGTGTCTTATGAAAAGTGGAGAAGTTATGAAGCGTAAAATGGTTACAATTGACGGTAATACAGCGGCGGCATACGTGGCGCACGCTACGAATGAAGTAATTGCAATATATCCAATTACTCCAAGCTCACTGATGGGGGAAATTGCCGATGCAAGGACTGCCAAAGGTGAGGCTAATATATGGGGTACGATCCCTTCAGTTACGGAGATGCAGTCCGAGGCGGGCGCAGCCGGTGCTGTGCATGGTGCACTTGCTGCCGGGGCTTTAACGACGACGTTTACGGCCTCACAGGGACTGTTGCTGATGATTCCCAATATGTACAAAATTGCCGGCGAACTTCTGCCGACGGTCTTTCATATCTCCGCCCGTGCGTTAGCCTGCCAGGCGCTTTCGATATTCGGCGACCATTCGGACGTGATGACTTGTCGCGGGACCGGCTTTGCAATGCTCTGCTCAAACAGCGTTCAGGAAGTCATGGATATGGCGCTGATCGCACAGCAGGCGACATTGGCGTCGAGTGTGCCTTTCCTGCACTTTTTCGATGGTTTCAGGACCAGCAATGAATTGCAGAAGGTCGAAGAGTTTACGCTGGACGATATGCGTGCGATGATCGACGAGAAGCTCGTTGCCCGGCAGAAGGCGCGGGCCCTGACGCCGGACAGGCCGATGATCAGCGGCACGGCTCAGAATCCCGACGTCTATTTCCAGGGCAGGGAAACGGTGAACAAGTACTACCTGGCTGCCCCGAAGATCGTTCAAGAGGCCATGGACAAATTCGCCAAGATCGTGGGACGGCATTACCATTTATTCGATTATGTGGGAGCGAAAGATGCTGAGAAAGTCATCGTCCTGATGGGCTCGGCAGCGGATACAACTCATGAAACCGTTGAATATTTAGCTGCGAAAGGCGAGAAGGTCGGCCTGCTGAAAGTCCGGCTGTTCCAGCCGTTCAGTACAGAGGACTTCATCGCCGCACTGCCGGAAACGACGACAAAGATCGCAGTGCTGGACCGGACGAAGGAGCCTGGCTCGATTGGCGAACCGTTATATCTGAATATCCGGACGGCTGTCGGAGAGGCGATGGGCAAGGGCGAAGCGCCCTTCAAGGGCTATCCGGTGATTGTGGGCGGCCGATACGGACTTGGCTCCAAGGATTTTACGCCGGCGATGGTCAAGGCCGTCTTCGACAATCTCGATGTCGACAAACCAAAATATGAATTCACCGTGGGTATCATCGAGGACGTTACCAATACAAGCCTGGAGGTGGATGAGTCTTTCGGTGTTTCTGACGAAGGATACTTCTCGGGCCTGTTCTACGGCCTGGGCTCGGACGGGACGGTCGGTGCGAACCATAACTCAATCAAGATCATCGGCGAGCTGACGGACAATTACGCCCAGGCATACTTCGTGTATGATTCGAAGAAGGCCGGTGGCGTAACGGTGTCGCATCTCCGATTTGGAAAGAAAGTGATTCAAAGGCCTTACCTGATAAGTAAGGCCGATTTTGTTGCGTGTCACAAGTCGGTATTTCTGGAACAGTTCGATATGCTCACGCCGGCGCGAGAGGGCGCGTCGTTCCTGCTGACCAGCAGTCATGGGCCGGACGAAGTATGGGATACGCTGCCGCAGGAAGTCCAAAAGCAGATTATCGATAAGAAGCTGAAATTTTACGTGATTGACGCGATTAGTATTGCCCAGGAGCTTGGTCTCGGCGGCAGGATAAACGTGATTATGCAGACGGCGTTTTTCAAGATCAGCAATATTATCCCGCTCGATACGGCAGTCGGAGCGATTAAGGACGCGATCAAAAGGAGCTACGGCAAGAAGGGCGAGAAGGTTGTCGAGATGAACAACGCTGCGGTTGATGCGGCGCTCGATAAAATCTATGAGGTAAAGGTTCCCGACAAGGTTACGAGCAAGATAAAGATGCGGCAGTTGGTGCCCGACGATGCTCCCGATTTTGTCAAGAATGTTACGGCCGAGTTGATGGGATTCCACGGCGACAAGCTTCCCGTGAGCAAGATGCCGGATGACGGCAAATTTCCGTTGGGCACGACCAAGTTCGAGAAGCGCAATGTAGCCGTGAATATCCCGGCGTGGGAGCCGGGCGTTTGCATCCAGTGCGGGACATGCTCGTTTGTCTGTCCGCATGCGGCGATCCGGATCAAGGCATACGATCCGAAGTATGCCGAGGGCGCTCCGAAGACATTCAAGAGCGCCGATGCGAAGGGAAAAGACTTTGCGGGAATGAAGTTCACCGTCCAGGTGGCTCCGGAAGACTGCACCGGTTGCGGAGCGTGTGTGCAGGTCTGCCCGGCGCAGGAAAAGGACAAAGACAAGAAACCTACGGGACGTAAGGCTATCAACATGACGACGCAGGAGCCGCTCAGGGAGGCCGAGCGGGATAACTACGCATACTTCCTTGCGATTCCGAATACCGACCCGAAGTTTTTCAAGACGGCGAGCGTAAAAGGCAGCCAGTTGATCGAGCCGTTGTTCGAGTATTCCGGTGCCTGTGCCGGCTGCGGCGAGACACCGTATGTTAAGCTGCTGACCCAGTTGTTCGGAGACAGGGCGTTCATCGGAAACGCGACCGGTTGCTCGTCGATTTATGGCGCCAATCTGCCGACGACGCCATATACGACACGTACCGACGGCAGGGGGCCGGCCTGGAGCAACAGTCTGTTTGAGGATGCGGCCGAGTTCGCAATGGGAATGCGACTTACCGTCACCAAATTCACCGAGCGGGCGCTGTGGTTGCTGGAGAAGGTCGCCGAGAAAGGCTGCGTCAAAAAAGAGCTGGCCGGGCAGATTCGCGAGGCAACGCTGGCCAACGATCCGGCACAAGAGGCGATCGAGCAGCAGCGGGCCCGTGTGGAAGAGCTAAGAAAGCAGCTTGATCCCAGCGATTGTGCCGAGTGCGGGCATCTGCAGGATCTGGCGGATTATCTTGTTCGCAAGTCCGTCTGGGCAATGGGCGGAGACGGCTGGGCCTACGATATCGGATACGGCGGGCTCGACCACGTGCTGGCAAGCGGGAACGACCTGAACGTGCTGGTTTTGGATACGGAAGTCTATTCCAATACGGGCGGCCAGATGTCGAAATCGACGCCGAGAGCGGCGGTGGCCAAATTCGCGGCAGCCGGAAAACCGATGCCAAAGAAAGACCTCGGACTTCTGGCTATGACCTACGGCAACATTTATGTCGCAAAGGTAGCGATGGGAGCGAACACTAACCAGACGGTTAAGGCCTTCGCCGAGGCCGAGGCGTATCCCGGACCTTCGCTGATTATTGCTTACGCGCACTGCATCGCCCACGGCATCAATATGACGCTGGGCCATCAGGAGCAGAAGAAGGCTGTCGCCTGCGGGCACTGGCCGTTGTACAGATTCGACCCGAGACTTACAGAGCAGGGTAAGAATCCGCTCCAGCTTGATTCGAAAGCTCCGACGGTTGATTTCGAAGAGTATGCCTATGGCGAGAATCGCTATCGAACGCTGAAGCAGTCGAAGCCGGAAGCTGCGGCAAAGTTAATCAAACTTGCAAGCAACGATGCGGTCAAACGATATGCTCTTATGGAGCAGCTTGCAAATCTAAATTGCGATGAATAACCGGTAATAGGAGG
>CAZSOR010000157.1:0-10931 GCA_964608395.1 uncultured Pirellulales bacterium
ATCGCGTCAACTTGATCGACTCAGAAGCGGCAAGGCAATCGAGGATGCGGTTGTGCTCGGCCTATGAGCACAAATGGCATTCTAATATTGTATCGAGAGCCCTAATTGGGCCAACTTTATAAAAGGATATCATAAAGACCAAAAGGAGACAAGAATGAGTGAAGCAAAAACTCACAGGATTTCTCTGGCTCAGATGCGGTCAGGCCAGAAAGGCAGGATTGTAGAAATAAATGGCGGCTATGGTTTGGCTCGGAAGTTAGATGCTCTGGGAATCAGGACAGGCAAAGAAATCAAGAAAATAAGCGAGCAGTTGATGAGAGGTCCTGTTCTTTTGCAACAGAATCATACCCAGGCTGCTGTGGGGTTTGGTATGGCTTCTAAAGTATTAGTGGAAATTACTGGGGAGGACTAAGAAATGAACATACTTCTTATGGGAAACCCTAATGTCGGCAAGAGTGTTGTTTTCAACCGGATTACCGGTGCAAATGTTATTGCCTCCAATTACGCAGGCACGACGGTTGAATTTACAAAGGGCTGCATGAAACTCGGCGACAAACGTGCAGAACTTATCGATGTGCCCGGAACATACACTCTGGAACCAACCTGTAGAGCAGAAGAAATAGCAGTCAAAATGCTCAACGAGCGAAAGGACGGGGATGTAGTCATTAATGTTGTGGAGTCCACCAACCTGGAACGCAGCCTTAATCTGACGCTCCAACTGCTTAAACACAAGGTGCCTGTTGTTGTAGCACTGAATTTCTGGGACGAGACAAAGCACAAGGGTATCTCGATTGATAATAAAAAGTTAGAGGAAATTCTTGGAGTACCTTGTGTTCCCATATGTGCTGTGACAGGCGAAGGGGTTAATCATCTGGTAGAAAAGATCACGGATGCAAAACATTCCGGCTACGAATATGAAGATAATGAGAGGTGGCAGAAGATAGGCAGCATTGTGGATGAAGTGCAAAAGATAACACATCACCATCATACGTGGCTGGAAAGGCTCGGCGACGCCTCGGTCAGACCGCTTACTGGTATTCCTATAGCTGTTATAGTGATGTTTTTGGCCTTTAAGGTAATACGTTTCATCGGCGAAGGACTCATAGGCTATGTAGGCGAGCCCGTCTTTGAAAAGCTCTGGGCACCGGTGATGATGAAACTGTCGGCTGTTATGGGCTCAGGGGGATTTCTCCATGACCTTGTTATAGGCCAGCTTATAGATGGTGAAATAGATTTTGGGCAGTCCTTTGGGCTATTGACTACTGGACTTTTTGTTCCAATTGGTGCGGTTCTGCCTTATGTGTTTGCGTTTTATGTGGTTCTCTCGTTTTTGGAAGATTTGGGCTTTATACCCAGATTAGCTGTTATGGTAGATACTCTGATGCACAAACTGGGATTGCATGGCTTTGCGATAGTACCCATGCTGCTTGGGCTTGGATGTAATGTTCCCGGTGCACTGGCAACCAGGATTCTTGAGACTCGAAGAGAGAAGTTTATTGCCGCCACTCTATTATCCATTGCAGTACCTTGTGCCGCACTACAGGCAATGATAGTGGGACTGGTAGGAGAGCATGGGCTTGGCTATCTTGCAATTATCTACGGGACATTACTTGCGGTTTGGGTATTGCTTGGCGTTATATTCAACAAAACCGTTAAAGGCGAGTCGCCGGAGATATTTATAGAGATACCGCCTTACAGAATTCCGTATATAAGGTCTCTGGCAAAGAAGATATGGATAAGGATAAAGTGGTTTCTTAAAGAGGCGATTCCATTTGTGCTGTTAGGGGTATTTATTGTAAATATACTCTACACATTTGGAATAATTCAGTTCGTAGGGAAAATCACGGCACCGGTTGTTACCCATGTTTTGGGGCTTCCGCAAGAAGCTGTCGGCGCATTGATAGTAGGTTTCCTGCGTAAAGATGTGGCCGTGGGAATGCTTGTTCCACTGGGACTGACAATCAAACAACTGGTAATAGCATCGGTCGTCCTGGCAATGTATTTCCCGTGCGTGGCTACCTTTACAACGCTTTTAAAGGAACTTGGAGTCGTGGACATGCTCAAATCCGCTACAATTATGATTGTATCCAGTCTTATAGTGGGAGGACTGTTAAATCTCGTCTTGCCATGATATGCGAAGTGATGGCTTTACGGTTCTTTAGCCCGCCATTTGGGCTCCCACAGTTCTTCGGTCATTTTTTCGGCCTCGATCCAGTCGGAGCCGCCGTTCATGAAAGCCGCGTTGCAGCTATTCCTGCGCCCGCCGAAAACAGGCTGCATAGCCCTGCCAGAATATCTGGTCGCACCCTTTACCAGTAGCATCAAATCACTTCCTTGACGTGGTAGCACTATTTTGGTACTTTTATGCGCAGGCTGTATTGGTCTGTTTAACTTTTTATAAAAGCTGAGTATCAGGATGTTACAGGGTTCCTGTTATGCATATGGCGAATGAATTGCTATCGATTCCGGTCGCTACCGGGACTCTGGCTATTGCGGCCGGAAGCCTGGGCTTTATCTGCAGAAAGGTCAGGCAGGTTATCGCCGCCGAAAAGCTTGCTCTCATGGGGATCCTTGGCGCATTCGTTTTTGCCGCCCAGATGGTCAATTTCCAGCTTCCGGCGATGCCAGGCACAAGCGGACATATGGTCGGGGCGGTGCTGCTTGCGATTATACTGGGCCCGCATCTGGCCGCGATTGTCATAACTTCGGTAGTAATCGTTCAGTGCCTGATCTTCCAGGACGGCGGCCTGCTGGCCCTCGGATGCAACATTATCAATATGGCTCTGGTGCCGAGTTATCTGGGCTATTTTTTATACAGAACCATTACAAACGGCAGGTTCAGCAGCCTGAAAGTGTACATTGGGGCGATGCTGGCCAGCGTGATTACGATGGAAGCCGGCGCGATTCTTGTAGCGATTCAGGCGGCAATGTCCGGCGTCCTGGCGGTTCCTCTGTCAACATTCTTAATCACGATGATCGGCGTCCATTTCCTGGTCGGATTTGTCGAGGGCCTGGTCACTGTCACGGTACTGGCATACCTGCAGCAGCTCAGGCCCGACATCGTGGCCGATTCTCTGCCGGGGACAGTCAGGCTGAGCAAAAACGCCGTACTCGCAACGCTGGGAATTCTTGCAGTGCTTATCGGCACGGGATTGTCCTTGCTCGCCTCCGACCTTCCCGATGGGCTTGAATGGAGCTACGCCGAACGGCCGGATGAGCCCGGGTTCGAAACTGTCGTGTCAAACCCGGACTCCCGAATTACCGCAGTGGACGATTTTCAGTCAAAGTATTCCCTGATGCCCGATTATTCGGCGCGGGCGTCGAAACTTGGTGACGTCGCCGACCAGGAGGAGGCCGATATCGGAGCCGGCTGGACCAGCTTCGCAGGCATCGTCGGCTCGGCAGTGACAATGGCCGTCATCTGGCTTACAGCGTGGATGCTCAGAAGAAAGAAGGCATCATAGCCATATCTCACGGAAGATGTGAAAAACGAGATACAGAATATGCACCACGCACATATCGACAAATTCGCTTATCAGGATTCGGCCATCCACCGACTTGACAGCAGGGTGAAGTTTCTGGTCGTACTCGTTTTTACCGCCGTGGTGATTTCCCTGCCGCGCACCTCGCTGAGCATTCTGGCCTGTTACGCGATCGGGCCGTTTGCGATTCTGGTCTGGGCCGGGATTCCACTGAAGTTTGTCTTCAAGCAGATACTGCTGGTCAGCCCGTTTGTTATTGTCCTGGCCCTGAGCTGCCCGCTGTATGACAGGACGCCTGTGGCCGTCAGCTTTGGCCCCTTTTCGTGGCAAAGCTCGCTCGGATGGCTGCGTTGTTTCGTCATTCTCGGAAAGTTCATCGTGACGATGCTGGCCCTTATAGGGCTGGTATCGACCACGCGGTTCAGCGATTTGCTCGCCGGCCTGCAAAAGCTCGGCATGCCCAAGCTGCTGACTATCCAGCTTGGATTTCTGTACCGCTATATTTTTGTCCTGATCGACCGGGCCCATCACATCCTGCAAGCCAGGGCCGGCAGAAAACTCAGGAACCTCGGATTCAAAACGGAGTTGAGAACCGCGGCGTCCATGCTCGGCTCGCTTTTTATCCGCAGTATCGACACCGCAGAGCACATCAGCATTGCCATGCAGGCCCGCGGCTTCGATGGAAACTGGCGCACGCTCTCGAAGCTGAAAGTTCGACGCTGCGATTTATTCTTTGCCCTGACAGCAGCAGTTTTCATGTCGGGACTATATTTTTTCGTAAAACCGATTTTGCAGTAAAAACAATGTCTAAAGCGATAGAAATAGAAAATTTTACATACAGATATCCGGACGGCACGCCGGCTCTGAGTGACATAAGTCTTAGCGTCGAGCACGGCCGGAAACTGGCCTTGATCGGTCCCAACGGAGCGGGTAAATCGACTTTGCTTCTTGCAATGGCGGGTTTCGCCAAGGGCACGGGAAAAGTGCTCGTAGACGGTTTGGAGGTCAACAGCAAAAACCTCAAGAAAATCCGCACCCGCCTTGGCTGCTGCCTGGAGAATCCTGACGATCAGCTATTCATGCCGACGTTATTCGACGATGTGGCATTCGGCCCGCTCAACATGGGCCTGGAACCGGAACAGATCAAATCACGCGTCGCCGAGGCTCTTGCGACCGTCGGCCTTGCCAAAATGGCCGACAAGGCCCCGCACCATTTGTCGGCCGGGCAGAAACGTGCCGCCGCTATCGCTACCATACTCGCGATGAGTCCCAGGATTATCACGCTCGACGAGCCGGACGGCAGCCTCGACCCGAGAAACCGCAACAATCTGATGAAGCTTCTCAAGTCTCTGCCCCAGACTTTAATCATTGCCACCTGCAATATGAACTTCGCCGCTTCCCTTGCAGACCGAGCCGTCCTGCTCGACAAGGGCCGAATCATCGCCGACGGCGAAGCTCAGAAAATAATGTCGGACGCCGATCTAATGACCGAACACGGCCTGGAACTCGCCCAGAGAAAGCTGTAGCACGCCGGGGAGCCAAAGCGAAAAGATCAAGAGCAATATTCGCTGCCCCGGTTACCACAGGCTGCTCGCAAACAAGCGCTTTTGAATACCTGACCGTTATTAGTCTATCATACTAATTGTGCATAATCAATGCGCTTGTTCGAGTCATTTCGAGCGCAGCGAAGTATAGCTCTCACTTTTTGTCATTTCGAGCGGAGCGAAGCGAAGCCGAGAAATCTGGCTTCTGACTAAACTCGCTTTTCGCTCGCAGCCAGATCTCTCCACTGCGGGCCGCTCCGCAGCCCTTCGGTCGAGATGACAAAGGCGCAGATTTTAATCACAATTGTAATCACACCAAACATAAAGAAAGTTTCGCGCATTTTCGCTCAACTCAAAAGCCCAATACAATAAAGACTCGATTTTTTCGCCACGAAAATCCCTTCTTCAAGGCTAAAATCCGGTATTTTGAAAAAATATGTGATTTTTTTCAAAAAAGAGACTTGACAAAATTAACTCTGCATTATAGAGTACTCTGTATAACAGATAACAATTAATATTTTCAGTTAGGAGATTAATCATGAACGTATCTCAGGAAGAAGCCCAGGTATCTTTATCCGCAGTCAGAGATACAACTGTCCGGACCCACAAAGCCATCGCCTCGGCTTATGCGAATCCTCTGCTGATACTGTGGGGTATGCTTTGGATCATCGCATATACAACGACACATTTTTATCTGTATTATGCTTTTCACATATTCACGGCCATGGCCGCGGTAGGCGGGTTGGGAACTGCCATAATCGTTTGGGTCTTTCACTCCAAGGGTCCTATACAAGAGACCTCCAGCCCAAGGCTCGGCCGGCGTATTGCTATATTTTGGATTTTGTTATGTGTCTATATTCCTATCTGGCTGTTTTTATTAGCTCCCTTTAGCGGCCTGCAATGTAATGCGTTTATTTGTACAGCATCTATGTTTGCCTATATCGTAATGGGACTCTGGTTTGATAGTCGGTTTATGATCATACTCGGACTCGCATTAACGGCCGCGACATTAGTAGGCTTTTACATTTTAAGAGACTTCTATTGTCTTTGGATGGCTTTTGTGGGCGGCGGAGCACTCTTAGGTACCGGCCTGTATATACGTTTGAGATGGAGGTAAGAAATGGCACAGCTTGACAATATCATTCATCAGCCCGTTCGGCTTCAGATTATGTCGTCGCTGGTTAGCCTCGATCAGAACGAGCATGTCAACTTTACCTATCTGCGAAAGCTCCTGAAGCTGACCGACGGAAACCTTGGCGCGCATCTCAGTAAGCTCGAACAAGCGAGCTATATCAAGATTGAAAAGACCTTCGTCGCCCGCAAGCCCCAGACATTTATCAGCGCAACTGGAAAAGGCCGGGATGCTTTTGCCGGACATGTTGCAGCGCTCAAGGAAATTGTTGAAGGTTCACAAACGCAAATTGAAACAAATTCATGAAAGGACAAAACGATGAACAGGTCAAAGGTATGGTTATTTCTGCTGGTGTTGCTGGTATCGACGTCGACAGTGACGGTTAGCATCTGGGCCGACAAATCCGACGTTACAATTCGCCAAGTGGAACCACAAACGGTTCTTTACACGATCTATCGAGGGGATTATGACAAAGTGGGTCATGCGATCGGCAGCTTGTATGCTTTGGCGGTTCAGAAGAAGATATGGCCGAACGGCTCTCTTTATTTCGCCTACTTGAATAATCCCAAACACGTTTCGAGTGAGCACTGGTTGACAGAGATCCGCATACCAGTGAGAGAGGAGGCGTTGAAGCATGCCGGCACTTTAGGCGAAATGACCGACGTCAAGAAACTACCCGCTATGACGGTGGCGGTCGCGGCAAAACCGGCTGGCCAGGCAGACTCGGAGCCTATCTATCTTCGTCTTGATACCTGGATCTTCAAGCATGGTTATGCAGGTATTGGGGGGCCATGTGAGAAGTTCCTCGCGAATGCCGCTACGGGCGACTATGCCCAGATGAAATCGGAGATTATGATCCCCGTGACGAGAATCTCTGCGGACGATTAATGTCCCCCTCGCCTTCCTCTGCATTGGCCACGACCTCGCTCAGGACGGGCGGGGCCGGGGCTATAGCCATGGGATCTGGTCGTGTCGCGGGCATCCTGCCCGCGATTCGAGGGCGGGACGCCCTCGACACGAGGGGCAATGATTTCAATGGGGCCACCCTTAATTAGCAGCGCCCTTCCATTGACCAGAGCGTCGGCAATCTTTTTATGCGCCGATTCGAGGATTCTGCCGAGAGTCTGGCGGGAAATATTCATTTTTTCCGCGGCATCGGCCTGGTAGAGTCCCTCCAAGTCGCTCAGGCGGATCGCCTCAAACTCATCGACGGTTAATGTCACCTCCTCCAGAACCGACAGAGGGATCCCTTTCGGTTTGTAGTAATTCGTTTGTGGCAACTGCGCCACATGTCTGAAATGTCTCGGTCTCGGCATATCAAATGTTTCTGTAACGGTCTTAAGATAGCAGATACTTTGCCCACCCGTCAACCGCCGCGATTTATTCTACAACGTTTCCGTCACCAACCTTCTCTGGATTCGGGTTACTGCGATACTCCTCAAGTAGAGCCCAAAGGGTCATAACAGCCAGCTTCGCACAGTGCTTGTTTTCTTCCGGCAAACTTTCAAAATACTGGTCAACATCATCCTGTTCTATCCCAAGCGCCTCTTCAATTGATTTTCCCTTTGCCGTCCTTGCTACATAATTAGCACACGCAACAGTAGCTCCGCAACCATCGGTGGTGAATTTGACATCAAGTATCATTTCATTCTTAATGCTCAAAAACATCTCAATCGTATCTCCGCAGACACCCGTGATACGAACGTGGCTGTCCGGATTTTCTATCGTGCCGATATTCCTGGCATCGAAAAGCTCATCTTTGAACTTCTTCGAATAGCCCGCCAATACGGCTTCCTGAAGATTCCTTGCTATCTCATCGATGTCATCTACCATCGTTTCCAATCCTGTTTTCTTTCCCCTGAAACCGTATCCATGTACCCACAGAACAATCAAAACATTGCTCGGGAAAAGCGTTTCTAATTCTTTCGACGGCATTACCACCCGTGCAATGAGCCGGGCCTATTCTTTGCAGGTCGTATTGCCGAAAAGAGGTTATTGTTCTTTCAATTCGCTCCGGAATAGCATTGAGAAGATGCATCCCGCCCATTACGGCATAAAAATGCTTTCTCCGGTTTATATCCGAAATCCGTTGCAGCGTATTTACAACTCCTGCGTGGGCACATCCTAAGACAACAATCAGGCCTGTCGACGATTCGATAAACAAAGCCTGATCGTCTAACAACAGATCTGGTTCCCGGCAATCTTCATCAAGGAAAAACGCCCCGCCGGCATCTTCAAAATTGTTGACACGCGGCACCTGGCCGGTGATGCCCATTCCATCAAACACTTGTGTTGGCAATTCCGTCCAGATGATTTCCCGGTTACGAATAGCCTGCCTTGCCGAGTCCGGCATACCGATTGAGCGTGTCTCTGGGCTGTTTCGGCTAAATTTCGGCTCTATCGCCGCAGGATGTAAATAAAGGCGTGCTTTTGGAGCAATGTCAAGTACTGTCGATAAACCGCCTGTATGGTCGTAATGGCCGTGACTAAGTACGATCGCATCGGCCTGTGCTAAGTCGATGTTGAGTGCCTTTGCATTTTGAACCAGAATATCGCTCTGACCCGTATCGAAAAGAATATGTCTATTGCCATATTCGATCCAGAGCGATAACCCATGCTCGGCCAACAATCCCGGGTCGGACGTCGTGTTCTCAACTAACACAGTGATGCAAATATTTGGATCCATGACAAATAATCCGCGTTTCGACTGAATATTCTGCTCCAAAACCCTTGCCGGGTCTTCCAAATCACCTCTGCAAAAAATACAATTCTTTTCTTACCGAATCAGTGGTCACAAATATTATTGCCTGTTTCGAGCTTTTTATTCAAATAAGCTGATGTAAGCTCTTCAGCAGATTGATCGGATGCGCCCACAACAACTTTAATGTTGTTACTGGCAAAAAGCTGCTGGGCGCGTTGTCCCATACCGCCGGCGATAATCACATCGGTCTTCTGTTCGCTGAGCCATTTCGGCAGCACACCCGGCTCGTGGGCCAGCGGCTGTAATTTTGCAACGTTGGCGATCTCCTTAGTCTGTTCATTCACATCCACCAGTGCGAATTCTTCGCAATGACCGAAGTGGGCCGAAAGTTTTCCGCCTGTTATTGGGATTGCGATTCTCATCGTATTCTTTTTCTCCTTGTTATTAGCATGGTTCTCATTACGTAAAGCACTGCAAGATGAGTCTTCGGCTCAAACATTATAACCAGCCTCAAGCAGTGGTTCAAATGTTTTACTGATAGCCTGAGCAGCAGAATTTTGACGATTAAAAGCAACAAACGTCTCACCGGAATCACAGGCACCAGCGAATGCGGGGTCTATCGGAATCCTACCCAGGAAGGGCACCTTGAAATCCCCGGCCATTTCTTCGCCGCCTTCTCCTGCGAACACGTCTATCTTCTGATTGCAGTGCGGACAGACAAATCCGCTCATATTCTCTATCACTCCCAGG
The DNA here is from genome assembly GCA_964608395.1 of uncultured Pirellulales bacterium. Taxonomy (GTDB): domain Bacteria; phylum Planctomycetota; class Phycisphaerae; order Sedimentisphaerales; family Anaerobacaceae; genus JAFGPJ01. The sequence goes on from CAZSOR010000157.1 coordinate 9,610, forward strand.
ACCGGCAAATCCAACTGCCTGCAAAAAGTGATGCACTTTTCGGAAACAACAGCAGCTAATTTGCCACCGCTAAAATCATGCGTTTGTTTTATATCGGGGTCTAACGGCAAATGCAGATCCGCCGCACCCACATCGCAGTCGAGATACTGAACCTTCCGCCCTGATTTGCATACTACCCAGGCGAGATTGGCGGCAATTGTGGTCTTTCCGGTCCCACCCTTGCCGCTGGCAACAGCAACAACGAAGTCATCCGGCATTTTACTTATCCATACCAAAATGAGATTGGACGCTTGGCCCTTCAGCCGCGGTTAATCCGCCGCTTCTGAACAACTCAACAGCTTCGGCGACCGTTCCTGTCACGCCGGTATAGAGCTTTACGCCAGCGGCATTCAGGGTACGCTGGGCGTTCGGGCCGCAGTTACCCGTCAGGACCGCTTCGGCGCCCTCGTCGATGACACGCTTGGCCGAGCCGATACCCGCCGCGCCGCCGGCAGCGTTTTCATTTGCGACGGCAGCAAAATCCATCGTTTCGGGATCGCCGATTAGAAAAAAAGCCGCCCTTCCAAATCGTGGATCAACTTCAAAATCCAAACCGTTTCCGGTTGATGTAACTGCTATCTTCATAATACGCCTTTCTTGTTTTAAGGACGGCGGCCAATCACTTATTGCTTTCTGCTTCGAGCTGCTCGATGCGATTGTTGATTTGGCCAAGTGCATCCTGGAAATACTCCGACTGCTTTTTAAGGTCGCCAAGTTCCTGTTCAGCCGCCATTGTCGGGGCAAACGGTCCGGCAGAAGGCGCGTAAGTATCGGCGGGACCACCCCAGGCCGGATATCCCATCGGCGCTCTTGCCCAGCCGGGCAGGCCCGTCGCATAGTACGAGTGTCTCCAGCCCCGACCACCGCCTCGGCCTCGGCCCCGGCCCCAGTATCCGCGGCCACCCACAGGATTCATATAACCCGGTACTGAATAGCCAGCACAAAAACCAGACGCTCTACCTGTCATCGGTCCCATACCTCCAGGACCTGTTCCATCTCCACGTGGCATAATAAATCTCCTTTCAAAATAAGATTAAGCACTTGTCATTTTCGTTCCACATCTTGGACAACTTCTTGCATTACAAGGCTGCCCCACAGCATGAGTGACTACTGCTGCGCAGTTCGGGCATATGCAATTTCCACCCGGCCATGCGGCTTCTGCCCTTGCCAGCAGCGCGGCCGCCGCCACGTCTCAGGCCGGCCGGTCCTGTTCCATCTCCTCTTGGCCTAATCTCAACTCCCTTCTGCGAAGTGACTGTGATTCGATCCCGACAACACCAGAC
>CAZSOR010000158.1:0-2851 GCA_964608395.1 uncultured Pirellulales bacterium
CGCCTGGATTGGAAGAAAGCTTTTCTCCTTACCGTCCCACATGATCGTGACCGACGTAGGGCCAATCGCAACAATCTTCGCGTCGCCTATAGTGTCACTTATGTTGTACCACTTGTCCTTTATCAGCACCTGGTCACCAAAAATACCCGATACTTCCTTAACAGGGTGCTGTTTCGCCTGAGGCGGTGCAAACAGATTGTTCTTCTTCAATTCATCTGTAATCGCAACGGAGCTTGCTAATTGTTTTTCTATATTGTTCGGATCGGTCCCGTTCTGCTTGATGGCTCGTTTAACCACGCTTTCAGCTCTTGCCGAGGCAATAAAAAAGCTTGTTACCTTCACGAGAATCAGAATGCCGCAAAACACCGAAACTCCAAGCAGCACCGTCGGAATCAGTTCTTTTTTATTTTTCAAACGATCTTTTAGATTATCAAGTTTCATGATTTATCTCTCCTATCGGGCAAACGTCGATACCGTTAAATCCAGCGCCACTTCTCCTTGCTTCTTTGGATCACATTTGATTTTGAGCTCTTCGATCCCAACCAGGTACGGATTCTCATTCAGCCGCGCGAGGAAATCAAGCACCTGCACGAACTGGCATGTAGCGTTGCATTTTACAAGTAACAACTTATACCCGGCCTGAGGCGATTTCCTGCCGGCCTGAATCTGCAGGGGCTTGTTCTTGATCCCGGCCTTCTTAAATTGCTCGCTCAGCTTATCTCGAAACAGAAACTTCTGCTCTTCTTCGACCTGCGGCATCTCAAACACAGGCACAATGGACGCCAGGCCCGCCTGTTTGGCCTTGTCTACATTGATAGTGTCCAGTTTAGTTCTGAGCACAGCCCCATTTGCCTTGGCTTTCGTCCAGCGTTCGTGTCCCGCCGAGCCAAACACGAACAGAATGATGGCTACTGCTCCGATAGCACCATACTTTAGCGTCCGGATATCTTTATTGCTCAATTTCTCGATCATGGCTTTCCCAACTTTCAACTCTTTGTTCTTGTTGTTTTACTGCTGAAATTCTTATAATGAAAAGTCATAGTGAATGTAATCTTCTTGCTTTTCGCGTTTGTATTCGCGGTGTAATTCACCTTTTCTATACCTTTGCTATTTTGCAGGTTTTTCTCATACCTGCTTAACTGGTCATTGCTCGACGCCTCCCCGCTTATGCTCACCGGCTGGCCCTTCTTGAAGGACAAACTGGTCAGTTTTATTCCCCGCTCACCGCTTTCGTTCACTACTTTGAGCAGATCCAGCAAATCCGGCCTTTCCCGCGCCACCGTTTTGATTAACTGCTGCCTCTTTACAAGCAGGTTCATATCAACATCTGAAACGGACGCATCCAGGCGCTTCTCGATCGAATTCGGGCCGGCTATATCAACCGCATAAGAAACGACAATCAGCAAGACCAGCATTATAGATGCAATTGCAATCGTTACCTTTGGTGCATACAGCCAATGTCTCTGAACGACCTTCTGCATCGGATTATACAAACGTTCGAAAATATTAAGCTCATCGGCGCCCGCATCAAACACCGTCAGAGCAAGACCTATCGGCGTGCGATATCGGTAGATATCCTCATCGGAAAGCTCGCTTTTTGCCATTAATCCGTTAAGAGCCGGCGTAGCCACTCGCGCATTCAATCCTGCCAGCCTTAGAGATGAAACTATGCTTACATATGAAGCGCTGCCGTCGGAGAGTACAAAAACCGGCAATTCCCCCTGATTGGAACAACCGAACAAATCGAGCACACTTCTCATATCCTGGGCGAATCGTTCGGAGGTTTCCGTTTGTTCCTCTGTCACTTCGGTTGAAAAATCCTCTATTCCAATATCCAGGACTACGGCATTGCTTAATCGTCCTTCTTCAACCAGGCAAACCTGTGTATTATGTGACCCGGTGCTCAAAACCACGGCATTATCTTTATTTCCGGAGAAGAACACCTCCCATATTTTCACTATCCCCTCACTGTTCAATAGTATTTTTGCCGGCTTAAAACACCGCACTTTGCCTACGAATTTCTGCAACTGCTCCTTTCTTGCCACGGCTATGGTAACGCCCATCTGCCCATCCCGTAGTTGGTCGGCCCGCCAGGCAAGCTCGATTTGCTCCGGAGGCAGCGGCAGGCGCGTCTCAGCCTGCAATTCAATGATCGATTCGATTTCTTTGTCTTCCACGGCAGGCACAGTAGTACGGTGAAAAATCGTTCCAGCCGTGTTAAAGCCGGCTACAACCATCCTGTCACTATCGGAATCTTCGAGTGCGGTCGGCTCGACAGACAAGCCGCACTCGGCGGCAAAACCTCTCCAGTCCGCATCAGACTCTTCGCTGCTCCGGGTCCAGAGAATCTCGAAAGACCCACCCTGTTTCCGGAGCTCCACGCCCTTGAATTCGTTATCATCATTTACGATGGCTACTATGGACTGCCATATTTCCATATTTGTCTCGTTATTATTCATATCGTTTAATTTTCACTCCAAAGGCAATCGAGAACCTCGGCAATAATCAATTATCAGTTATTAGTTTCCTGGTACCAGAAAAGTATCCGGCAGGGCGTCGAACTCCTGTCAACAACCGCTTCGGTATGCAGTGTTGTCCCGCTCAAACCGTTTCTGTCAGCCGTCGCAAAACAGCGAATAATAAATACGTCCGAACTGGTCGTAATGTAATCCTCGATCTGACTGAAAATATCTTCGCTCAATATACCTTCCTCGGTCAGTTCGGAAATATCCTCTATTCCCTCAGCCAGTGTATTCCTATAAGATATTATTGCCTGGGCGGTACGTTCGGCTTCATCCCCTCCGCCAAGTAAAGCTGCCAGCACTATGTCCGAGGCCGTATTGATATTTAC
>CAZSOR010000158.1:2951-10840 GCA_964608395.1 uncultured Pirellulales bacterium
TCCGGATGTTTGTTGTTGCTCTCCGGAAGTTTCTTGCTGAGTCCCGGAAGTTTGCTGCTGAGTCCCGGATGATTGTGTTTGTTCTCCGGATGTCTCTTCATCCCCACTTGCGTTACTACCAGACGGATAGCAAGTCAGGTATGCAGCCCATCCGACATCCAGCACGTTATCGCCGTCATCCGCCGGCGGACTTTCCTGCCCGTCTCGTTCGTTATAGTCCAGACGCCCGTTGAGATTTGTGTCTTCTCTATAGAACAGGTCTTCTGTAACATCCTTGACCAGGAGCAACTCACGGAGAGTCCTGAAAGGACCGTTCCGGGCAATATATCCGTATGTCAAACCCTCATAATATCCGCTTTCAACTCCCAATCCGCTCGGCATATCATCGCTGTCCCGCCAGTCGATTATTGCATCCGCAATCTCTTCGACCATGTCGGGCAACCCCAAAAGCTGCTCTTTCGTAGCGGTGTTTATATTCAATTTACTCGACTCATCAATGACTCGAACGGTGAACCAGCATCGATCCAGCATAACGTCATTGAAGTCTTCCGGATTGTCACTCCACAGGTCCAGCAAACTGTCGTTTTCTGTTTCGTCCTCATTGAGCACCGCAATTGCCTTCTCTATCCCTGCCCGGCAAGCCCACTTGCATCGAACCGCTTCGGTTCTGGCAAGGCAGACTTTCATATCGAGCCGGCTTTTACGCCCTAAGATCGCAGTCATGACCATAAGCACCACGACCATCCAAAGAACAGCTATAATAACAAGCCCTTTGTTTCTCCGGCGGATGCCCGCTGTCGTCGCCGAATTCTTATCGTTCGTTATTTTTGTTATCGTTTTCATTTTTTAGCCCCGATACTCGTACCGGAGCCGCCCATTTAAGTATTATTCGCTGCTTTCCAGGCCGCTTGCGGTTGTCTCTCCGCCCGCCAGGATACCGACATCTCCTGCCTCCGAACGGGCCAGGTTCACAATAATCGATTCCGAAGGCGGATTGCTACGATCCGGTTGTTTGGCAACAATAGAAATTGAAACCAGTTCAGGCATGGCCTGCATTTCCTCCGGCCATTCTTCGGACCACTCTTCACCGTCAAAATACTGCACTTCGAAAATAGCAATATCCTCGGCAATGACCGTCAGGATTCCTCCCGGTTCAAGCTCTTCGCTGGGATTAGGCCACAACCGCCTCATAAGCAACGAAGCTTCTCCTTCCTGCATGAGGTAGTATTCAACTTCATACAAATCACCTTCCGGCTGGTCGATTCTGGCCTTGGTCCTGCCGAGAGTGTAAAAAATCAGATAACTTGTATAGTTACCCTCCTCAAGCGCTTCAACTGTCCCGATAAATTTAGTGCTCTCAATGTCATCGTCATTGTAAAGATTCTGGAGGTCCCGCGCTATCATATTAGCGGCAAATCTGACCTCCGCCGCAGCGTTAATGTTGCTGTCCACCATCTCGGCACTGGCTATAATCGCCCGCAGCGCACCTACCGCAACCATCGCAATAAACACGCCTATTGTCGATGCCACCAAAACTTCAACTAATGTAAATCCGGTTCTTTTAGAAAACATTTCTTTTAATTACTCTTGCCCGGTTTCGGCACTACTTTCTTCCGACAGGGTTTCTCCGTTGAGCATAGTATCGACGGAAATGCTGTAGGGCCGGTTTCTATCAACCCAGCTTACCGTCAACGTCACCAGATACAAACTGTCAATTTCCTGGTATTCGGTATAAATTTTCCAATGATATGTGTAACCAGAATCCTCATAGTCTTCCTCCAATTGTCCCATTTCGACGATCGAATCGATGCCGATATAGTCAATCAAACTAAGCTGCTTATCTACTAATGAGGCGGCCATTTCATATCGCCTGTTAAGATGAGTTCCGGTCAGCGCCTGGGTACCGATTGCTCCGACGATCATGACAGCCCCGCAGAGGATAATGCTCGAAGCAACCACCTCGACCAGAGTAAAACCTTTTGTTTTGGTCTTTGCCCACATAATCATTCTGCGTCCAGATCAGTAGTGCCGACTTTCACGTTTTCAGCCGTCCCGAAAAACATTTTTGCTCTGCCGGTGGCGGGGCTGATACTAATTGTGTAATGCGTATTCCCGTCACCGATTTGAACAACCGACATTTGCGCAGTGCCGTTCGGCGAAAAGGTAATCGTCTGCTGCTCTTCACTGACCGATTGTGTTTCCCAGCCGCTCGGCACAATCTCAACTGCCTCGAATTCAACGTCGCCTTGAAACTGCACGGGTTTACAATAAAAATTCTTCACTATTTCCTGCTGTGCCTGCCCGCTTTCTTCGTCCCACAATACGGTCGTCAGATAAAACCCTCTATTGGCCAGATCCAATTCCATCTTGTGCTGGCTTTGTTTCTCCACGGCTGCCAACCTCGCATATTTGGCGGTAAGAAAAAAATCATACGCAGCCTTTTCCACCTGCATCTTTTTAAAGGTTCCTACATACAGACCGGCACCGACACCGGAGACCAATCCGATGATAACCACCACCATTAGCACCTCGGAGATGGTAAAGCCTTTTCGCCTTGTTTTGCAGTTCACTTTCACGTTATGCGATCTCGAATTCGGTAGCTGACAATCACATTATTCATTTATGATATCCGCGTTGTCGCCCTCGCCGCCGTCCATGGCATCCGCTCCCAGGCTTACCAAATCAAAACTGCCCGGGTTGTACTCGCCTTCCGCAATATAAATATATGGATTCTTCCACAGATCAAGCAGGTCGCTGCGCTTCAGATAGGGGCCCTTCCACTTGCCCTCTTCCATATCCGAAGGTGGCAAAACCAGTACTTCAAGCCCCTCGGAGTCATCCGGGTATCTCTCGCAGTCCATGTAAAAGCGGGCGAGCGCATTTTCGATAATTGCCATCTTCGCCAGGGATAAGTCCGCTTTCGTCTTGCCGATACCCGAGAACATCCTCGGCGCGACAAATGCTGCAAGCATCGTTATAATCAGGACAACGACAAGCAACTCTACAAGTGTAAATGCCTTTCTTTTCCTGTTCTTCCGCTCCATTTTGCTACCTCTCAATAAACAATTTTGCGAATAGTACATTATGAATCATGCCGCCAATGAGCCCTAAAACATTCCACCGCCGAGTTCCATGGCAATTATCGGCAGCAGAGTCGCTGCAATGATGAAACCAATCACCAGTGCCAGCAGCAATATCAAAATCGCGGGGAAAATCGCCATAAACTTGTTAACGGCGGAGTCCGCTTCAGAGTCGAATGTATCGGCGGCATTCAACAATAATTCATCGAGTTTCCCAGTCTGCTCGCCCACCGCGACAATCTGAACCAGCAGTGGCGGGAAATAACCGGACTCGCCCAAAGGCTCGGCCAGCGGCTCGCCCCGTTTGACTTTTTCCGCTACTGTATCAATTTCCCTGCCCAACAATTCATTACCAAGCGTATCACGAACTACCCCAAGGGCTTCCAATATAGTGACACCTCCCATTGTCAGCGCCCCGAGTGTTCGTGCAAATCGACCCACCGCTATCGTCCGTAAAACCGAACCTAAAATCGGTATTCGAAGCTTAAACGTATCGCACTGGAGGCGGCCCGTGGTTTTCACCCATTTTATCAGGCGATGAAATCCCACGCCTATAGCAGCCAGAACAATCCATCCAAAGAAACTCGTAAACAAACGTTGAATAAACCCGCTGACGCCCATTAATATCCTTGTCGGCAACGGCAGGACTGTCAGGTCGGCACCTAAAGTGCCTATTATCCTCGGCAATATCACGGTTATGACGATGGTTACCGAGACAAGACCGAGGCACAAAACGAAAATAGGATAGGCGGAGGCATTTTTCATATTTGTTTTGATCTTCTCTTCCCTCGTCAGCATATCCGCCAACTGAACCGAAGTCTGTTCAAGTATTCCGCCTGTTTCACCGACTCGTATCATCGACAGATATAAGGGGCTAAATACTTTCTTATGCTCGGCCATAGCTTCCGAAAGAGACTGCCCGGAACTGACTGCATCTACGAGATCGCCCAGCAACTCTTTTGTTGCTATCTTGTGCTGCTGTTTGCGAAGAAGCTCAAGTCCGCTAAGCAGCGGAAGTCCCGCTCGCAAAGCCGTACTGAGCTGGGTCGTCATAGCCAAAACGTCTTTGCTTGAGACTCTTCGTGAGCCGAATTTTAAAAACTGCCCCACATCCGAAGACGCCGTCTCGGCCTTGCTGTCACCGGGACTGTGCGACCGAACATCTTTGGTCAATTCTATTACGAAATGGCCTTTCTCAGTCAGAGCTACAACGGCACTTCTGCGGTCAACTGCCTCTAACGTTCCCGTAACGTGCCCGCCGCCTTGATCTACCGCTTTATAGGAAAACCAGTTCACTTTAGGTATCTCACCTTTCGTATTTCATATCTCTTTCGAGATGACTTCACTTTTTACTCTCTAATCTTCCTCGCCGATACTCTTGGCAACTCTGAAGATTTCCTCAGGAGTCGTAACACCTTCTAATACCTTGGTGAGACCATCGTTCACCATACTTATGTGGTCTGGAGGGGCCGCCTTGATAATCTGTTCGGTAGACGGTTTTGTTGCGATCAGCTCACGGAGTGTTCCCGTGATTCTGAGCAGTTCATATATCCCGATCCGCCCGCTCATGCCGGTCTGTCCGCATTCGTTGCAACCGACCCCGTGATAAAACTTCGTATCAGGCAGAATCTTCATCGAGCCATTCAGGCTTTTGATTAGATGTTCGTCCGGCTTGTACGCTTCCCTGCATTTGGGACAAATCGTACGGACCAGCCTCTGCGCCATAACCGCCTCAAGGGAGCTGGCCAGAAGGAACGGCTCTACGCCCATGTCGATTAATCTCGTAACTGCCCCGGGAGCATCGTTCGTATGAAGTGTCGAAAAGACAAGATGGCCCGTCAAAGCGGCACGAATCGCTATATTAGCGGTCTCACGGTCTCGAATCTCGCCCACCATGACAATGTCCGGGTCGTGGCGAAGAATATGCCGCAGGCCCGTAGCGAAAGTAAGACCTCTTTTCGGATTGACAGGCATCTGGTTAATGCCTTCGAGCTGATACTCGACAGGGTCTTCTATAGTTATCATTTTTACGGCAGGGGAGTATATCTTGTTGAGCGAAGCATAAAGCGTCGTTGTCTTGCCGCAGCCGGTCGGCCCCGTAACGAGCACAATACCATGTGTCCGGTGCAGACATTGATTGAAACCTTCCAGACACTGATCGTTCATTCCCAAATCGTGAAGTTTCATCATGGATACCGACCGGTCCAGAATTCTCAGCTCAATCGATTCGCCGAATACGGTTGGAACGGTCGAAACACGCATATCGACTCTGCCCTTCTTGCCGGCAAATTCAATATGCCCGTCCTGCGGCACAAATCGCTCGGCAATGTTCATGCCTGCCATAATCTTGATACGCGAAATAATCGCCGCCTGGAGCCGCTTCGATGAAGGCGTCCTCTCAACGAGCATCCCGTCAACTCTGTACTTGATTTTTACCTGATGCTCGAACGGCTCGATGTGAATATCACTTGCCCGGGATTCAATCGCTTCGAGTATTACCAGGTTCACAAGATTGACCAGGGAAGGCTCTCTTGCAAGCTCGTTCAGCTTCGCCGGAGAGTAATCCCCATTATCCAATTCTTCGGTCTCTTTTTGCTGTTCGGCCGGCACAAGATCATCCATCATCCTTGCCACGTTGCTGCCGTAGAATTTCAAAATAGCATTTTCCATCTCCTTCGGGTCGGCATAATATCGATGCACCGAACAACCGGTTACCAGCCGCAAATCCTCGATAACCTGCGGCTGAAAAGGATCCGTCATTGCCACTTTTAACCGGCCGTTATCCTGGCTTAATGGCATAATATTGTATTTGCTGACCAATTCGGCCGGTACAAGCCCTATGATTTCACCGCCTATCGAAATATTAGTCAAATCGACCCTGTCTATTCCCGCCTGATGCGCAAGTGCTTCATTGAGCTGAGCTTGCGTCACATAGCCGAGATCCAGCAATATCTGCCCCAATCGCCGGTGCTCGATCTTTTGTTCCGCTAACGCATATTTAAGGCCGGACTCGTCAAGGTACGACCTTTCACAAAGCAACTCACCTAACTTTTTCCGTTTTTGCAATTTATTTCCTCTCTAACCGTTTATAAAAAAATCCTAATTAATCCTATGTCTATATAAATAAAGAACTTATCTAAAAGCAAAAACAATTTAGACTCGGCCCGCAACGTTAACGGACTTGTAGTCATCTAATAACTACCTTCTCAGACGCTTGAGAATACGGTTTTCTTACAAGAAAATGCTTTTTGTTGGCAAAAACTTACAATCCCGGCATGCAAGCATTTATGCTTATTCGGATATTCGGTTTTTTCACACTTTTCAGCGTAAATTTCGCGCCTGATATTGGTATAGACATCAAAAACCGCTGTATGCCATTTAAAAAATGAGCAATTTTTCAAATTTATTGATGCAAACATCGAAGAAACCCAAAGAATCCACAAGTATTATCCTTTTTCGGCAAGATTCAAGATACACATCAGACAATCAACTCTCAGAACCTAAAAACTTTCCCAGCAATGATTTATCACTGCCACGGCTGGCATAAAAACGCTGGTAATCCACTAACAAAAAGGTCTTTGACACAAGTGCTTGGCTTTTTCGGTGTTTTATACTCGAACCTGCCGGAATATTATTGATATTAAGATGAAATTACAGTATTATGAGACTCGAAGTTTGTAGGAGTGTTTCCGTGAAGTTTATAAGAGGAATCCCGGTGCTATATTAATGACGTCATTTGCTATGCATAAGGAGGAAAAATGAAAGAAATAATAGGAAAAACTACGTTAGTATTGCTGACAGTATTTTTCTGGACATCCACGCTTCTTGCTGCGGATCCAACGTGGGAATATATCTATAAGGGAGATATACTGCCTGATGATACCTCACTGGGAGATGACACGTGGCAGCTTATGGGGGACAACAAATTCGCCGAAATCACTGACCAGGGCGAACTTCATATTGATGATATTGTCGAAAATCACTGCTTTTTTCTGTATAACATACCGGATGCTGCCCTGATGCAACAGGCAACAATCGAGGCACGCGTCAAAGTGCTTTCCCAGTCCGGTACGAATTTTGAGGTGCTGGTTGGGATGCAGGATGGGAGCAATTCCAAATGGCTGGATCTTTTCCCTGATCATATTCTGCTGAATAACACCAACAGCACGTATGATATTGATATGACAGAGTATCATATTCTAAGAATGGTAAGAGATACAGAAGATATCCATATCTATGTGGATGATGAGGAAGTTATAAGCGAACCGCACGTGGGGGCAGGCGAAAGCTGGATTGGTTTCATTTTCGGTGCCGGCGCCACCGTAAGTACAAGCGAACAATACTGGGATTATTTGGTATTTACGACAGAAGGCGGTTTCTCACCGGAAGAGCTTCCCAGTTATGCATCTCGATCGGGATTAGCTGCGTTTCCCAAACCGACCGATGGTGCACTCCACGCGGACACCTGGGTGACGCTTTCCTGGCGGGCAGGAGATTTTGCCGCTTCGCACGATGTGTACTTCGGTGATAACTTCGATGACGTGAATAACGGCGCCGCCGATACGTTCCGTGGAAACCAGTATCTCGATTTTTATATTGCCGGCTTTCCGGGATATGCTTTCCCGGATGGCCTTGTTAACGGCACGACCTACTATTGGCGAATCGATGAGGTCAACGATGCCGACCCGAACAGCCCATGGAAAGGCGATGTCTGGAGCTTTACCGTTCCACCCAAAACGGCCTATGACCCCACTCCGGCTCATAATGCCGAGTCCATCGATCTTAATGTGACGCTTACATGGACGCCAG
>CAZSOR010000159.1:0-10812 GCA_964608395.1 uncultured Pirellulales bacterium
CGTTCGCAGCTTCCGCAAAGCTTCGAACAGGCCCTTATCGACACCCTCCCAGGAATCTTCGACAACTTTGGAGACCTTGGCCGGCTTCTCAGCGGGCTTGAGCAGCCGGGGCGTTTCGTTTCCTTTGAGAACCTGCCATCCCTTTTCCGTAACATTCAGCACGTTGAATTCCCCGACCTTCTCGATACAGGCCTGTCCTTCGAGCTGCTCGATCCAGTTGTGCACTGTGTGCTGTGAATAGTCGCTCAACAGGCCGTACGTGCTTAGGGCGTCATGGCGATTTTCCAGGATGCGCTTATCGCTGGATCCGGTCAGCACGGCGGCTGTGTAACCGCCGCCGAAACGCTGCCCAAGGCGAACGATGCACGAGAGGATTTTCTGCGAGATTTCAAGAGCGTCTTTTATGTAGTCCAGCTCGCCGAGGCACATATCGCAGGCGGCACAATTATCCTTGTCAAGGGTCTGGCCGAAATAACGAAGAATTGCTTTATGCCTGCATACACCGCCGGTGCAGAAATTGTACAATTTGTTGAGTTTGATCATTGCGATTTTATGAGCTTCCGGCTCCATGTCGCTCATCAGGCTCTTCCACGTGCCGTAGTCACCGCCCGAGTAGAAGAGGCAGCATTCGGCCTCCAGGCCGTCACGACCCGCCCGTCCGGTTTCCTGCTGGTAGTGTTCGAGTGACTTCGGCATGCCGGTATGAATGACATAACGCACGTTCGATTTGTCGATGCCCATTCCGAACGCAATCGTCGCTACGATAGTATCGACTTTTTCGTTGATGAACGCCTCCTGGTTTTTCTTGCGGTCCTCGTCCGCCATACCGGCATGATACGGCAGAACGTTGTAGCCTTTGACCCTTAGCAATGAGGACAATTCATCGACGTCCCTGCGCCGAATACAGTAAATGATGCCGGACTCGCCTTTGTGCCGGTCGAGCACGGCACGGACCTGTTTGGCCCGGTTGGTTCGCCGGCGGACCTTGTAAATGAGATTGGGCCTGTCGAACGAACCTATCAGCATTTCAGGATTTTCGAGATGCAATTGCTCTGCGATATCGTCGCGCACGTGCCCGGTAGCCGTGGCGGTATAAGCGCCGATGGTGACATTGGGAAAAACCTGCTTCAAAATGCCCAGTTGACGATACTCGGGCCGAAAGTCGTGCCCCCACATGCTGACGCAATGTGCTTCGTCAATGGCAATGAAAAACAGCCCCGTCTTTTTGAGCACATCGACGAAGCCGTCCGAGACGAGCCGTTCCGGCGAAAGGTAAAGAAGCTTCAGTTGTTTGTTGTGTAGCGCTTCAAAAACTCTCTGCTGCTCGTGAGCCGCAAGAGAGCTGTCAATCCGAGCTGCGGAAACGCCGCATTCGATCAGGGCATCGACCTGGTCCTTCATCAGGGAAATGAGCGGCGAAACCACAACCGTCAGGCCGGGCAGGACGACCGCCGGGGCCTGATAGCAAAGCGATTTTCCGCCCCCGGTCGGCAGAACGACAATCGAATCCCGCTGCGAACAGACACATTCCATTGATTGTTTCTGTAAGGGTAAAAAATCATTATACCCCCAGTACCTAACCAAAGCTTTTTGAATATTCGTAATCATCGCTGCGGATTATTCTGCCGCCCTGAATCGCTCAACATGATACCCGAAAGAATGGAGACGAAGGGAATCGAACCCTCATTCCCGCGATGCGACCGCGGTGTGCTCCCGTTACACCACGTCCCCGAGACCACATTCAACTATAATATTTTACAAGAACGATTCAGGAATTCAACTTTTTTTTATGTGGTTTTTTACAAAAGCTCAGAACTTCCACGTATCGTAGCACACTATTTTTTCTATCGGCTCACGCTTCGGCTCAGGTTTGCTGCCAGCCGGATAGCCGAGGGCCATCAGTTCTACGATGATTATATCGTCGGGAATTGCTAATATTTGCCGGACTTTGCCGGTGTCGAACGAGCCAATCCAGCACGTACCCAGCCCTAAGTCCGCTGCCTGCAAGGAGATATGTTCGAGCGCAATTGCCACGTCAATAGGCCCGATAGCCTGGCCGCATCGCATAACATAATCGCTGTTGCTGCATGCGGCGATAATCACACCGGCCTTCTCGAACACCTCCGGCCGGTTTGTCGTCCCTGCGACCTGACGTTTGATATCCCGGTCCGTAACGACCACAAAACGCCAGTCCTGCGTATTTTTCGCCGACGGCGCCAGCCGGGCCGCTTCCAAAATGCAGTCGAGCTTGTCCCGCTCGATGCTCTTGTCCTGATACGCCCTGCAGGAATATCTTCTACGAATAGCATCAATTACCGCCATAAGAACACCTCACTTTTCCGTAAACGTCCCTGCTAAAGGAAATACAATTCATCTAAAAACAATCACAACCGAAAAATATAAATTAAAAACATTCTTGACGCAAGGAGTAAAAATCGGTACTTTTATTGTCGAATTCGGGGCGATTAGCTCAGTTGGCTAGAGCGCCTGCTTTACACGCAGGAAGTCACAGGTTCAAGTCCTGTATCGCCCATTCGAGTTAATGATGCGTTAATCAGTCTCTGCCCCATTGGTCAATACAAATGAAGGAGAAGAACCATGAATGATCAAATGAAACGCCGGACATTCCTCAAGAGCAGTGCTGCAGCCGGAGCAGGGCTGATGATTTTGAAATCGGGCATACTCAAGGCCGGCCAGTCGCCTAATGAAAAACTCAACATTGCCGTGATCGGTGTCCGCGGACGTGGAGGGGCCAACCTGAACAACGTAAAGAGCGAGAATATCGTCGCCCTGTGTGATGTCAACGCGAAGAATCTCGCCGAGGCAGCCAAGGAATTTCCCAGGGCCAAAACCTACGAAGATTGGCGAAAATGCCTCGAACAAAAGGACATTGACGCTGTAGTCTGCTCGACAATTGATCATACTCATGCCTTTGTAAACATCTGGGCGATGAACCGTGGCAAGCATGTTTACTGTGAAAAGCCCCTTGCCAACTCGGTCGAGGAGGCGCACATGGTCCGCCAGACGTATCTGAAGAACAAAAACAAAATCGCCACGCAGATGGGCACGCAGATTCACGCCAGCGACAATTACAGGCGAATGGTGGAGCTGATCCGCGGCGGGGCGATCGGCACGCCGAGCGAAGCCCGTGTCTGGTGCAGCCGGATGCCGGAGGGCGGCAGTTATCTGCCGGAAGTCAAACCCGTGCCGGATCATATCAACTGGGACCTGTGGATCGGCCCGTCGCCTATCCATCCGTACAATCCGGGATATTTCAAAGGGGGCTGTCTGAAGTGGAACCTCTACTGGGACTTCGGCAGCGGACAGATCGGCGATATGGGCAGCCACATGATCGATATGGCGTACTGGGGATTCGATTTGAAGCTTCCGGCGACGTGTAAGGCTGAAGGCACAGAGAGAAATCCGGACACGTGCCCGAAATGGCTTACTGCCGAATGGGAACACCCGGCCAACGACTGGCGACCGGCCATCAAGCTCTACTGGTATGACGGCGGCAAAAAGCCCGGCATGCCCGCGGAGGCCTTCGATCGGGAGAAACTGTTTAAAGGTGTCCTATTCAAAGGAGACAAGGGCTGGCTGCTGGCCGATTATGGTCTTCGGATACTGATGCCCAGACAAAACGCAGGTGACATGACTCACTACAAGTCACCGAAACCCGAAGAGCTGATTCCGCCATCACTCGGTCATCATGCCGAATGGATCGTCGCCTGCAAAACGGGCAAGCCGACAACGTGCAACTTCGATTACTCGGGCGCGCTGATAGAAAACAATATGCTGGCGCTGGTTGCCTACCGCGTGGGTAAGAAACTCGAATGGGATGCTAAGAACCTCAAGGCCACCAACTGCCCCGAAGCCGACAAGTTTATTCGCAAAACATACCGTAAAGGCTGGGTTCTGAACGGATAAAAAGATAAGGTTCAAAAATAAAGAAAGCATGCGTGTAAAGCTAAGTTTTCGATCTGTAGTCATTTATATAGTGAGCATGGCTATCCCGGTCAGCGGTGTCATCGCTGTGGGCGACACTAAGCGCAACCTACTGGATCCTCACGGCAAAGTTCACATCCCGACAGGCATAGCCAATAGTCTCGACACTCTCAAAACCTTCGTCGAAGCCGAGGGCAATTTCTCGCCGAGCGCCTGCTTGAAACGTACGATGAGAAGTTCGGCGGTAATCTCGGAGACCAATACGGCAGCTATTCGGTGCTGTGGCCTTGCCGGCTTTATCCGCCGGACAGCGGCAGGGCACACGAGCAGTTCAGAGATATCGCCGGGCAGGAATCGGGCGGCTGGCGATATTTCGCGCTTGCCAAAGCCAATCAGGGATTGTTGGCCGGCAACCGACAAGCCGGTTACATCACGCTGAAGCGGCACCTCGACCATGAACAGATGAGGGGATGGTACGCATTTGATGAGGGCGGCAAAAGCGGCTCTGGCGGCTGGGGCCGGGTGCGCACCACGTGGAACGGAAACGTCGCTATGCCGCATGGCTGGGCAATAGCCGAACTCTGGCTGTTAATACGGGACTGCCTGGCGTTCGAAAACGACCGGCGGCTGGTCCTGCTGTCGGGCGTCCCACCGGCATGGTTTACCCATGAAGACGACATCAGAATTGAGGGCCTGCCTACGTATTTCGGCAAGCTGAATCTGCTGTGGAAACCAACGCAGAGTGGAGCAACATTAAGCCTGGACGGGACCGCAAAACCTCCAAAAGGTTTCCTGCTGCGATTGCCAAAATCACTCGGAGCAAAAGTGACCGTGAACAGCCAGATGATCTCGACCTTGGTGGATGGTGAATTCATCCTGCCACCAGAAACGGTCGAGGTGCGAGTTACGTACAGTCAATAAACTCATATTTGGACTTGCAGTGCTTGAGTTTTGTAGTAGTTTCTGCTATGATACGTCATGTTAAATTAATTATATAAGGAGTCGAATTATGTCAGAGAAGATTGATCGTCGTAAGTTCCTGAACACCGGAATGCTCGCAGGCGCCGCTGCCGCTGGTTTGACCGGCATCCAGGGTAAAATTACACCTGCCGCGGAAAAGAGAAGTGATGTAAACAAAGAAGGACAAAAGGACAAGGCCGGTAACAAAACCCCCATGGGCAAAATTGGCGACCTTAAAATCAGTAGATTAATCTCCGGCGGAAATCTAATTAGCGGCTGGTCACATGCCAGAGATTTGATCTATGTCCATCATCTGATGAGGCACTACAACACGGACGAGAAGGTAATGGAGACTTTAGAACTGCTTGAAGAGCAGGGCGTGAACACGATTATCGCAGACCCGAGTGAAAGGCCATACAGAATCTTCCCGAAATACTGGAATGAAAGGGGTGGCAAGATTCAATGGATAGCTGAAGGCCACCCGGACGTAAAAGACCTCAAAACCGACATAAACAAATCTCTGGATTATGGAGCTTCAGCAATCTACATCCAGGGCGTGATTGGAGACAAGTGGCTGCGAAGCGGCCATCTCGACTTGCTTGGCGACTGCGTCGAGATCATCAAATCAAACGGCGTCCCCGGAGGTATCGGTGCTCATATGTTGGATGTTATCGTCGAGTCCGAGCGACGCAAGTATAATGCCGATTTCTATGTTAAGACATTGCATTCGAGCAACTATTGGTCTGCGAGAAGACCCGGCCAGAATCTGGACGTTGTTGACAACGGAACCGACAACTACTGGTCCATGACACCGGACAAGACGATAGAATTTATGAGGAAGGTCGATAAACCATGGATTGCATTTAAGGTATTGGCAGCCGGCGCCATTCATCCGAGGGATGGTTTCAAGTATGCATTCGAAAACGGCGCCGACTTTATTTGCGTGGGAATGTTTGATTTTCAGGTGATTGAAGATTCTATTATTGCAGCGGATACAATAAAAGCCGTTGGAAACCGGCAGCGCCCCTGGAGAGCGTGAAATTTATTATGCCAGATTCGAAGGAGAGCATATCATGCCAGAAACTGAAAAGGTAACAAGGCGTCAATTTATTAAAGGTTCGATTGGAGCAGCTACGGTTTTTACAATCGTACCGAGACACGTTCTGGGAGGTCCGAACAATACGCCGCCCAGCGAAACTTTCGGCGGGGCGCTAATCGGCTGTGGCGGCCGGGGCAACGGCACATTCAACGCAATGGGGCTGGAGGCAAAAAAACTCGCCATATGCGACGTGAAGTTTGTCGGCAGGGAAGATAACAAGACCATATATAAAGACTTTCGCCGCGTGTTGGAGCGTAAGGACATCGACGTGGTCGCAATCGCAACACCACCTCACTGGCACGCTCTGATCTCCATCGCTGCAATGGAAGCCGGCAAGGATGTCCTTTGCGAGAAACCGATGACACGATTCATCGCCGAGGGCCGTGCCGTAGCCGAGGCCGAGAAACGCTACAATCGCATCTTTCAGGTGGGGACATTCGGAAGGTTCGACCGCAGCAGGAATCCGAACGACATCCTGATTCACAAGATTATGGCGAGCGGCCTTTTGAAGAAAAACTGTAAGGGCGTGCATATAAAGAGCGGCGGCCTGAAGGTTAAGCAGTGGAGCGGCATGGTCAATGCCCAGCCGCAGCCGATACCGAAGAGCCTCGACTGGGATTTCTATTGCGGCCCGTCACCGCTTCGGCCCTATCACCCGCATCGTCACGGCGGCACGCACCGCGGTTATTGGGACTACGAAGGGGGCGGCCTGACCGATATGGGACAGCATCATTACGACCCGGTACAGTGGGTCTATGCCAAGGATGATACCAGTCCGGTCGAGATAGAAGCTTATGCTCCACCGGCACATCAGGAAGCTTGCGGTATGTGGGGCTGGGTCGAGTTGAAATACGCCGACGGGATGACGTTCGTTTTTGACAGCCGGGAATGGGGCGAGCCGTACAACCGTAAGCAGGCCCGTGAAGTTCTCCTGAGCGATTTGAGCGAAGAGGACCAGAAGAAGATTAAGGAGATGCCGGACCCGGAGCCGCTTATAAGGTTCGCCGAAGCTGTTAAGACGCGCAAACGTGCCGGCGGCAACGCCGATGCGGCTAATCGAAGTGCTACGCTGATGCATCTGGCAAATATTGCTATCCGTACCGGGCGAAAGCTTCGCTACGACCCTGTCAAAGAACAATTCATTGGCGACGAAGAAGCCAACCGGCTCGTCAACCAGCCGATGCGTGCGCCCTGGCATTTATAAGAATCTTCGAGCAAACTTAGTCTGTAGAAAGGATAATGATTATGGCAAAACAATCTTCCGCTCTTGCAGAAATTATCAACAGGCTTCCTGATCCGGATGAACGGGGCCTGCTCAGCAATATCGACAAGGAAACAGTTGATAGCGTTGTCTCTCAGATATACGAGGGCGGCCGAAAAAGTCTCCTCGCACTGATCGGCATGCTTCTCGAACCCGGCCGGGGAGATGACGTCAAACCGCGGTATGCACTTCATTGCTTAGCCGTGCAAATGTGCAAACCGGGCAAAGAAAAATCCCGGCAGGCATTTGCCAGAACTCTGGCTTCGCAACTCGGTGGGAACCGACCTAAATCTGTTCAGAAGTATCTTATCCAGCAGTTACAGGTAGCAGGCGGCAAAGAGGTCGCCCCCGAACTCGGCAAAATGCTGGAGGACGAGGAGCTTTATGAGCCTGCCGCCCAGGCGCTTGTTGCTATTGGTAACGGTGCCGCCGGGCAGCTACGAAATGCCTTGCCAAAAATCTATGGCAAAATGAAGCTGACGATTATTCAAAATCTCGGTGTGGTCCGGGATGCCGAGTCAGTCGGTGCGCTAAAGAATGCCGTGGGTGACGATGATCGTGAGATTCGCCTGGCGGCAGGCTGGGCTCTGGCGAATATAGGCGACGCCGGCTCGGTGGATTTGCTGCTCAAGGCGGCGAACGCCGAGGGGACATACGAGCGAGTCACCGCCACCAAGGCCTGCCTGCTGCTTGCGGAGCGGCTTCTTGAGGCCGGTAAAAAAGAGCCGGCCGTGAAGATATACACGAATTTGCGCGATACACGCAGCGGGCCGGATGAAGCGTACATTCGTGCCGCGGCGAACGAGGGCCTGGCCGCAGCAGCTAAATAGTTAACACCAACTTTAATGCCAGAAACGTAACTTATGAGCGATATTTTTTTTACACGCCGTAGATTCCTGAAGGCAGCGGGACTTGGGTTCTCATTGTTAATGTCTATTTTATCAACGTCGGTCTCGCAGGGACAGCAATGGTCGCGCTTTCGCGGGCCTAACGGGCAGGGCATCAGCGACGCAAAGACAATCCCCGTCAAGTGGATGGAAAAAGATTACAACTGGAAAATCGAACTGCCAAGAGGGGGACATTCCTCGCCCGTGCTCTGGGGCGACAAATTATTCGTAACAGGCGGCGACCAACAAGCGGAACACAGCGTGCTTCTGGCTCTTAGTGTCTCCGACGGCGGAGTCTTGTGGCAAAAGGAATATTCGCTTAGCAAATACCACCCGAACAAACTAAACAGCTTTGCTACGGCAACGCCGGCGGTTGACGCCGAGAACGTCTATGTGCTCTTCACAAGTCCTGAAGAAACTATTCTCGCGTCATTAAATCATAAGGGCGATGAAATATGGAAACGCACGTTCGAAGGTGTCCGTTGCCAGCATGGCGCCGGTAGTTCACCAATCGTTTACGATGATATCGTGGTTTTTACTCATGAGCACGAGGGTAACGCCAAAGATGCAAAAAGCGCCTGGTTTGCAGTCAATCGCAAGACCGGCCGGACTCGCTGGACATTAGAGCGAAAAACCAGCTCCAAGACATCTTACTCGACACCCTGTATTTACCAACCCAAAGAAGGGGATGCGCAATTGGTATTTACAAGCCTGGCCCACGGAATGACCGGTGTCGATCCTCTGGCGGGAACGGTTATATGGGAACTGGACTCGGCGTTCGTCAGTCGAGTCGTAAGCTCACCTGTGATAGCAAACGGATTATTGATTGGTACCTGCGGTGATTATGGTACGGGCAAGCTATTGACAGCGATTCGGCCCGGCACAAGTGATAAATCCATCCAGCCCTCTGAGGCATACAAGATTGAAAGCAGCTCTATGCCTTATGTCCCGACTTTGGTGGCTAAAGACGGTTTACTGTTTACGTTTCATGACAAGGGGGACGTCTCATGTCTGCGCAGCGCAACAGGCCGGCAACTCTGGCAGGAGAAGCCCGCCGGCAGATTCTTTGGCTCACCGGTTTGGGCGGACGGCAAACTTTACTGCATTACGATGGATGGCGACGTGGTCGTCCTCCGGGCTGCCGAGACCTACGAACTGCTGGCGGTCAATCCCCTGGGAGAGAAGAGCCACGCCACGCCGGCCATCGCCGGCGGAAGAATGTATCTGCGTACCTATTCTCACCTGTTCAGCGTCGGAGGCAAAAAGTAGCCATAGGATGGACAGGTTCGGTTCGAAGGCGCGAGCGCCTTCGAACCGCGGGCAAGATGCCCGCGACACAAAGCTCTACGGAAGCTTGTGATCCAAGGGTTTCAGGCCTTTTTTGTGCTTGCCCATACCGATTTTGTTCGGTTTGTACTGACCTACAAAATCAACCTTACTATTGGCTGGGATTTTATCTTCCATGCCTATCGCCCAGTAGCAGGCGTTTACGAGCAGCCGTCGGAAACCTTCGCTCTTGAGATCGAACGAATGTCCCATCGTCGTGGTAAATATGCGGGCGGTTTTGCCTTTTTCGCCGGTGTACGTTTTGGTCCAGGCTATGGGGACCAGTTTCTTGTCCGGATTCGGTTTGTCTTTCGGATTCATGCCGGAAAGAACCTGCCCCATGACCAGCGGCCTGCTGTCACCGGTCAGCGTCGTAAGGCCGTAAACATCGGATTCGCCCCAGATATCATCGATGCCCCTGGCAATTAATTCATTTCCCATGCCTTTGACGATCAGGCCGCGCGTGCTTTCTCTTTGGTGATTTCCATAGTGACTAATCCATGTCTCGCCGAAGACCTGTCGCCCATAACCGCCGTCAAGTTCTTTGTTGTTAAAGCTGTATTTGGCATAAGGGCTGTCTTTGTGCTTTACATAGTTGAACGCATGCGTCGAGGTTCTCAGCCCCACAATCGGTTTGCCTGAGTTGGTGTAGTCGATAATACGCTTCATCTGGTCATCAGGCAGCTCGCGAAAACGCAGGAACATTACCATCAGGTCCGCTGTTTCCAGAGCTTCCAGGCCGGGGATATTATCCAGCGTCTGCGGATCGATTTCGCCCGTTTGTTTGTTTATGGCAAAAAGCACCGTACATTTGAAGCCGTGGTGCACCGCCAGTATCTTAGCGAGCTGGGGCATGGAATCTTCCGAGCGGTATTCCTCGTCGCCAATGAGAAAGACAACGTGCTTTCCCTTGCCCGGGCCTTCTTTGCCTTCGAGGACCACCCACGGCTCGGCCTTGATCCGTTCGCCAAAAAGGCATATCATCGCTGCGATAATCAATATCCAAAATTTAATCGAACATTTCATCTTTCTCATCTCCTTTCATCTACGGTTAAGTTGTCTGAACATTTTCAGAATTTCACACTTATCTTCTTGCTCTCGCCTACCGCGAGCGGCCGGACTCCTGTTAGTGTTTTCATTTCGCCGGTTCCCCGCCGACCGATTTTGATCGTGTATTCTTCTATCTTGAAAACCTTTGGATTCCAGGATGTCCCGTTGATACGCAGGGTATAGACGATTTCGCCGTTCGACTCGTCGATGACCTGAACGACGGGATTCCTCATGCCCTGAACTTCGATTGTCGGCAGATACGCGACAGCCTTACGCGAGTAGTT
>CAZSOR010000160.1:0-10789 GCA_964608395.1 uncultured Pirellulales bacterium
ATATTCTCCAGTGCCATTTTGATTATTCTCCCTCAAATTCATCGAGCATTTTTCTGATGCTCGCTAATTCTTTTGCCGAGACCTTCTTGGCCGATAGCGCGCGCATAACGAGTTTTTCCGCCGAGCCGGAAAATGCCCTGTCCAGCAGATCGCCGACCAATTGCTTCTGGGCCTTTTCCTCCGTCAGGGCCGGCCGATATACATGCTTGAACTGAGAATCGTCCCTGAGCACAAGCCCTTTTTCCGCCATGATTTGCATGAGTTTCAAAGTCGTCGTGTAGCCGGTGTTCTCATCCTCGTTCATCGCTTCATTGACATTCCGAACCGTGCTGGGCCCCTTGTCCCAAAGGATGCGCAGGATGGTCAACTCTCTGTCGGTCGGCCGGGAACTTTTGCGTCTCGCCATCATAAATCTCCTAAAAATCTCTTTCATTTCCTATATCGGCAAAACTATACGAATATCTTCGTACAAGTCAACGAAAAAATTCGTAGTTTTTGAAAATATTTTCTCGCCTTGCTTTCTCCGACTGCCGGAACAATCGTCCAGTAATAAAAATTTCCATCCTCAGAGGACGGAAATCTTTATGTTCACATGATTAATTGTATCGACTGGGAGAGATTCTCTTGTGGATTCTATGGACTGGCTCGGTTGATCTTTTTCAATGCTTCGGCTGCTGCATCGCAGACTTGTTCCTCATAGTCATCAAGCGCTTCTTTCAAGGCGGATATCGATTTGACGGCGTCAGGGCCGATCGCGCCGAGTGCCTGGGCGGCGGCCTTTCGCACTTGCCATTCTTCGTCACGCAACAGTTCGATGAGTGTCGAGACCGCCGGTTTTGACGCCGGCCCGATTGCGGCCAACGCCTCGGCGGCGGGCCTGCGGACCTGCCATTCTTCGTCATTAAGGGCCTCGTTGAGCTTTGGAACCGCTGGATTAGAAGCCGGACCGATTGCCGCCAGCGCTTGGGCAGCTACCTTGCGAACGTGCCATTCTTCGTCATCGAGCGCGATAATGAGATTGGATATAGCCGGTTCTGAGGCCGGCCCGATTGCCGCCAGGGCCTCGGCGGCGGGCCTGCGGACCTGCCACTCCTCATCGGTAATCGCCTTAGTCAGAGAAGGAACAGCCGGGCTTGCTTCCGGTCCCATGCGCGATAGGGCACTTGCGGCGGCTTTGCGGATGTGCCATTCTTCGTCCTCCAGCCGTTCGATGAGGAAGGGGATGGCGGCTTTGGCCTCGATGCCCATCGCCCAGATATTGTTGGCTGCTTCTTCACGCTGCCTCCACTCATCGCTGCCCAAGGCCTCGATCAGCTCGCGTACCTTCGGATTTGTGATGGAGTCAACCTTGGGCGCGGATATTTTTTTCGAGGTGAATTCTCGCTTGAACACGTCCCACAAGGGATTATCATGCCGTTTAATGAGGGCTTCGTGGGCGATGCCTTTTTCCCGTTCTTGCCAATATTTCCAGCCTAACTTCTCCGTGCCCAGCTCATAGTCCAGGCCGTCCCAGCCGGAACTGCGGAAGGAGTAGAACGCCCAATGCCACTTATGGTCATTAAACGTGTCGATCGAATCTTCGAGATACGCCTTGGCGCCGGAAACGCGGCGATCGCATCCGAATTCCTCGGCGATAATCCGCGAGGCGGGCATTCCATGTCGCTTCGACCAATCGATCACCGGTTGAATTCGCCGCCGGATATCGGCCCGTGTCCATGGCTCCGTCGCATCCGATCCGGCGACGGGCATTTTGTCGGGATAGGAGAATCGTCCCTTGTTGACGCGATAGGTGGCAAACACCCACGGTTCGTAGAAATGGAACGCATACAGCACAGCGTTGTCGTCAACGGAATCCAGATACCGGAATCCATCCGGCGACGAGTGGAACCAGCAGTTGAGGATGATGGGCGTTTCGGAATCCACTGAACGGATCGCCTTCACCACACGCCGATTGAACCGGTTGAGATCGGCCGAAGTGTCCTTGTGCTGTGTTAGCCATTGTTCGAAGCCTTTCTCGTTTCCATCCTCGAACCCATCCTTTCGGGCCGGGTGTGGCTCGTTCAGGGGATTATATCCCACGATGGCCGGATGATTCTTGAGTCGTCCGGCCAGTTCCTTCCAGAAGGCAAGGGCTTGCTCCTGGTATTTTTCATCGGTCCAAAGGCGGTAGTCGAACTTGTAGTCATTAAACTGGCGATTGCGCGCTCCAGGCAGGCTGAACATCGTCAGCACGATTTTGACCTTGTGTCTATGGGCGGTATCAAGAGCATTCTTGAGCTTAGCATAATCCCGGTCAGGAATGACGGTGAAGTTATCAGCATTCCCGAGAAGAAAGTCCCGACCCTGGGACTCCCAAGTCACCGGGGCAAGGCGAATAAATTCGATCCCGACGTCCGCGGCGGCCTTGAACCATGCATCCGGATTCATAGCATCTCCGTTCGCACCCTTGCGTTGAACGTCCCAGAACGCAAGCTTTTCATTTGCCGCCGGAGCTTTTGACGAAAACAGAATAACTAACAATATGATCAACAATCGACTAACTACTCGTGTGCTCATAAGTTGCCTCCATTTCAATTTTTGAATCCTTAGTACTCGCGTTGTGGAATTTTCGAAACTCATCACGAAAACCATCTTCAGAGCTTGTCCTCTTGCAGGGATATTTGCAGTGCCTGTGCGGCGCTTTGACGCTTCTTCCATTCCTGATCCAATAAGACCTCAATGATCTCGGGAACAGAGGATTTGTCTCCGGCGGAAATTTTCTCTAAGGCATCCGTGACCGCATAGCGGACCTGCCACTCAGGGTCATCGAGCCTCTTGATCAGGGTGGGTATTGCCTTGGCTGCAGCCGGACCAATTGCGCCAAGCGCCAGGGCTGCCGGCCTGCGAACCTGCCATTCCTCGTCGTTTAGCGCTGCAACCAGTCGTGGCGTAGCAGGTTTCGATGCTGATCCTATCGCTGCCAGTGCCTCGGCAGCTCGCCGGCGGACGTGCCATTCCTCGTCATCCAGCGCCACGATCAGAGAAGGCACCGCAGAAGCAGATGCCGGCCCAATCGCGGCCAGTGCCTCGGCGGCAGCTCGGCGCGCTTGCCACTCTTCATCACCCAGCAGCTCGATCAGGGCCGGGACCGCAGGTTTCGATGCGGTTCCTATCGACGCCAACGCTTCCGCCGCTACCCTGCGGACCTGCCACTCCTCGTCAGTGAGTGCCTTCGTTAGCGCGGGGACAGCCGGTCCCGCAGTGGGTCCCATACTGGTCAGTGCAGTTGCCGCGGCCCTGCGGACGTGCCATTTTTCATCCTCAAGCCGTTCGATGAGAGCCGGGATAGCAGCTTGGGCTCCGGCTCCAATTCTGCTGATTGTGATTGCAGCATGTTCGCGTTCTCCGCTCCACTCAATGCTCGAAAGGGCCGCGATGAGCCTGCTCATGTCCGATGTTGTGACTGCCGCATGTCCTTCCATACCAATTGGATGTAGGGGCGTTTGCTCTCTCTCGTGATGCCTGGCCTGTTCGATGTTACCGTTAGCTTCGCCTTCGAGAAATGGCTCAGCAGGGCGAGTTTGTGCAAGGGCAACACCGATAGCCAGACCTATTGCCACAATACTCACGACCCAAGCCCATGCCCCGCCGGCGCGTGGGTTGCCACAGCTATCCTTCAGGATGCGGCGAACCCTGCCTGCCAGACCTCTTTTGCTGCTGACCACAGCAGGCACGAAGGCCATTTGTCCTACTGGTATCAGATTGAGCAGCGATTCAGCATAATCGGTGCCGGGCCGGCCGGAAGCTACGACCCAGTCGTCACATGCCTGCTCGCTGAGGCTTATCAGATGCGATTTCGCCAACCATAAGAGCAGGTGCCACGGCAGCAAACAAACCATCAGTTCCGCCAACAATCCAGCGAGGTAGTCCCGGCGTTTGTAATGGGCCAATTCATGGCACAGCACTCCGGCCCAGTCGATTCGGTTATCGAATTGCCCGGCAGAGCTCGGTACCAGCAGAACGGGCCTGCGCCTCCAGCACCATATAACGGGACTTTGAATATTTGTGCTGCTATAAATCTTCACATCCTTGTTTATTCCAAGCTTCAATTTTGCAAGGCCGATTGCTTGTTCGATCTTTTCGTTATTCAAAGGCATCGCTCGGCGCAGAAGGCGAACGCCCAATACAAATGTTACAAGCAGCCTTATAGCTAAAATCAGACTTGCTGCAATCCAGGCGTATAACAAAGCCGAACGCCAGGGGAATTTTGCAGCTTCCGAAACGGTTGTGACTGAGTGTAGATTTTCGTTAATAGAAGCAGGGCTGCGCTCTATAACTTCGTTGGAAAAGATTCCGGTCGCTTCGTGTATGGCCAGGTTTTTGGTCGATCGTTGGATTACAGCCGGTTCGGCTGCGAAAAGACCTAATTCATAGTGCTTGACCAATGTGCTTGCAGCCGGCACGATTACTGCTGCGATCATTGCCAGAAACAGCACGCGATGCGCCCTTGCCGAATGACGCCGCAGTAGAAGACTGCCCGACAGTCCGGCCACGAGGAAAATCGTGCTCTGCCAGAGGCAGCTCCACAAAAAAGATTCCGCTGAGAATATCTCGCCTGTCATTTTTTCCTCTCCTTTCGTTTTTTGTCGATCATTTTTCGAAGCTCCCCAAGCTCTTTGTCGCTGAGTTTGCTCTGCCGCATCAGATGCTGGAACATCAGCAGGGCGTCCCCGTCGAAGATTCGCTCGATGAACTTGCGAACCGATTTGTCGCCGGCCTGCTCGCGTGTCCGCGTCGGAGCATAGATATAAACCTTCCCTTCGGTGCGATGCCGGAGCCAGCCGGCCTTCTCCAGCTTCTGCATCGCGGTCAGAACAGTCGTGTACGCCAGCTTCTTTTTGTGAGCCAGCTCTTTGCGTACCTGGTGGACGCTTGCCTCACCAAGCTCCCAGACCACCTCGATAACCGCACGCTGGAGCTGCCCCAGATCGTCAAGCAATTTGCCGCTCATAAGACGAATCCCCTTATCTTAAAGTGAACCTTGTTTGTTCCTACTCTATGACAAAGTACTATGGAGCATAGTATTTGTCAACAAAAAAATAAAAATTATTTTAATTTTTTGATTCCGCCATTATTTGCGATTTTTTCACAAAAAACACATGGAAAAAACCTCTGACAAAACTTCGAGCAGATGGCAGGGCTTTTATAAGGGCATTTTGTAAATTACAAGTTTCTTGTTCTTCTTGTGTTTATCCATCCATACTGAATATTCTTCTTTCGCAGCTTTGGCAAAGTCGGGTTTTTCGTTCTCGTTCCTGACAATGATCACGACATATTTGGTCTGGGTGGGGGGGGTGGTATCGTAGATGAGTCCCTTTCTCTCGGCGTAGAAAGTTATCCGGCTGTCCGGCGAGGCGATCAGGTCTTCCTGGGCGGTGTTTTCCCTGAGCCACGCTGCGGCGGTTCTATAACCTTGCTTGTCTGAGACGGAGAACCTCAACAGCTTGGGCATGCAAATAGCCGTGCCGGTTATCAACAGAATAAAGAACCACAGCCGACGGTCATGATCCGATGCCGGCCGGGATTTGGAAAATCGATCCGCGAGCCAGCCGGCCGATACTTCCAGGCCGATGGGTACATAGAAAATAGTGAAAGCAACTAACGGGAAGCAGTGCCTTCTGCTGATGTAGCCCCAGGAGTAATATAGTGTAATCAGCATAACGACATTGAGCGCTACAAAAGCAGGCACGAAAAATTTTTCTATTTCCGTTGCTGGAGATTGTTTGCGGAAACGAAAATAAATGCCGATCACCAATGCCGGTACAAAAAAGTACATCAGATTCTCGCTCATTGCTCCGGCGAGTTCGCCAATTGCTTTTGCTATCTTACCTGGCATACTGGAGGCTATATATATGTTATTGTCGCTATTGGTTTCAGGTTCCTGGATTTCCCCCGATTCCTGATGGTCGGCAGAACTGATCAAGGCCTTCAATTTTTGTGGCAGGAATTGCTTCCTTGCAGTCATGTATGGAGCGGCAGGGATTGCAAAGCCGATTAGAAGAACGGACAATGCACAGAGCAATTTGGGTCTGCTCATACCCGGTTTCGGCGAAAAGAGCCTGATAACTATCCATAAGGCTCCATAAATAAGCAATTGTCCGCATTCGGGCCGGATTATATGCCCGAGTCCGGCGGCTAAACCGGCCGCTCCAAACATCCAGCATTTACCCTGTTTTACTGCCCAGATCAAAAACAAAAAGCCCGAAGCCAGAAACAGAAGGTGAGGCCATTCCCTCAATAAGTCACTTACAAACTCTGCAGGATAAGGCAGAATTATGAGGATAAATATTGCCTGGAAACTTCTCTTGTCTCCGACCAGAAGTTTTCCAATGAAATATAAGGGGATTAACGCAAGCAGCCGGCACAACAATGTGATACTTTGAGCCGAGTATATCCACGTAAACAATGATGAACTGCCGCATAACGAGCTGACAAGTTTATGGGCAGCGAAAATGAGAAACGGATATCCGAAGGGAAGCCCTTTGATAACGTTCTGCGGTTCGCTCGAAAACCTCCCTGCCTGCTGGATATACCATACACCGTCCCTGGTGATCACAACGGTTGTGGCAATCAGGTATAAGCCTATTCCAAGAGCGATGACTAATAAAATCGCAAGGTGGATGAGGTCCTGCCGTCTAATAAATGAATTCACGGTTTTACTGAGCGACATTCTCATCCCTGATCATATAGAAACCTCATCGCCTATAGACACCGAGCTAACACTGTTTCTCGCAATCTTAAAAAGGCGGCGCTTATCCCTTGAAGAATAACAGGAACACCAAAATAGATACCAGTGCTATCCCTGCAGGCACCATGAAGATTGGACGCCATTGGAACTTACCTTCTTTTCTGAACTTATCCATAATTATGCCGGCGAACTGCGTGCCGATGAACAGGCCGATACCGGAAGTAGCGGCGAAAAGCATCGCCTGCGTAGAACTCTGTATGTCTTCAGAAGCCTGACTGTTTGCGAATATCTGGCCGACGATGACGAAGAGCACGTAGGCCATGCCGTGGAAAGACTGGCCGGCAACTATGAGCCATCGCGGTTTCCCGCTGATATAAACGAGATACAGCAGGAACCAGAACGTTGCTCCGATGAGCAGTGTCCATTTCGGGCCGAGTTTATCGAGGAAAAAGGCCATCAAAAAGAAGGTGCCCGCCGCCTGGACGGCCTGTGCGATGGCCATTGCGGCCGGGACGTTCTTGCTGGGGATGCCCATGTCCTGCATAAACGGTGCCGTGCCGAGAAAATAGAATTGCATCAGGCCGAAGAAGACCATTGAGATTATTATAAAGAGCAGGAAGTTGGCATTCGTGAGAAGCGCCATAGCCTTAATAATTGGAATCTCGCCCGTTCCAGACGGTGTCATTGCCGGCAGGAGCACGAGACATCCGATTCCCATAATGACCGAAAGAATGGCTCCGAGGTAGAGGCAGTCGGCTCCTTTCTCTCCGGTCTTGAATATCCATCGCCAGCCGGTTAGGGACCAGCCGATCAAGGCCCATGCAACCGGTGCCCAGAGGAATATTTTGCCTTGGGTGCCGACGTCCGAAACATTTGCAAAAAGCACTGCATTGACAAGCGGCAGGGTGGCTGCATAGCATAGGCAATAGAGAATCATAACTGTGAAGAGGCCCTTGAAAGTTGTCTTTCGGGCCGCCAGAAACAGCATAACGGCGCCGATAAGGTGCGCACCTCCGAGAATCCACTCTGTGTTGAGATATTTATCGGCGAGCAGCCCGGCGACGAGCGGCGAGACGATACAGGCCAGCGGCAGGGTGGCATAGATCCATCCGGTTTGTTTGCCGCTCATTTTCAACGGTCCCACAAGCCGTGCCGCGAGCACCGGCATCCAGGCGCCCCAGATCGCGTACTCCATGAACATTACGAAGCTCAGGGCGAAGTACAGTTTCCATTCCATTTTGATCTCCTTAAACTATATTAGGCTATGACTGTAGCTTTTAGTTGGCGGATGCCGGCTCCGAAACCTGCTTGACATCATCTCGGAAGACGACACACAGGGCCACTACCAGGATGGCCGAGAGGATGGCATTGATAACGAAGACCGGATTCCAGTTACATACGCCGTCGGTAGTGTAGCGTTCTATCAATTCGACATTGAAGAAGGTGCCGATCAGCATGCCGACGCCGAAACAGATCAGGACAATCAATCCTTGTGCCTGAGCGCGGATCTCCGGCGGAGCCTTCTTGTCGACATAGACCTGGCCGCCGACGAAGAAGAAGCCGAAAATGATTCCGTGCACGAGGATCGCTATGTAATACAGGGAGGTTTGGCTGGCTGCGACTCCGCCCCACAAAGCGAAGTAGCGTATCGCCAGTGCCACCAGTCCGGCCACCATCGTCCACTTGACGCCGAACCGCAACAGGGCCAATGGTACGAGAAGCATAAGGAATATCTCAACGAACTGCCCGAGATTCATAGTTGCCGTGACTTGCTTGAATCCCTGGCTTTCGAAGAACTGAGAGCCCAGCGAGAAGTACATGGTGAACGGAATCATGACCAACAGCGAGATGATAATGAACAATAAGAAATTGCGGTCTTTGAGAAGAGTGAGCGCCCGCAGGCCCAGGGCATCGACGACCGAGGCTTCCTTTCCCTTGGCCGGCGGCGGTGTGTTGGGCAGTGTCAGGTTCAGCAGCGCTGCGATTAGAGCTGTGCCGGCACCGCAATAGAGGGGAATCGCCGTACCGTCGAGGACCTTGCCCCCGAACAGACTCGTCGCGGCGATGAGGCTGAAGACGGCGGCGGCAACCCAGCCGATCGAGCCGAAGACGCGTATCTGCGGGAACTTATCCGATGGGAAATTTGCCATAGCGATGGCATTAGTCAGGCTCCACGTCGGCATATAGCAGAGCATCGCCAGCAGCAGGATCACGAACAGCGCCGCCGGATTTGTCTGTCTGGCGCCCAGGAAGAACAACACAGCGCAACCGAAATTCAGGATCGTCAGTACCTTCTGACTGGCGAAATGACGGTCGGCCACCATACAAAAGACGGGGGCCAGCAGGCAGCCCAGCGGCATGACGCTAAGGATCCAGGCCTTGTATGTCCCTTCAATTTCCATATTCGTAAGGTAGGCCGCCAGGGGCACCCACCACACGGCAAACATCATGTATTGGAGGAACATCATAATGCTCAGGCGAATCCTGACGCTTGTCGAGGCCTTATCCATTTTGTTCTCCTTAACCTTTTTCCAATTCTTACCGCCGGGGTCTTAATCTCCAGCGTGTTTTATTGGCCGTAACTGCCGAGTCTTTCGGCTGCCAGCTTGACGTCGCCGAAGCGGTCGTCGCCGGCTTCGCGTTCGATTGCCAGGGTGCCGTCGAATCCGATTTCTCCAAGCGCGTTCAAAAAGGCTTCGGTTTGCACCTGCCCGTCACCCCAGGGGACCTCGGCGCCCCACGTGCCCGGCTGTGTCGTCCGGTTCGCATCCTTAACGTGAATATGCTTAACCCAGGGCGCCAGTACCTTCACTGCTTCGATCGGATTGCCCTTGTCGTAAAGAATCATATTGGCCGGATCGAAATTGACGCCGACAGCAGGGTGGTCCAGTTCTTCGAGGAAACTTCGCAGTTCTTTGGCCGTTTCCTGGCCTGTCTCCAACAGCAGTATAATATTCTTTTCGCCCGCCGCGTCGGCCAGAGATCTGATCCGTTCGTAGAATTTCTCGGAATATGAGACATCGCTTTCATCGATAAAGCCGGCGTGCATCGAGAGGTATTTTACGCCGAGCTTCACTGTTACGTCGGCGGCGCCCAAAAACAGCTCCTGGTTTTGCTCCCAGTATTCATCGGGCCCGACGCCCCCGGTGATTTTGATGCTGTCCAGCGTCGAGTAATCCTCTTGTGGAAAGTCGATCATCGTCGCGCTGATGGTCCAGTTTTTACTCTGCACGGCTGTAAGGAAATCGCTGCCGTCTGCTCCCAGTGCAGCTCTAACTCCCAGGTGGACCGTGTCAATTCCTATCCTGTTCATTGCATCCGCCACACCATTAACATCCGTCTGTAGCGACCAACTGCAAACTCCTACCGGCCAATTTTTGCATTTCATTGTACGATTCTCCAATTCAAATTCTTATCTTTGTATCATAGGGGCAACCCATGTGGTTGACCAGATCAGGCACGCGGGCCTGATCCTACGGAAATTCTCTTTCCCCTGCTTGCCGACTGTTTTTCGGCCTCGACGATTTTTACCGAATTCATCGACTGGGCCAGGGTCGTTATCTCCTCGACCTTCGCTCCGCTGACAGCTTTGGCGAAATGGGCGATTTCCAGGAACCAGCCGTCTCCCTCTTCGACCTCCGGCGTAAACGCATCTCCCTCAGCCGGACAGACTTTGAATGCCGGCTCCCGCGTCAGGTCGTAGACAAGCGTTGCCTTCTCCAGCACAATGTTGAAGCTCATCTCGAATCCGAACGAAGGCATCATCGCCCAGCCGCCCTCTGCGGTGATAGCCGTGTCATTGTCGTAAAGGTACTGGGTGGAAATATGTAATAATCCGCCGCTGGGGTCTTTCGCTCCGACGCTGCAAACGGCTTTCGGCATCCCGAATAGATACTGCACAAAGTCCGTGTCGTGGATATGCAGGTCCAGCGCCACTCCTCCGCTGCGCTGCTCGTCCAGGAACCAGTTGTCGATGCTCCATGTCGGAGCCGAGCCGAGGCGTTGAAACGTCCCGGCGATAACTTTGCCGTACTCGCCGGAGTCGATTATTTCTTTGGCTTT
>CAZSOR010000161.1:0-9377 GCA_964608395.1 uncultured Pirellulales bacterium
CCGGCCCGGACATGTGAGAGGCGGCCGCCATGACCCCAGAGGTTTGCCTGGCCGACGTCGTGGTCATCCGGGATCGTGACGGTCGGTGTGTTGCGGATAATCTCACCGAAATCTCTGCCGAACTTGAGCCAGTAAGCATAATGCTTGTTATGGTCATAGACCTGGTCACCGGAGAAAAAGAGAAGGTCGGGATTCAGCTTCTTGATGTTCTCGACGATATCTATTTTTGGTATGTCTCCTCCATGCCCGGGATAGATCGAGTTGCCCGTAAAAACAGCCACGATGATAACGTCCTTGTCGAGCGGGTCTCTGCGGATGGTGCCTGAATAGTATGCGTTCTTTCCATGCAACACACGGTATTCGACATCTTTCGTGCTATCCCAGCGTTCAACTCGAAAATGGGCCGTCCAGCCTTTTTCGACAACCTGTGTTTCGGCGATTTGTTTCCATTTTCCCTGCTGCCTGATTTCGAGCCGGACATTCCTGTCCTCGCCAGGCTTCAGCGGATACAGTTGGGCGGTCAGCTTCATAATGTTGTTTTGAACTGTGTATAAAGAGAAGCAAATAACCTTATCCCTGGATACTTCAGGGATTTTCAATAGTTGAGCAGAAGCGGTATTTAATATCAGAATAGTAGCCAGAAACAAGGCAAGTGCTGTCACTCTCGTTGATTTCATAGTCCCTTCCTTTCTGTTCTATTCATAAGCTGCGTGTATGAAGTCTTTATTAATCAAATCTGTCTATAAACATAATGGGCTTCCAGAGCCTTCTTAACCTGCATGCTTGCGTCTTTCAAATGGGCCCTCGTGTAGGGATCAAGGTTTTCATCGGACGCCTCTAAAACCGGATCGATTTTATTTTCTTTGATGTGGCGGAGTTTTTCCATGACCAGATTGGCGATAGGTTTGTATGCTGCCGTACTCATGTAATTCGACCTGCTCAAGTCAATCAGAAGCTCCAGATGCTCGCGCTGGAGATTTCGCCGCAGGCTGGAAATCATCGGCTCGCGCGCGGTAAATTTCTTTGCCGGCTGCTTATCCAGCTCGCTCCATATTTTGTCGCTGATTGTATTGAGCAATTCCGGCAGAGTCAGCGCATCTTCATCGGCCGAGATCAGAAACTCATTATCATAGATCCGGCGAAGTGTCGTCGGGTACATCATCATCGCCAGTGCATTTGACTGAATACCCATGATCCTGTCATGAATCGGCCATGTCGCATCGCTCAAAACGGACGATATGTCATCCCACCACTTATCCACGGTCATCCGGCGTAAAAGATCCTGCGTCAGGCCGAAAGCTTCGTCCTTGAACGTATTTTCAATTACAAAATCCAGCGCTTCACGCTGCTTCTTGGCCGGCACGACTTCTATCGGCAAGCGATCGCCCTTGTCACCCTTTTTGTCCCGGTAGACATAAGCACCGCCGAGCCAGTTGGCCATCATGCTAACCGAACGCAATTGCATGCCGAGCGTCATTTCATAGGCCTTGCGGGTCTTGGCCCAACTGTCGCCGTCTTTCACGAGCTTTTCGATTATCCGCTCACGATTATGCCGCACTATTCGCATCTGGTTATTGGCATAGTCAAGCGGATTTTTACTGAAATCATACCGGCGGGCCAATGGGTCGGGACCGAATGTGTCCTCATCCGTTGCGTACTGCAGTTCAGGTTCTGCCACACGATCCAGTATCTGCTTCAGGTCTTTCTCGTTTTGAGTATAACCGTACTCGATAGCCCATATATCATAAGGGCCGACGCTGATCATCGTGTAATCACCCTGGACTTCGCCGTCCTTAAAATTCATATTAGCGGACAGGTAATCCATAACCGAAGAAGCAAGCGGTTTCTTTCCTTTGAACTCTTTACTGTTGATCGCAGCCATAGTATAGACGCTCGATGCCTTAAAGTTATGCCGCAATCCTAACGTATGCCCGACTTCGTGACAGGCCAGCTCGGCCAACATCGGACCGATGAAGGATTCAGGAATGCCGTCTATCATAGGTTCCTTTTCCTCTTCTTTCTTTTCCTCATCCTTCTTCTTATCCTTATCTTCCTCCTTTTCCTTATCTTTATCTTTCTCGTCCTCATCCTCCTGCCCGGCCATCAGAGCCATGTTCATTCTAAACATTGCAACATCAAAGGCTTTGCCGTGAGATAATGTGCACAGGCCGTTAACCTGAGACGTTCTGCCCGCCAGGCCGTCATATTCGTCATCGCCTATCAGCTCCGAGTTGACTTGTGTAATCGGATGCCCCCCATAAGGCAGGTGGCCGCGTTTAGCAAGCTCTTCTTTCAGATGCTCGCGCTGAGCGGGCGGAGCCAGCCGGATACGGGGGTCCCAGTTCGGATGGTCCTGCAGCCATGCAAGAGTTTCAGGATTCATGCCCTCCATTGCTATCTCCGGCATAACTTCATGATAAGTACTCCAGAAATGACGAATCCAGCCGTCGGTAATAATGACATCCGCATCCAGAATCTGTCCTGTTTCGGGATGGACGCGGCTGGGGCCGATAGACGTGCCCCTGTTGTTACTTAGCCAGCGAATGAAATTATATCTGACGTCTTCGGGGTCTTTTTCCATATGAGCGCCGGAACCCTTATCCTGATAATATACCTCAATCGCGTTTGAGATACCGACCTTTTCGAAAGCTGTATTCCAATATAAAAGGCCTTCCCTGACCCAGCGACGATAGCGAACCGGCGTCGTATGTTCGATATAGAAAACGATTGGATCTTTTGGAGGACTGATCTTGAGTGAGGAGTCCGCCTTTTCCAAATTCCAGCGATTGATATATCGTACCATGGTCTCGGGATCCTTAAACTGCCCGTAGTCCTGGTAGCCGGTCGTGAAATACCCGATGCGCTCGTCCGCCTTGCGTGGTTTGTAGCCGGTTCTTCCGGGAATCACGCTGATGGAATAGTGCAGAGTCTGGAGTTGCCCATTCCCCGTGGGGATTTCAAAGGCCAGCTCAACGTTATTCGGAAACGCCTTGGCCTTTTTTATATTTATCAATCTGGAATTGGAGACCCGAACGCGGGCGCCAAAAAATTTCCCGGCCTGACCGACCAGCAAAGCATCCATATCAATCACGGGAGAGCCGCCCGACATAGTGACAATGGGCACGTCCAGAATCACGCGGTCGGTAAACAGCCGCTCGACGGAACTCTTGGATTCCTGGTCACCTGTGGATTTGATTCGAATGTTAGGTTCGATGAGGGCCAGACGCTTATCGTACCGTTTCCAATACACATACATATCCCCGGCCTGCAAGCCGGCGAAATCTTCGCCGCTTGCAACGGTCAGTGCGATAAAGAACTTCTTTGATTGATAACCGGACGGCAAGGCTGCAAGCATCTGGCCATCCTTCTCGCGGGTCCAAATATCATAAAGACTTTTCTGGCCGTCAGCAGTAGATACGACCTTTTTATAATCCTTTAGAACCTGATCCAAAGGTGGAAATTCAGGTTTGGGTTTTGCAGCGGCAGGTTTTGCGGCAGCGGGCTTTTCAGCTCCTGCAACAAACGACGATAGCCCGGTGATTGTAATTGCCAGGATAAGTAACACACTTGATATTTTTAATTTCAAATTATTCATCTCGAAATCTCCAAAAAGTAAATAAAGACTTCCCATTCATATCTGCTCAGTAACACTTCTGAGCTTATCCCTTAACAGAACTTAGTATGTTATAACCTCGCGCATCCAATGTCAATTGTCCGAACCTCAGAACTCAGAAAAGAAACAAAGAATTCTACGCAGACCAAATGAAATCACGGACTAACAGAATAGAAAAACGATGCAAAAAAACAGTGGATAGCAGAAGAAGGTGTTTTTACGGGGCTTTTATAGGACGATTTGCTGGTTACATCTATTAGTTGATAGAAATGTGCTATATACTCTTCAAATAATGATTTTTTGCCTAAATATTAATTCATATAAACCAAACAGCAAAAAGCGGATAAGACTGTTCGGGATATGGTATTTTTAGCTCGGTACGTTAATTAGCAAATGTTTGGATATAGATAACAACCTTTTCTTCTCCCGTCTTCTTTTGGAAGAGAAAATATGCCCGGGAGCTTTCACGAAAACCTTTACCATAGATACGAATCTGGCTTCTTTAGGCCAATCGTCAAAAACCGTAAGCCCTGGTTGAACATAAGCAGCAGTGTTCGCTGCAGGCTCGATAAAAGACTCTTGAATATTATCTACCTCTGGATTCCATACACCATTAAAAATCGCTGACACGTCCTTGTGCAAACCTGCTTTATGCGTCGACATCATATATCCTTTCGGCCGAATATGTTCCTTTATAGTTTGCACTATGCAAAAATCGGTCTTTGTGGGGAGCGAGAACTTGAGGCCAATTCAAACACCCTCAATTATCTTACCACCCTGCTCACAAGTATAATATAATAGATTAACGCGGTAATGTCAAAAAAAAAATCCGCGATTTTACGCAATTTTCAGGTATCGATTTCAATTTATATATCGGACCGCAGAGTCGAACGCTGAAACAGTGATTTTGAGCATGGAAACGCAGTTTTCGACTAACGACCGGCCAGAAAAGATGTGATCGATTTTACATGAACTTTCGGGCAAGATAATACCGCCCAAGACTGCTTTTACCACATCCTCCAGATATCACTGATATTAATAGTGATCCGTGGCTATTTTATATTCGACAAGATCAGAATCAGATTCAGATTCAGGTTGACGCTCGAACAATTTTTGGGGAGCAGGCCAGTCCCATTCAATTACGGCATAGACGTAATCAATCGACGCCGTCTTCCTGGAAGCGGTGTCATTATTCATAATCTGCAACTGAAGCGAGCTTACCTTCTCAGGTGTATTGACAAAACTTGTGATGTCCCATGAGTCAACCGCCTCATTTTTCTGTCCCTTGCGCACCGGGGCATCTGTCGAGATCCAGATCTTCGGGTTATTTGGCCAGCCTGTCCCAATGTGCCACTGTATCTTGCCGGGGATTAACTTTTCATCCTCGAAGTGTTCCACGTAAACAACAACCGATGATACTGTAGCACCACTCGGGATAGACACACCTGAAAAATCATAGGATATATATGAACCGGCTAAGATTGCCTGCCGCTTGTCGTCACTAACTTTAACACTATCGGTTTTACCATCCACAGATAATGCTTTTCTGCTTCTCTGATCATAGCCATCCTCGATCGTCAGGGTAGCGGTCTTGGGTGGTGTCGGATTTACACTTACGGTAAATTCCTGAGTAGCTGAAGCCGGAACACTGTTGCTATCCACGACTTTAACTACTACATTATAAGTTTCTTGCTGAGTTTCAATAGGCATCCACTGTATTAAGCCGTTCAGCGAATCGATCTTCATGCCGGCAGGTTGGGCGATTAAGGAGTAAGTCAGCTTATCTTCTTTATCCGGCTCTTCAGCCCTAACATTATAGCTGTACAATATTCCCACCATAGCTTTAGTAGCAGGATTTGAAGTAATTACCGGCGGATCGTTCGCCCCGCTGACTTCAACTGTCACCTTAGCGGCATCCTTTTCACCTGCCCGGTCCGTAACAGTATAAGTGAATGTGTCAGTGCCGTAGAAGTTTTCCTTCGGCGTATAGGTGAGCGTGCCGTCCTTGTTTATCGTGACTGAGCCGCCCTTGCCCTGATTAATGTCGCTTATCGTTAGCAGTTCGTTGTCCACCTCGATATCATTCGCCAGCACATCAATTGTCGCCGGGGTATCTTCCTGTGTTACGATTTTGTCATCTTTCGCCGTCGGCGGGTCGTT
This sequence comes from uncultured Pirellulales bacterium, assembly GCA_964608395.1. GTDB lineage: Bacteria > Planctomycetota > Phycisphaerae > Sedimentisphaerales > Anaerobacaceae > JAFGPJ01. The sequence continues at coordinate 5,774 of CAZSOR010000161.1, forward strand.
GGACGCAGCTACCGAGACTAATATTGTCGCAGGAACGCTGTCCGTTTTACCGTCGCTGACCCTGAAGGTAAAGCTGTCCAGCCAGCTGAAATTCGGATCGGGCGTATAAATCAGATTTGGTGCTGTCCCGTTCAGGGTCCCATGGGTAGGAGCCCTTAGCACGCTATAGGTCAGTGGGTCTCCATCCGGATCGCTGCCTGTGAGCAAAATGTGCGTTACCGCGTCTTCCGGCACCGTCACATTATTAGCATTGGCTATGGGCGGGTCATCGGCCGGAGTGACTACAAGCGATACGGTTGCCGGAATGCTGTTCATTTTGCCGTCACTCGCTTTAAAAGTAAAACCGTCCAACCCATTAAAATTCGTATTGGGTGCGTAGGTCATGTTCGGCTCTGTCCCGCTTAGGGTTCCTTTAGAAGGTTGCGTCACTATACTATAGGTCAACGAATCTCCGTCCGGATCGATTCCCACCAATAAAACAGGTGCCGGCATGTCTTCCATCGCCGTAATATCGATGTTGTTGGCTGTCGGAGGATCATTTGCCGGAGAAATAGTAATCGCCACACTTGTAAGAGCGCTGTCCACCGTCCCGTCGTTGACCTTGAAGGTAAAGCTGTCCGGCCCGTTGAAATTTTTATTGGGCGAATAAGTCAGGTTCGGTGCCGTCCCGCTTAGACTTCCATGAGATGGAACCGATACGACGCTGTAGACCACAGTGTCCCCATCCGGATCGCTGCCCGTCAAATTAATGGCCGTTGGTGTGTCCTCTGCCGTAATCACCGACTGAAGGTTTGCCATCGGTACATGATTCGGGGTCATATTGAGCGTTACCGTTGCCGCGGCGCTGTCCATATCACCATCATTCAGCTTAAAAGTAAAACGGTCCTTGCCTGTAAAATTAGCATCGGGCGTGTAGGTGAGTTTTCCGCTCGTATCAAAGTCCGAGCCGAAGGTCAGCGAGCCATGTCCGGGCTGCGTGCCGATAGCATACTTTAATTTATTGCTTTCTACATCGCTACCCGTCAGGTTAATAAACACAGACCTGTCTAATCTTGTCATCACGGACTGGTGATTTGCTATCGGAGGATCGTTAACCGCCTCTATTGCAAGCGAAATGCTTGCCGTGTTGCTATCCACGGCGCCGTCGTTCACCATGAAAGCAAAACTGTCTTTGCCGTTATAATTCGACTCCGGGGTATATGTCACGCTGGGTCCTGTGCTGCTCAATTTCCCGTGAGAAGGACCTGTCACTATATGATAGGTCAGCCGGTCTCCGTTCAAATCACTGGCCATTAAAGTAATCGACACCGGCTCGTCCTCCTGCACTGTTATATACTCGGGCTTTGCCACCGGCGGTTCGTTGGTCATGTCCAGAATGATCATTAAAGCAACAACGATGATAACCAAAATAATTGCCGCGACAGACAGAAAGCTGAATTTCCTTTTGATGGTTTTTATAGGTTGGGCAGGCTGGGGACTTGCTTTATGAGGCTCTTTTGTGACCGAAAGCTTTAGCACACCGGCCTCTTTCATACTTTCGACCTCATCGACAATTGCCGAGACTTCCTTCGGCAGCCTCCTTTTCCTCTTATACTCCGGATCGGTCACCTCCTCAGCCAATGCCATATAATCGGAAGCTCCTTTGCTCTCCGGAGCATAAGTTATAATCGACTCACCGGCGCTGGGCGCTTCGGCCAGGCTTATGGTACTGTGAATAACCGTGTCGAACACCAGATTACCGAAAAATTGTCTCATCTGCTGTTCCACTTGATGGCTTAACGTGGCCTTGCCCTCTACGAAGGTCAGCAATATACCCAGGATTTTCACCGAACACGGGTAGAATCGTTTTCTGGCTGTCTTCACTGTCTCAAGTAGCTGCTTTAGGCCTTCTAATGCGTAGTAATGTACCTGAACAGGCACTATGACGTCAGTGCTGGCAACAAGGGCGTTGTAAGTTAAAAGACCCAGCGATGGCGGGCAATCGATAACGCAGAAATCATAATTGCCGCTGACCGTTTTGAGCCGGTCGGCCAAAATGAATTCTTTTCGGGATTCAGCATTCAACTCGGTTTGAGCCTTTGCTAACAGGATATTACTCGGCACCAGATCAAGGCCTTTGACTTTCGTGCTCGTTATGACTTTGGAAATTGCAAGTTGTTTATTGGCGAGAGAATGATAAATGGTCTTCTCTAAGGTATCAGGCTCATAACCCAAGCCAAGAGTTGCGTGTGCCTGTGGGTCAAGATCGACTAACAAGACTCTATGGCCTATCTGAGCAAGAGCGGCAGCGAGATTCACCGCTGTGGTTGTTTTGCCGCAACCACCCTTTTGATTCGTTATCACTATTGTTCTCATATTTCTCCCGTTAACTCGCTTCACGGACAGACTTAACAGACTCCTCTATATCCCGATAATTGACAAGCCCGTTAAGGAACAAATCAAACCAACAAGTAATGTATTATTGCTACAGTACGGAACACATAAGTATCGACTTTTTCGACTTACATCTCCTCCAAAAATACATTCTTGTCGCATTCTCTGCTCTGGTTCGCCTGTATCTAAAAACATCTCCCCTTACATTAGGTGACTTTTACCTGTAGAAAAAATCAATAAAACCATTGCTTTGCTTGCTTTAGCACGCCCTGATCCTCATAAAAAATGATTTACCGGCAAAACTATAACCGGCGTTCCCAGCCACATTGCCTGATGTGTTATCGGAGAAGATCTCGATATGCCGCTATTGCGGCTTTTCATCACACCTGCGGCCGATAATAGGATACCATTTTCACAACTAAAAGTCAAGACTTTTTATGCCAAACCGGGCCGGTATTTCAGACTCATTAAAAATTTCGCTGATTCGTCTACCTGCTGAGCAGTAAACAAGAGAGTTTTAGGACCAAAACAGGGCTTACTATTGTATTAAAGCCGAAAATTTAGTCGCAAGAATGGAGGCAATACGAATCTATAGAATACGGTCCACACTTATTCTTGCCGTGTGCAAATAACCGCAACTGTTCTATGATATCCCAAGTCTGATTTTACACGCATCGAGAATGTCCGTAGTCCGGCTGGCGCCGACTCGAGTGACGCCAAGAGCTCGCACCTCAAGCAGGGCGTCCAGGTCACGAATGCCGCCGGCGGCTTTCACCTGCACGTGCTTAGGCGAGTGCTTTCGCATTAGTTTGAGGTCCTCGATTGTCGCGCCGCCTGAGCCGTAACCGGTTGATGTTTTCACCCAGTCTGCCTTTAAATCACCGCATATCTCGCACAGTTTGATTTTATGCCGGTCATCCAGAAAGCAGTTCTCGAAAATAACCTTCACCTTCTGATTGCTCGCATGGGTTAAATCGATGACGGCCTTAATCTCGGCCCGGACATAATCCCAGTCGCCGCTGAGGACCTTGCTTATATTGGCCACCATGTCCAGCTCTTCGCCGCCGTCATCGAGAGCCTGTTTCGCTTCGGCAAGCTTGACCGCCGTAGTATGGCCTCCATGCGGGAAACCGATGGTCGTGCTGGCCCTGACCGTGCTGCCCTTTAGAATATCGGCGCAGCGCCGCAGGTAGTAGGGCATGATGCAGACGCTGGCCGCGTTATAGTCCAC
>CAZSOR010000161.1:9477-10675 GCA_964608395.1 uncultured Pirellulales bacterium
GTATCGCCGAGCACGGACAAGAACCGTGCCCAGTCAACGTCACCGAGTCCCGGCAGCTTGGGACTGTGATACTCCAGCGGCGTAGCAAGAATCCCAACCCTGTCCAGCCGATCTGTGTCCAGGCGTGCATCCTTGGCATGAACATGGAAAATCCGGCTGCCGAACTCGCGGAGCGGCTTGATATAGTCAATATGCTGCCAGACCAAATGTGACGGGTCGAAGTTCAGCCCGAAATTCCTGCTGGGAATCTCCTCGAACATGCGCTGCCACACCGCGGGGCTGTGCGCCAGATTCTTGCCGCCGGGCCATTCGTCCTTCGTGAAGAACATGGGGCAGTTCTCGATGGCAATTCGCACGCCCCGGTCCTCGGCATATTTAACTAACGGTTTCCAGATTTTTTTGAACCGGGGCCAGTTATCATCCACCGATTTTGTCCAGTCCCGACCGATGAATGTATTGACCAGATTTACGCCCAGCAGGCGGGCCGCGGCGATAACCTTCTTGAGATGGTCGGTGTACACTTTCGCTTCCTTCGAATCCGGCGTGAGCGGATTCGGATAGTACCCAAGGCCGCTGATTTGAATACCTGCGGAATCCAGCAACTCGTTTACATTCGCCGCATCGGCCTTGCCGAAGTTGGTCACATCGACATGCGTGACACCTGCATATCGCCGTTCGGCCTTACCCCTGGGCCAGCACATCAGCTCCACGCACGAAAAGCCTTCCTCCGAGGCGAACCGGACAACCTCCTCAAGCGAAAGATCGGGTAAAATAGCGCTTACAAAACCAAGTTTCATTTGGAATCTCCTTTCAATTCGACCCACCGGTTTTCACGGTGGCTGGTAAGAATCGCTTCACAAAGCACAATCTCACGGTGGCCGTCGGCAAACGTCGGGAAGGGGGGCGGAGCGGAGAAATCTCCGGCATCAATATAACCGTAAAATGCGCGGAAGCACTGCTTGAACGTATCGCCGAATCCTTCGTTATGCCCGCCCGGATAGCTTATAAAGTTCCTCGCCGTATCCGAAACAAGCGCCGGGTCACGCATGAGAACCTCGTTTGCCTTTTCACGATGGCCGATCCACATGCTGTTGGGCTGTTCGCTGCACCATGACAGCGAGCACTTCGAGCCGGCGATTTCGTAGCGAAGATGGTTTTTACGCCCGGCCGTCACCTGCGAGACCCAAAGGCATCCCTG
>CAZSOR010000162.1:0-10564 GCA_964608395.1 uncultured Pirellulales bacterium
CTGATAATTCAAGGTTTTCCGGCTGCAATACCTTCGAGAAGCGGCCTAAATAGAGGTAGAATTCAAATTTTACGGTCAATCATCAACGGATTATAATGCCTCAAACATCATCAGGGCAATAAAATCAAGTTTTTTAGTCATTCTTGGCATTAGCCGAAACTAATGGAAATAGGCTTAAATCGTGCTTTAATCGGCCAGAATGCCCTTCAGAGCAGATTTTCTATATGTGGTGACTACGTAATTTTGTGCCAACCAGAAAATGTTTTAAAATTTCCCTTGACAGGAATATAGGGTCTCTGGTATAAATAGATAAGTGAAGTTTTGAATTTATTGTGGATTCTGGCTTCATTGCGTATTGCTTTTCCACGGTTCCTGGGCAAGATGTGATGTGTTATCACATAAAGGACTAAGTTGGGATAAGGTAATGCGGCGGAAAACGGAGGAGTGGTATTAGGCAACCGGTAGTTCGGCTCTAAGAGCCCGGAAGGGTGCCTATTTTTCACCAGCATCTCTATCTGCCACAGAGTTTGTGGTCCGTCAAATATTGCCTGATTGACGGCCTTACCCGAATCTACAATATGGAGGGTCAATGGCCAAGACCCTTCGAGTCGGAGGTAGATATGTTAAGTTCAGAATGACGTAAATAAGTTGCAATGAACGTTTGATATGAGATGTGATGTGAGAAACAATTTTTAGGAAGGAGATGAAAAGATGAAGAAAATAATAATTATTGTAGCGCTCGTGATGGCAATAGGCGCCTCGGCACAGGCGGGGCTCAACTACGGCGTGATCTTTAGTGGCGGAGTCAATGCGGCTAATAACCACGACCGATACTACGATGAAACGCTTAGGATGTGGAACATCATGACGGGAACGTTGGGGTATGATCAAGTTTATGTGCTTTTTGGTGATGGGACCACAGTGGGTGTGGACCGCTCCAGTGGCGCAGACTCCGAATGGAGCATGATCCCTACCGGTCACATTGAATCCGCCACCTACGAGCATTTGCAAAGCAGGCTTACGGGTCTGCAGTCCACTATAACCGCTGACGACTGCTTTCACTTCTGGTCGTTTGACCACGGATACAAGAATGAGGACCTTTATTCAACAACACCAGCAATCCAAGATTGGGGGGGGCTTTGTGCATGGGGTGAGGATCGTATCGCTGACGATATTTTTGCATCCTGGGTAAATCCCATTGACGCATACGCGGAATCCTACGCATTCGGTCAGTGCTTCGCTGGCGACATGTATAACGAACTGAACATTCTTCCAAGTGAAAATCGTTTTGCCACCTGGGCAGCCGACTTTAACGAATCTTCTTTGCTTGACGGCTGGGTGGATGCGTGGGCAGACGGACTTGAATCTGGATTACGGTCGACCTGGGACCTGGGTAACTACGCTATGTTGAATGACCCCTATGGTTATGGTCCCGGCGGTACGGAGCAGGAGCACCCGGGCATGGAAGGTGCTAACTTCCACATTGTAACCAACCAGCCAATACAGGCGATACCTGCTCCCGGAGCAATTTTGTTGAGCAGCATCGGCGTAGGCTTTGTCAATTGGCTGCGCAGGCGAAGAACGCTGTAAGTAAGAACGTTATGTGAATACGATTTTGAAAAGGCTGTGAGTTCAACGCTCACAGGTCTGTTGAACCTCTGCTTTTATGCGTTTTCCTCCGAAAAGCAGGGGTTTCTTTTTTTCTTCCTTCCAGGCTAACGCCTTATGGCGGCCAAAGTTTGCTAATCGGAGATGTTTGGACGTATTTCGAGGCCAACCACTGTTATGTCATCAACTTCGGTCGGCACGATTGTCTGATTCTGCAAAACCGAATTGAGCGAGTCGATCATTTCGGTTATTGGCGAATCCTTGATATTGCAAAAGTCTTCGTCGAAGCCAAAGCGGCCCTGGTCATCGAACCCGCCTATGAAAGGCTCGACTCCGTCGGAATACAGCAACAGTTTATCGCCGGGTTGGAGTTGTATGGTTCGCTGGTCATATTCAGCCTGTTCGAAAATTCCGAGCAGTGAGCCTCTTATTTCCAGTTGTTCCGGTTGCTGCCCGGACCTGATAAGAATCGGATAGGGGTGTCCGGCACGCGCGTACGTCAGTTGCAGTGTTTTCGTATTCAGAAGACAATAACAACAGGTGGCGAACTGATATCCTGAGAGTTTTTGCGCGGTCATCCGCAAATTGAGATTGTTCACAACTTCGGCCGGCGAGAATATACGATAATTGTTCTCGATAGTCTCTCGCATAACCAAAGCCTGCTTCAGGAAAATTGTCAGCAGAGCGGCGGGCATCCCGTGTCCGACTATATCAGCCACATAGAAGCCTATGTGCTGCTCGTCGATACGGACGATATCATAAATATCGCCGGAAACCCACTCGGCCGGCAAAAAAATCGTAGCCCACTGTACCTCATCGGTATTGGGTAATTTGGATGGTAGGAAATCCTGCTGGACCAGACCAGCCAAACGAAGCTGTTCTGTCAAGTTATCAGCTAACACTTTTGTCATAGCAAGTTGCTCCGCCAGTTTATTCTTGAAAAATGTATGCGCCTGCCTTGGTGGAATCGCAGATTTTACCGTCATTGACGAACTGTCTTTGCGGCATGTGAGATTGACACTCACTCTTGTCCATAGCTCATCAATGGAAACCGCCTCGATTGTACCGCCCATGGAGAAACTGGTACTTGACGGTGACAGGGAAAAACTTTTAACGGGTACTCTCGTTCGGTCTGTGAGCAGAATCACGCCGATATGTTCGGTCTCGAGCGACTCGATTATTCGAACCAATCGCTGCTGCGAAGCAACCGAGTCATTCATATCGATAATGACGGTCCCAATCAAATCAAGCCTGTCGCGTACGTCAGAAAAATTCTCTATCGGAAGAATACGGTAAGAAAGCTGTTTTAACTTTAACAGGCGTTTTATTTCGGACGGTATGCCGGCCTGATTCGTCAGGTATAGAACATCCGTGAAATTTGACGGCACCTCAATAGCATGTAATGGTTCTGGTCTTTCCATCTCGTTTACTTTCTTTGGCTGCGTTATAGGACTTTGAGCAGAAATTAGCCCGCAGCACAAGCGTAAGTTCATTTCGGCTTGTTAGAGACGGCACTTTGCTATTTTCTTGCCTTTTTCAATATTGGAGGATTGGCAGAATTGAATCAAGCAGGTCTAAAGGAATTTGAAATCAACCTGCGAATATTGCCGAGCCGATGCGGAGGATGGTAGCACCTTCTTCGACGGCGATTTCGTAGTCGGAACTCATACCCATACTCAGCTCGTTAAAATGCGGACCGACAATTTTTTCGCCGCATATCTCGACAAACAACTCTCTGGCCCGGACGAAACAAGCCCTGACAACGTCCTTATTATGGGTCAGTGGTGCCATTGTCATCAGGCCGACCAGTTGTAAGTTCGGCAATGTTTCTATCTGCTCGGCAAGATGCGTAGCTGCGCCTACAGGAACACCGTATTTTTGCGGCTCGTTGGAACAATTGACCTGCAGAAGCACTTTTGGGCGTGAATTCAGCTTTGCTGCGGCGGCGTTTATCTCTTCGGCCAGCCTAAGGGTATCCACCGAATGTACCAGGACGGCTATCGGTAAAACCTGGCGCACCTTATTACGCTGCAGGTGGCCGATCATATGCCAGTTGATTTCTTTTGGCGTGGCTGAGTTGCCATCGGGCCCGTGTAGAAAATCCGCCACCTCGGAGGAGATTTTTTTCAGTTGCTGGACCCGATTTTCTCCCAGGTCGGTTACGCCCAGATTTATGACCTCTTTTACAGCCTCGATAGTGACAGATTTGGATACAACGACAAGCTTTACCTCATCGGGATCTCTACCGACGCGATTACAGGCAGAGTTAATCGTGTCTTTTATATTTTTTATTCTTGCAGCAATTTTTGTCATAAAACAAGAGTTAGAAACTAAAATTCAGGATACAATCCATTGCAAACCAAGGCTTTCCCCAAAATATCAGCACAGGAAGATTTTTGCCAGCATAAAATCATTGGGACATAAATATTGACGGTTTTTTATTGCATCAAGGAAAATTCTTGCTGAACAGCAACTTTTTAGGACCAATCGGTCGCTATCGGCACCGATAGGCATAAGTATTTAAACCAACTGGCCTTGTGATTTCTGTCCGGATAATGTGATGTTCGTAAAATAATGAAAATAATCAATTTTAAACTTGCATTTTACGGCCAAAACTTGTATACTAATCATATTAAGAAATTGTGGGGTGGATGATAAACACCTTGCGAATTTTTCCGGTTCTTTTATTTTTCGTTTGACAGGATTTTTAAAACACATTAGTCTCTTGGTTAGTTCTTTAAGATAGAGAATTGATACCCCCTTAGGGGTTGATAGACCTCGGCGAGGCAGTGTGGTCCACCGGTCTCCCCCCCAGCCGGTCCCACCACCTCGCCCTTTTTGTGCGCACACTTCTGGATTGTTGCAGTAATGGTCATTCTCTTAGGGGTGTCACTCAAAATTTTCTATTCACCGCGGACCTGAACGATGACTTTTCTGCTGCGTGGGCCGTCGAATTCACAGAAGAAAATACCCTGCCATGTGCCGAGCTGTAACGACCCGCCCTTAATGAGAATCTGTTCGCTGCAACCCACCAGTGAGCTTTTGCAGTGCGAATCGGAATTGCCCTCGGAATGCCGATAGCCCGAACGGTGCTGGGGCAGCAATTTCTCGAGTGTCAAAAGAATGTCATGCATAACGGACGGGTCCGCGTTTTCATTGATCGTAATCGCCGCCGTAGTATGGGGACAATAAACAATGACATCGCCGTCAGTGACACTGGTCTGGCCCACAAGCGAGCGGACCTGGCTGGTAATATCGATCATCTGGTTCCGGCTCTTAGTACTGATGCGAAAATCTTCCTGGATAATGTTCATTTTCGTTTCCTCTTACATCTGTTCTACAACTTCGATGCCCAAAAGCTCGTGCAGGCCGTGCCTGATTGTTCTTGCGGTCAAGTCACACAGCAAAAGTCTGGTCGGCCTTTTATCCGGCCCGGCAATCAGCACGGGGCAGTTGGTATAAAATGCGCTGAACTTCTGCGCCAGCTCGTAAAGATAAGCGGTTAGGTAGTTCGGCCTGTAATCGACGACGGCCGATTGTATCGCCTCGCCGTAGCGAACCAGGTATTTTGCCAGGTCCAACTCAGCCGGGTCGGTCAGGTTCAGAGATTTTACGCCGGCAAGCTCGGCCTCGATATCCACGTCCTTGCTCTGTGCCTTTCGCTCGATCGATTTTATCCGCGCGTAAGCGTACTGCATGTAAGGAGCGGTGTTTCCGTCCATCGCCAGCATCTTATCGAAGCTGAACACGTAATCGCTCGTGCGATTGTTGGAATAGTCGGCGTACTTGACCGCGCCGATGCCGACCGCCTTTGCAATTTTGTCTTTTTCCTCTGGCAAAAGCTCCGGATTCTTTTCTTCGACAACCGACATCGCCCGCTGCACCGCCTCATCCAGCAGCTCTTTCAATTTGACGTTTTCACCCGAGCGCGTCTTTAACGGAACTCCGTCCTCACCAAGAACACTCCCAAACATCACATGTGTAAGTTCGATCTTGTCGCTCACCCAGCCGGCCATTTTAGCGACCGCAAACAACATCTCAAAATGCAGCTTTTGCCGGGAATCAGTGACATAGACAATGGCATTCGCTTTCAATTCGTCAACACGGTAGCGCAGAGCCGCCAAATCCGTCGTCGCATAAAGATACGCCCCATCCGACTTGCGAATAATGAACGGCAAGCGCTGTCCCTCTTTATTTTTGAAGCCCTCCGGAAAAACACAAACTGCGTCATCAGATGTCTCAGCTATACCTTCTTTCTGTAAATCACTCACGACAACAGGAAGCATATCTTTATAGAAACTCTCACCACAAGTATGTTTATCGTCAAGAGTCACCGATAACTTACAATACAAACGCAAGCATTCATTCAAAGTTATGTTGCAGGCTTGGTTCCAAATATCGATTTCGTTCTTCTCCCCTCTCTGCAATCGAACTGTTGAATCCCGTATCGCACGAGCTACCTGTTGATTCTCCTTCTCTCTCTGGGATATGATTCTGTAAGAGTGTTCCAAGTCACTTAATTCAAGAGGCCATCCATCAGGAAACCTGTTTGATCCTTTCCTTCTTTCATAACCATCAACCGCTGTCTTCATTGACTGAGCTTGACGAGTAGAATGAATAACCATCCCCATTTGGAGTCCCCAATCGCCGACGTGATTCTGGCGGATGACTTTGTGACCGAGGGTTTCGAGCATTCGGCAGATGCAGTCGCCTATGATGGTGCTTCGCAGGTGGCCGACGTGCATTTGCTTGGCGATGTTCGGGCTCGAAAAATCAACAACAATGGTTTTCGGCTCAGGTGTTTTTTCAATGCCGAGGCCGGTGACATCTTTATTGATTTCAAGCAGCTCACCGGCAATGAATTCGGGTTTGAGCCGCAAGTTGATAAACCCCGGCCCGGCGACCTCGGGCGGTTCGCAGATGTCGCTCAGATCCAAATTCTTCACCACCTCTTCGGCGAGTTTTCGCGGATTGGTCTTCAACTTCTTCGCCAGCGCCATGATGCCGTTGGCCTGATAATCGCCGAACTTAGCATCCGTTGCCGGCCTCACTATAGCGGCACAATCCTCGCGCCTCGCAGTAGCAGCCATCGCCGCACCGATTCTATCTTCAAGTATGTCTAAAGCCGCTTCCATCAAAATAGTCAATAATCAATCATCAATAATCAATCGTTTAGCGTCTCCCCAGAGCAGTTCGAGGTCGTAGTAGTCCCGGTATTCGGCGTCGAAGATGTGTATAACAACATCGAAGAAGTCGAGGAGGATCCAGCGTCCCTGATCGTAGCCGGCCCTGCCGAAACGCTGCTGGCCCTGTTCTCTCGCCGCCTTACAGATATCGTCGGATACGGATCGCATTTGCCTGTCACTCGTGCCGGTAGCAATCATAAAATAGTCGGTGGCCGGCGATATATCCCTCAGGTCCAGAACCACAATATTGGTGCAATGCCGCTCTGCCGCAAGCTTGGCGGAAGTCAAGGCTAATGCTTTTGCCTTTGTATTTTGCTTACTCGTCAAATTCAACATCCTAAGATTTAATAAAAAAAGGGGCAGCCAATCAGGCCACCCCGATAGATTACAAATATTACACAATAACGTCAATAGATTCAATATTGAAAGTGTCGATTAGAAGGCAGAATCAGCTTAACGGCTGGAAAGAACGTTATTGAGAGCTGTATTACGGATAAAATCGGAAATACCCTTGAATCCGAGATTCATCGCTGCATTGGCAAAAAGCAGTTTCTCTTCGGCGGTCAATCTGACGTTCACCTGTTCGGTACGCCTTCCTGCGGATGCCGGTTGCGGTGGTCTTTGGCCGCACTCAATCATAGTCGCAACGGTAACCATCAGGGCCTCTTGTGTAGCCCTATAGCACTTCTCTGGCGTTTTGGCATCTACAAAGACGGTAGGAAGCTCCACGGAGCTACCGATGAAACCTAACCTCTCATTGCGCTCAAGTATGATACGGTAATCAGCCACAATCTTCCCGGCTTTGCGCACGATTGATTCCTTAAAAGGCTTGTTGAGTGCCTTAGATTTCGCCCCGCTCTTCGAGGAATTCTTTGAACTTCTTGACATATTCGGCATCTACTTTCTTATCATGTACCGGGATAAGCCAGGGAAGCTCTCCCTGCTTCACAAACACCCGGTACGGCTCATAAATCTTTTGAAGCTTCCAGCCGTACGACTCGAAGAATTCCAATACTTCCTTAAAATCAACGCTTTGTGCCATCGTAGGTTCCTTTTCCTTCAAATGCCTGTATTGTCTTTCGCGCAACAATCGGGACCTACGATGGCTCAATCGTTACGCCGCCGGAACGCATCATTTTTTATTAAATTAAGTATAGCCTAAGATATACAATAAGTCAAGGATTTTTTGATATTATTGGAAATATTTTTTAAGACTCGCTCAATTTTCCTTACGCACATAAAAAGGGGCGGCCGATTTGGCCACCCCGATAGATTACCTTAATTACGTCTCTGCGTCAATAGCAGAGCTTTGAATGCGTGCTATTGGCCGCCAAGGTGTAGCCACTCGCTGATAGCAGGGGCGAATTTTACTATGACGCCCGAGAAGACTACGCTGACCATTGTCATAAGCTTGATCAGAATGTTCAGGCTCGGCCCGGAAGTATCCTTACATGGGTCACCTACGGTATCGCCGACAACCGCCGCCTTATGTGCATCGGAGCCTTTGCCGCCGTGGGCGCCTTTTTCGATATACTTCTTGGCGTTGTCCCATGCGCCGCCGGCATTGTTCAGCGTGATAGCGAGGGCAAAACCGGTTGTAAGACCGCCGACCAGCAGGCCCATGACACCAGCGACGCCCAGAAGCAGGCCGGTCACAACAGGGACGATAATCGCCAGCATGGACGGCAGAAGCATTTCCTTCTGTGCCCCCTTGGTGGAAATAGCAACACAACGGGCGTAGTCGGGCTTGCCTGTGCCCTCCATGATCCCTGCGATCTCCCTGAACTGCCGGCGAACTTCGTTGACCATTGCACCGGCAGTTCGACCGACCGCCTTCATGGTCATTGCACTGAAGACGAATGCCATCATCGCGCCGATGAAGATGCCGCCAATAAGCTTCGGGTTCATAATATTGAGACCGAAAGCATCGATGAAAACCATGATTTCTGCGGTCTTGACATTGATGGCCTCGCCGACGCCGTCTTTGGCGGCAAATACAACTTCGCCGACCTGATAGATTCCATCAGCACTTTCGTTGGCTAATCGGCCGATCCATATCCGAACCTCTTCGATATAGGCGGCCAGAAGTGCCATAGCTGTCAGGGCCGCCGAACCGATGGCAAAACCCTTGCCGGTTGCCGCAGTGGTGTTACCGAGAGAATCCAGGGCGTCGGTGCGTTTGCGAACCTCCGGTCCCAGACCGCTCATCTCGGCGTTGCCGCCTGCATTGTCGGCGATGGGGCCATAGGCGTCGGTTGCCAGCGTGATGCCCAGAGTGGCGAGCATTCCCACGGCCGCAAAGCCGATGCCGTAAAGACCCATTGAAATGTTCGAGAAGCCTCCCGCGAAGCCGAACGCACAGAGAATACCAATAACAATCGTGATAACCGGAAGGCCGGCAGAGTACATTCCCGTAGATAAACCGTCAATGATCGTGGTTGCCGGCCCCATGTTGGCCTGGTCGGCGATACCCCTGGTAGGCTTGTATTCGTCGGAAGTATAGTACTCGGTGAATTGTCCAATCAGAACACCGGCTATCAGGCCTGAAATAACCGAGCCAAACACGCCCCAGGTAATCCAATGCAAGGCAGCTAGTCCTGCAACGGCCACGATGATTAGAACGGAACTGCCAAGCGTACCGACCAGCAGGGCTCTTAGGAGATTCTTCTGATTAGCGTCCTCTTTGCACCGAACCATGAATATTCCGGCGATAGAAAGCAGAATGCCGAGGCCGGCCACGACCATCGGCGCCAGAACGGCTTTCAGCGGAGTAAGCTCTGGCGGCAGAGTTCCCAGAGTCAGTGCCGCACCCAGAGCGGCGGTCGCAAGGATTGAGCCGCAGTAGCTTTCGTAAAGGTCGGCGCCCATGCCGGCCACGTCGCCGACGTTATCGCCTACATTGTCGGCGATGGTAGCGGGATTTCTCGGATCGTCTTCCGGAATCCCCGCTTCGACCTTACCAACCAGGTCGGCTCCGACATCGGCGGCCTTCGTATAGATACCGCCGCCGACACGGGCAAACAACGCCTGGGTCGAAGCACCCATACCGAATGTAATCATGGTTGTGGTGATTTCAACGAGCTTATGCTCGATTTCCATCCCGGGTTTGACAAGTGTCAGCCCCCAGAGTGTCAGCCCGTCCGCCATGTGTGTGGTCGTATAAACGACCTTATCCAGGATCAGATACCACATTGAGATGTCGAAGAGGCCGAAACCCACGACGACCAGTCCCATCACGGCACCGGAGCGGAAGGCGACCTGCAGGCCGCTGTTGAGGCTCTTACTGGCGCCTTGAGCGGTTCTCGCCGAGGCGTTCGTAGCCGTCTTCATCCCCAGAAATCCGCACAGGCCGCTGAAGAAACCGCCTGTCAGGAAGGCCACCGGCACAAACGGGTTCTGGACGCCTTTGTAGGCGAGGAAGGCAAAAATCGCCAGCAGCACGATAAACACCATCGTAACCACGCTGTACTGCCGGTACAGATAAGCGTAGGCGCCCTCGCGTACGTGCCGGGCAATTTCGATCATTTTCTCGGTACCTTCCGGAGCCTCCATCACCTTCTTGTAAAAATAGAAGGCAAAACCCAGCGCCAGCAGAGCCGAGAACGGTGCGATCCACCATACCAATGGCACGCCGGTCTCGCTCGCATTTGTGCCTTCGGCCCCCATAGCTACAGCGCTAAAGGCTAAAACCGGCATTAAAAGTGCGATTCTCTTCAAAATTGTCACTTTTTTACTCCTTTCGAATTTGACAGCAATAACAAACTCAATAA
>CAZSOR010000163.1:0-10549 GCA_964608395.1 uncultured Pirellulales bacterium
TATCAATAATAGATGATTGTAAATAACCATAAAGAGTTTATAAGTAAGCTAAGGGGCAGTCAACCTATTTACGATTTACTATTTTCGATTTGCGATTTTCGACTTTTGATTGTTATTTTTTCAAGGTTGTTTTGTCCTGGAGAGGTAATTTCATGTTTTGGAATATTTGTTTGACGGCGGCGGAATCTTCGGCCGTGAAGCCGTAGCGTATCCATTTTCCATGCATCAGCACGACAAAAATCATGTCACGGGAGGAGCGTAAGCCGTCCGAGGGGAACCAGGTTCGGAAATCGCCCGTGCCTACGATTCGGAATTTACCGTTCCATATTGTGGGCTTGAGTATTTTGATAATTTTGATCCGGGAGAAGGGGACGCATTTCGATCCCAGTAGGAATCCGTCGATATGCAGGGCGTCCTCTGTTATGCGGATCAGGCTGTCGGAATAGAGGTATTTTTTCTCAGCAGTCATATTAAATACTTTCAAGTTGCAGCATCAGTAATATTATACCTGGTTACGGTATATAAGTATAGTCGCGGGAAAATGCATTTGATTACATGGCGCGGTAAGATTGTCCTAAACAAATTCACCGGGAACAACAATCAACATTTGACTCGTCCCGAACGCCTGTTATTATGTAGTGAGAGCATAAGTCCTTAGTTTATTTTGCTTTAATGGATTTTAGTTTAGTGCGGGATTAATGCAACGAATGGAACGGTTTGGACATTTTGAGGGGATGTTACAATGACAAATCAAACACCATCCGGAGATGCCGACAAGGGCGTTAAAAACAGCTCTAATACCGTACAAAAACCAATATCAACCAAGACACTGGCTGGTGCAGTGCTTGTGCTTTTAGGCGCGGTCGGAATCGGGATGGTTATCAGGGAATTTCGTTTTAGGTCGTCTGGGGAAAAGCCCTTGGCGCCGGCTCCAAAAGCAGTTCAACCGCGCGATATACCGGGAACCAGACAGGCACCGAAAGAGCCGGAAATTCAAGATATCCAGGAGCAGTTACCCACTGAAGAGGTTTTTGTCGAGCCGGAGCCGCTCGCGTCCGAACCCGTCAGCCCGCCGCCCACATCGATGGTGGATGCCGATGGTCAGAGCAATACTGAAGCTCAAGCGGAGACGGCAGAGACATTCGATCAGGATCCGCAGTTCGACGACCTGAAGGTCAAGGAACGACGCGCACGCGTTGCTTTGGGTATGATCGGCTTCGATCCCGATGCCGACGAGGTCTGGATCCAGATTATCAACGATCCGAGCGTATCGGAGAACGCACGCCATGACCTGATTGAAGACTTGAACGAGGATGGGTTCGAAGACCCGGATAATCCTACCTTAAATGAACTGCCGATGATTGAGTATCGCATCGAACTGATTGAAGACCTCTTGCCTTACGCCATGGACAAGGTCAACTCGGACGCCTTCAAGGAAGCACGCAAGGACCTCGTGAACATGGTCGACCGCCTGAGACGGCGGTAGGATCCTGGCAAAGGTTCTTTCCATTCGGCCGGAGGCTAAAAAGCAGTGACCCCATAATTGGAGCAACCTGCGCGTTTGATGCGAAAATCTACAAATATATAGACGAAATTTTTAACGTAAGTTCTTATGGGTAATGGAATAAAAAAATTTCAAACTTTTTTATTTTTGTTTCCAACTACCATCGCTTTTGGTCGATAATTCCGCCCAACTCAACACTCAACACTCAACACTCAAACCTAATCTCGTCATCGCTTTTGGTTGAAAAAATCCCTAACCTAATAATAGTCAATCTATCGCGCTTCGCGGCCGGATTTGCGATCCGCTCCAATATCGAATCGCCAGCCTTTTCTATGAGCTTTTCATGCTCAAAAGGGAGTATAATCAAAAAAATCTGAAAGAGCAGAAATTTCAGCGCCCATTTTCGTCGCTGAAGCGGGTCTTTAGTTGTGAAAGCTGATTCAGCGAAGCGATGCCCGAGGCGTCAGAGAAAAGAAAAACCAGATGATTCAGGAACCTGATACAACATTAGTCGAAGCAGCAATCGACGGGGATCCGGAGAGCTTTACTGAATTATGCCGGCGTTACTATCCGGCGATGGTGGCTATCGCACATTCGCTGATCGGCGACAGGCACCTGGCCGAAGATGCCGCACAGGAAACGTTTGCGAAGGCCGCCGTGAAATTGCCGCAGTTGAGGCAAACGAATAAATTTGCCGGCTGGCTCGCAACTATTTGCAGAAACGAAGCAAGAAATATAGCCCGGCGTGGAAATGTCACACAGGCTAATGGTGAGTTTTTGGCGAAAGCGGAAAAATCGGAAAGAGATGATTCGGGCGAGGCCGTCATGCAGGCCATGAAAAAGCTTTCAATCCCGGCAAGAGAATTGGTTTTTCTGCGGTACTATGATGGCTTGTCTTACGATAAGATATCTATGGTGCTGGGTATTTCACAGCAGGCGATAAACGGAAGGCTTCGAAGGGCAAAGAGAAAGATGGCTGATTATCTGAGGCACAATGGTTTCGATGAGGTTTGATTATGAGTACACAAAGGGACAACGACAAAATTGATGAACTGATTTTCCGCACGATCAATACTGAAAAGCCGCAGTTCGACGCTGAGAAGTGGAAACAAAAATACCCCGATGAATATCAAACGCTCATCTCTCGAAGAAAAAAAGCCGCCTCATCCCGCCGGCCGAACATCTGGAAAGTGATTTTCGGAAAGCGGGCAGCACAACTTGCCGCCGCTGCGGCTATAATAGTAGTCGTCGGCCTGCTGCTTAGCCGGGACAGGCAAAATCCGAACGCACCTGCGGCGAAGCCGCCGCTTACCGCACAATCATCGGCAAAGATAATCTCTATGGCATCGATGAGAATGGCATATCAAAAGGGGGGATTGGATGCATTGGATAAACAGTTTCGAGATACACTTGATGTTTTGGGACCGCGGTCATTGAGTGTCTCGATTCAGGAGTTGCTTTAAGGTTGAACTGCGTTTTGAAATCGAAAGGACAGAATCATGAATAGAATACGTAAAAGTACATTTACAGCGATAATGTTAGCCGGCCTTATATTCACAATGGCTGCGTCACCGGCGCCGGCATTACCGCCCGACCCGGACAATGCTGCCCTGCTGTACTACCAGGGATTTCTATCGCTCCCTCAGCTCAGTCAGGAAGAAAGAGGTCATATTGGAGAAGTAGCCAGGGGCAAGGCTCCGCCGGACGATAAAGTGCGAGAACATATTGCCCAGTCCGACGGCGCAATTCATTTTGCCGAAGCGGGGACAAAGGTTCCGGATTGTCAATGGGGAGTACAGTTCTCACAGGGATTCGATGCCCTGATGCCGCAAATGGCACAGATGCGATTTATGACCTTTGTGTTGATTGCCGATGCACGCGTACACGCCGCGGATGGTGACTACCGGGGAGCTCTCGAACGATGTTTAATGACGGAAACATTTGCCTGCCATATCGGTGACGATACGCTCATTTCTTATCTTGTCACTATATCGGTACGGGCGATGGCGTATAAGTGCATGCAGGACGTCGCAGGTCTGGCCGCTGACGATACTGAATTGCTGCAATGGTTGAAAAACGAGCTTGCGAAGTCTCCGATTGACACCATTTCTGCCATCAGGCCGTTGACGTTAGAGATAGAGGTCTTTACGGACCTGATGCGGATGGAAAACGTCGAAAAGCTTGCCCGGATACTGGGCGAATCAGACGGAAAAAAAGGAGCGGAGATCGCCAGTAAAGTCGATGCAAAGATTCTTCAAAAGGCCCGACAGATGTTCACCGAACGTATGAATTTGGCGATTAAAGTCTGGGATACATCCGTGCCGTATGAACAGGCTCATTCACAGTTGAAAAAAACAGAAAACGATTTCGACCCGAATGACCCGGCGTCAGCGACTGCATGTACCTTCATGCCGGCAATAACAAGGATACTGACGTTGAAGACACGGATTGAAACGCACACCAACGCAATTAAAGCTGGGATCGACATCTTTCTCAGCCGCGCACGGACGGGACGACTTCCCGATGAATTGCCGGCGGGATTACCGAAAGACACATTCAGCGGCAAAGATTTCGAGTACGAAAAAACGAAAGATGGCTTTATTCTTCGTTGCCCGGGCAAGGATTTGGACAAAGACGAAATCAATCAGTACGAGTTCAAGGTCAAAAAGTGACCTAAACAAGATATCAACGAAAAACAGGCCGGGCTTTCAACGCTCGGTCTTTTTTTTTGTTTTTTCCGGAATAGCGAAAATGTTAGACTAAAACAAACGTGTCATTCATTGTATCGATGAGAAAAGGCCGCTTGTTGGATGTTGCTCCGGCAATTGAGATTTTAAGAGGAAAAGTTATATGAAAAAGATAGCAGTGATTTCCGCAGGTTGTATAGTACTGATTTCAGGGCTTTTTCTGCTTTTCGGTAATTCATCGGGCCGGGACACGCCAATTCCAGAAAGTCCACCCTCTCAGACTTCGGCAAAAGTTGAAATTTCGCAAGAGGCACCGGTAGAATTGCCATTCGCAGACCCGACAGAACCACCGGCGGACGATGAGTTTCCAATCACAAAAGAGCAATTCGAGAGCCTGTCACCAGAAGATCAGAATGAGATTCTGGTGGAATTTGTTGCTGACTTCTGGCAGGACGAGCTGGCCCCGACGGAAGCGCCGGCTCCGGATAGAGATTACATCTCTCTGGATATTTTCAATCGTCCCTATATGCAGACTATCGCCGAGCGTGAATTCTTCCAATTATCTCCGGAGGACCAGAAAAAAGCCATAAACGAGACGACAGTTACTCTCAGTGATATTCGCAGTCATGTAAATGGTATTATTGATAAAGCTAGCCAGAGCATGACCAATAATGACTATTTAAGCACAGAAGCAAGTCTGATATATGTATTGGAAGTGGGCAGGGAATTAAATGCAAACAAGGATGGTCTGATCATTACCCGTCTGGCGGGGATCGCAACTGAAAAGGTCGCCCTGAACGAAATGGTTAAGCTGTATACAAAGGCGGGAGATTTTTCGAAAGTGCAAATCGCACAAGAGCAGTTGCGGGATATTGAATTGGAAGTCGATGAACTACGTAAAACAGCCATAGAAGCCGAAGCCAACAGATGATTTGCCATATCCTCAGCATTCAGACCGGGCCTTAAGGCTCGGTTTTTTTACATGCTTTTTTTACGAAATTGGCGAATATTAGACTAAAATTAGGGTGTGATTCGTTGTACCAGTGAGAAATGGCCGTTTCTTTGATTAGACGAGCAGATTTGATGATCGACGAGAAGATACTTGTTTGGAGATTTAATCGCGGCAGCAAAGATGCTTTCCAGATGCTCTATGAAAAGTACAAAGATGACCTGCTCGGGCTGGCAATTACACTGCTTAGAGACAGAAGCTTCGCCGAGGACGTTGTGCACGACGTCTTTGTCTCATTCGCCGGGACGACGGGAAGCTTTCATCTCAGCGGGACTCTGAAAGGTTATCTGTCGACGTGCGTGGCAAACGACGCCCGTGACAGAAACCGTTTGAGGTCTCGCCGGGATGTCGGTCTCGATGCCGCCGAAGCGATGTACTGCGATTCGGGCGACCCGGTT
This sequence comes from uncultured Pirellulales bacterium, assembly GCA_964608395.1. Lineage (GTDB taxonomy): Bacteria > Planctomycetota > Phycisphaerae > Sedimentisphaerales > Anaerobacaceae > JAFGPJ01. Next base: position 5,599 of record CAZSOR010000163.1, read on the forward strand.
GAGCACGCGATTGACAGCGAGCAATCGGGGCGGTTAACGCAATTGCTCGGACGTGTTGCATACGAGCAGCGTGAGGTGATTGTGCTGCACCTGCATCAGGGAATGCGGTTTAAGGAGATTGCCGAAGCCCTTGGTATTTCGATCAACACGGTCCAGAGCCGGTATCGTTACGGCCTGGATAAACTTCGTTCGATCATGAACAGTATGGTGACCAAATGAAACCTACGGAAAATATTGAAGAATTTGTAAAACTCGAAAAGCCGCAAGTCACAACCGGCGGCGAAATGGACAAGCGAACTTTGGACGCTTCGTTTGCGGCGATGGACGAGACCATCCGGGCGAACAAGCCAAGTGCCGCCGGGATAATCCTCCGAAGCAGGGTGGCGAGGCTCGCTGCAGCGGCTGTGATAATCGTGGCGGTCGGTCTGTTGATGGTTTACCGGAATCCAGGCGAGCAGCAACAGCCACAAACGGTCAGTGCCGCAAAATCCCCGGTCGAAATGATGACAACGATGTCACTAACAATAGCTTATCGCAAAGGTGGAATGGAAGCTGTAGAAGAACAATATAATGAGGCTTTTAAGCTGATTGGGCCGCGGCCAGAAAGCTTATCAGTCAAGCATATACTCGCAGAGTTTAACGGCACATAAATTGGAAAGGATAAAACTATGAAAACAGTTAGCAGTAACAAAATCACACAGGCGATATGCACTATATTGATGTTACTGGTATCGACTTCGTTGGTCTTTGCGTATCCGCCGGACAATGCAGCGGTTCTCTATTATCGAGCATCGCTGAACTACACTACGAATAGCACGATGGAAAAGAAGCTGTTGGAACTTATTAAAGGCAATATCGGTATCGATGAGGAAATAAAAGCATATGTACAGAGTAACAAGAATTGGATAAAGCAATTTGTTGATGCCGGCGAGTCGCCGAACTGCGACTGGGGTATAGACTATTCCAAGGGCATCACACTGTTAATGCCTCCATATGCGCCTATAAGAAACATGGCCAGAATTGTGCTGGCCCAGGCAAAAATATCAGCAGACTCTGCAGATTATAAACAAGCACTGGATTTGTGTTTGAGCATACATAAAGCCGGCGCTCACCTCGCTGATGGCGGCCTGTTGATATCGCATCTTGTAGGCATCTCGTTGAATTCATATGCAAATCAGTGCATAACGGATATACTTCCACAAATATCGAATGATGCTGATATGCTTATCTGGCTCAAGAGCCAGATTGATGATGTTTCACAGAAACTTCCTTCAATAAAGGCTGCGGTGAACCGTGATCTCAGGATATGTGCGCAAGATATACGCCGGGACAAAATCGACAATATCTTTGAAATGCTGGGTGAAGATGTTCCGGAGAAACAAAGACAGATTATCCGCGATGGCGATGATGCATTCTTCAAGGCCAGCAAACAGTATTTTATGGAGTATCTTTCAGATTCTCTCACAGCGGTCGATCTTCCTTACTCCCAATCTTATAAGCAACTGGTTAAGCTGAGAGAAAAGCCGGGCATTGAGAGCAAAAAGAATCCTAACGCAATCATTGCGGCCCATTTTGCCCCGGCTACTGACAAGGTTATAGGTGTGGACATTAAAGCCAGAACGCATTTTAATGCGATTAAGACAGCATTGAATCTATACATTATGAGGGCCAAAGCCGGCCGACTGCCCGATAGTCTTCCCGTCGGTTTACCGATGGATTTATTCAGCGGCAAAGATTTCGAATATGAAAAAACGAAAGACGGCTTCGTTCTTCGCTGCCGGGGCAAAGACCTGGACAAGGACAAAATCTATAAATACGAGTTCAAAATTTCGAAGTAGCCTGATTGCATTACAACCGGACAAAAGCCGGCCCCTGCCCACGAAAGGCGGGGGCCGGCTTTTTTTGCGCGGTGCCGACACCGAATGTGAAAATTTCTTCCGAATAAGAAGTTGCGCCGGAGAGGTCTTTTTCGTCTATAATAGTGAAGTAAGAAAACATGAATCTCAGGAGGTTATTTGAGAAGCCGGCAGAAAGAGCTTTTGGAGTTGTTGGATAAATCGGGAGCGGATTTGTACGCGCTTTTGACCAGGCTGACACTGCGCGAGGATGTCGCCGAGGAACTTATGCAGGAATTATTCATAAAACTTAATAATTCGAGGGGCGCCGGCAACGTCGCCAACTGGAACGCCTACGCCCGCAGGTCGGCGATTAATCTTGCCTTCGACTGGCGGCGCAGTCACAAGCGAACCGTCCCGGCAACGGCACAATTCAGTGAGCCGGTGTCAACGGAGGATTCGCCTCTGGGCAAACTAATCCACTCGGAAGAAATGCAGGAGACACTGGATGCAGTCGGCAAATTAAAGAAGTCATCCCGCGAAGTGCTTGTCATGCGTTACCTCCAGCAGGAATCCTACGATAATATCGCAGAACAATTGGGCAAGACATCCCACCAGGTCAGGGCCTTGTGCTCCAGGGCCATACGTAATCTTCGGGATGTGCTTTCCAACGAACATAAATCTTCCAAAAAGGAGATACATAATGTCTCAAATCGATGAAAACCAAATTCACGACCGCCTCAAACGTCTCTCCCAGGTCGAGCCGACTAAGGAAGCTGCTGACCATGCTATGCAGCGGGTCCGGGATACTCTAATGAGCGAAAAAGCCATCCCCAAGCTTCGCTTGAGGCTGCCACACATCGTAACAAAATTTGCCGCCGCGGCTGTGTTGATGATTGGCGCCGGATATATCGCCGGACGTCTCTCAGCACCGAAACCTGTAAACGTGCAGGAGCTTCAGGCCGCTCTGGAAAGCTCGCTGAAATCGTCGCTCGTACCGGCCATTCGCCAGGAGCTGCTCAGCCAGATGGACGACCGCTGGCAGTCGACTCTTACAGCGAGCAACGCAAAGGTTAAAGATGAGCTTGCCCGGCAGGTCCGCCGCGATCTGTCGGAATTCGCCGCCCAGACCCTGGCGGCTTCAGGCACGCGCACCGATCAGCGCCTGAATGAACTCATCCAGTTAATCGAAGCTGCGCGAATCCAGGACCGCCAGCGAATGGCGTCAGCCTTTGACTATATCGAATCCCGTTTTGGCAATGGCCTGGTGACACTTGCCGCCCGGACGGACGAACTATTGGGCACTGAGCGAACAGGCTTGATGCCGGATATATCTGAGAATTGAACCTTAAGATGAAAGGATTAGAAAATGAGATATTTAAATCGAACAATTATTGTGCTTGTCGTTTTCAGTCTGGCGACGGCAATTCCCGCCCCGGCTCAAACAAGCCCCGAAGCACAAAAAAGAACGTTTACCATCTCCGGTAGAGTAGGGATAGGCGGCGTGACGATGGAGGGGCTGCCGGGGGATTCTGTGACAGATAATAATGGTTACTACAGCGCTGCTGTTGACTATGACTGGAGCGGAACGGTAACACCCACGAAGGAAGGGTACTCGTTCGTACCACCCAGCAGGGTATACAACAAGCTCACTTCCGATCGGGCTGATGATAACTACGCAGTTAAGATCATTACCTATACAATTTCCGGTCAGGTCGGAATACCCGGCGTAGAGATGCTTGGCCTGCCGGGTAATACTGTGACTGATGAAAATGGTTTATACAGCACTACTGTTGACTACGGCTGGACCGGCACGGTTATGCCTCGAAAAGAAGGTTATAGACTCAAACCACCAAGTAAAAACTACAACAAAGTCATAGCCAATCTAAAAAATCAAAACTATACTGCTGAGCAGCAGATGTTGACGATCTCGGATGTAATAATGGTTGCCGGCAGTCCTATCCCGGGCGTTCTGGCCTCGGCGAATAACGGCGGGCAATCCAGCGTCACCGACGCTCGAGGCAGATTCAATGTCACGGTACCCTATGGCTGGAGCGGCGAGCTGAAGCTCGAAAAGAAAGGTTTGGTGTTCAATCCCCCGAGTCGGTCATTTACCAATGTCACTACGAACATAAGAGACGGCCAACCCGAACAGCCGGCACAATGGCAGTACGAGCGAACGGGCCCTGACGGGCGCGGTTCCCGGCAAACAAGACGCTCTACAGGTTACGGTTCGGCAATCGCACCCATGGCCGACCGGAAGGTCCTCGTGGTTCCCGCTGCCGAGGTCAAAGCAGAAGACCTTACGGAAATAATCGAAGATATGCAGGTCATGTCACACATCCTTGATGAGCGATTTAAGGAAACTCGCCGGGTCCAGGGCGTTTTTACCGATTTCGGCGATTTCTTCGGAAGGGACAATCGCGCGACCGAAGCTACCTACCTCCAGGGCTACGGCGTTTTGTTTTCAATGGAGGTGAATTTCGCGTTCTCGACTCCGCTTAAACCGCAAGTGCAGGTGACCGAGCAAAACCCCGAACGCGCCGATTCAACCTGGCAGCGGGCAAGACGGCAGATGTTTTCGCCCGGAGACCCCCGGAGATCAAGTGGATCCGGCTCGGCGGAAGAATATAACAGCCAGATGGTCGAAGAGCTAAAACGGGACCTGATTACGACACTGAAACACGCCTCGAATATTCGAGGCGTACAGGCGGATGAATGGATCATTCTCACGGTCATTGGGGGAGGCAGGCAATCCGGCGGCGTCTTTAGCGGCAGAGGATTCATGATGGGCGGCATGGGAATGTCCGGAGGCTCGGCACGCGGAGGGACCTCATCAGGCGGCAGAGGCGGCTATAGCGGCGGCTACGGTGTTGCCGGCGGTTCCGGGGGTGGCGGTATGATGGGTGGCATGGGTGGTGGCATGATGGGCGGCGGCATGGGCGCCATGGGTGGCATGAGCGGCCCCGGAGAAATGGGCGTCTCCCCGGCCACTGTTCTTACGATCCGCGCGAAAAAGTCCGATATAGACGCTTTCGCCGGGGGTGAACAGGATCTCGAGCAATTCCGGCAGAAGGTGCAGATCTTTTCATATTGATTGTATCAGGAAAGGGATT
>CAZSOR010000164.1:0-8774 GCA_964608395.1 uncultured Pirellulales bacterium
CAACCTGTACCTGTTCCATTTTTACCCGCTGTGACCGTCTCGTTCTCTGAGTCTCCCTTGCAAAGCTCATCTCCGCGAAACACAATGCCACCACCAAACCAACAGCCATCATCAACGTGATGCATCTGCACCTTTTGTCCTGCATGGTTCTGCTCCTGTAATCTGGTATTTCGATACTGTTTAACTCAGATGCCGGCCATTCACCTCGTTATGAATCATCATCTTGCGAATTCGAAATGATAACGGCCTGATCCGATTTGCAGATTGACCATCCCGTTTTCAGTCCGCCCGACTATGACAGCGTCGTTTTCGGATAACAATTTTCCAGATTCGGAATCCCCGGCCGTATCCCGCGCAGGAATATGCACCTCGGCTTTTGAATTTACCGGGATCTCGACATTCAATATCAATTTGTTATTCTCGATGCGCCATTCCGACGAAATTTTACCGTTCGGAGAATCATAATGTGCTTTAGCCCATTGAATATTGCCGACGAAGGCGGGTTTTATTATAACCTTCTCGTAAGCCTGAGAATTATCAGCCTGGCTGATTCCCGCAAGCCCGCCATACAACCACTCCATGATATGCCCGAGCATAAGGTGATTGTTCGAGACCTCTTCAAGGGCGGCCCAGGATTCGGTTAACGCCGTAGCACCTTTTTTAAGCTGAAAACCATATCCCGGCACATCATCGCGGTAATTCATTTCGTATATCAGTTCCGAAGCCCCCCCGTCTTCCAGGGCCTCGACGAGATAATGAAATCCTACGTCGCCGGCCGTAAGCGCTTTCCCGGATTGATTGATAGAAGATACAAGGTTCTCGAAAACTTCTTTGCGATACCGTTCTTCGAGAAGTCCCACGCACAAAGGCATGGCCATCGCCGTTTGGCTGCCGGTCGAATATATTTTTGTCTGAACGTTAAAGAATTTTTTATTGAACGCATCTTTGACTTCTTTCGCCAGCTCAATAAGCTTCACGGACTCATCGTGGTACTTCAGCACCTCGGCCATTTTACCGAGCAGAACGATATCATAGTAATAAATGGCCGTCGCCGTGAGCTGCCGGGGGGTCAGTTGCGCCTCGCCGGGGAATTTGGGCCCGAGGTCGTACCAGTCGCCAAGCCCATGCGACAAAATATGATCGTCCGATTTGCCTTCGAGGTAATCCACATATTTTTTCATCATAGGCCAGGCCTTTTCCATAACGCCGCTGTCGCCATACCATTTGTAAATTAGCCAGGGTAGTATGACGGCGGCACTTCCCCATTCGGGCGAGTCCCTGAAACCCCCTTCAAACACCACGTATTCGGGAGCAATGTCGGGCACCAGGCCGTCATCCACCTGGGCGTCCATCATGTCGAATACCAGTTTTTTATACAGATTATACAAATCGAAATTATAATGTATCGATCCGCCCATCAGGTGCGTTTGCTCCATCCAGCCAAGCTTTTCACGGTGCGGGCAATCCGTAACCACGCTTTGCAGATTGCTCTTTATCGCCCAGTTAATCAGGCTGAATATTTTGTTAAAATGTTCATTCGAGCATTCGAAACGACCGGTTTGTTCCGTTGAATTTCTCGTATGAAGAAATTTCAGGCTCAGAATCTTCGGCTTATCAACCATCGCCCCGGCCTTCTCAGGTGCGGCACCTTCGGCCTGGACATAACGAAATCCGTAGTAAGTAAAACGGGGCCTCCAAACTTCTATGCCATCGCCTTTTAATATGTAGGAAAAATAATACGGGCTGCCTGAAGCCCGCTGATTTACCAGTTTTCGTTCGTTGATTAATTCGCCGGGAATCAATTTTATTTCCTGACCTTTTTTCCCTTCCACCTTCAATTCGATAATACCCGAAGCATTCTGACCAAAATCATAAAGATACGTATTGGCGGCGGGTTCGATGATTTCCTTCGGTATAAAAATCTCTTCGACTTGCAAAGGATAATCAATTTCAGGCTTCAAAATCCCTTTCGGCGCCCTTACTGGAACGGCATCGTTCCATTTAGACTCATCGAATCCCGGCCGGTCCCAGTCTTTCTGCTCTAACCGTGCATCATAATCTTCACCGCCATAAATGCTCGTAAAGGTGACCGGCGAGGGCGAAGTTTTCCAGTCCGGGCCTGAAACGAGCGTTTCGGTCGAACCATCGGTGTATATAATTTTCAATTTGCAGATTAATTTCGGCATCCCAAAAGCAACCACCAGTTTTCTGTACCTTTCGCGGTTGACGTTATAAAATCCGTTGCCGACAATAACACCGATGCAATTTTCCCCCTTGTTCAGGTTTTCGGTGACATCGTAAGTGTTATAAAGACAGGTCTTCTCGTAATACGTCCAGCCCGGTGTCAAAAAGTCACTGCCGACTTTCGTGCCGTTGATACTCGCTTCATAATGGCCGAGGCCGCTGATAAAAAGCAGGGCATCGGCAACCTGCTTGCGAACATCGAATCCCTTACGAAATAAGGGAACTACAGGCCTTTTGACCCCTTTGTCTCCCAATCTATCGCCATTTCCGTGAACACCGGGGATTACCAAAAGCGATTCAGGCAGTTCCTCGTAACCGATCCACGCGGCATTATCCCAATCTCTTTGACCGAACAAGCCGGTTACAAATTTTCCCGTCCGGCTCCATTGCGACTCTTTGTTGTTTTTATCCCGGACTTTTACCCGCCAGAAATAAGTTCGGGCGGGCCGCAGCTCTGTACCTTCGTAGGGAACGAGGATGTTCCGTGAACTTTGAATTGTTCCGGAATTCCAGATGTCGTAGCATCCCGATTCGAGAAATTCCTTCTTCGAAGAAACAACGATTTGTCTGGCCGTCTGATACTGCCCTCTATCCTGCGACATCAATTCCCAACTGAACCGGAAATCTTCGAGCGGCACTCCCAGAGGATCGATTCTGTTTTCGCACCTGATAGATGCAACGCTTACCGTTTCGGCGATACACGGACTCGAACGAAACAATAAAATTATGCTTATGCCCAGCACAAATGAAAGTACCCTTAAAGATATCTTCGCAACATTCATAAATCTTGAAACAGGTCTCAATGTCATATTAATCCCTCCAACGGAATGCCCCGGTCCCATGATGCAGCCCGGACGATTGGTCTATTTGGCCGGCTCCTGAGTTTCTTTCACGGGGACTTTTGAGCGGCTCACCGGTTTACTTCGCCACCATGTAGCGAGAACCGAGCCGGAAATATTCATCCATGGCCCGAAGATTGCAGGTGCAAGGGCTACTTTCGCATTATCTGCTGCGATTTTAGAGACAGTCATTGCCAATCCCGAAGCCATACCGCCGTTCTGAAGACCAACTTCAATAGCTACCGTCCGGCAATCATTTTCACTCAAACGCGCTGCCCGAGCTCCCCAATAACCTAAAACATAACCAATTGCATTATGCAGGATACCGGCACAAATCAGCAATGGACCGATTTTTAATAAATCCCATGCTGAACGGGCGGTAATAATCGCAATAATAAAGCAAATCCCAACCATGGAAACTAATGGCAGAACCTTATCCATCCAGTGTTCGGGTCCTTTTAGCATAATTCTTACTATTAACTGTGCAAAAGCCACAACACCTATAAGCACAAATCCAACGATGAAACCATCTTTTGCCAGAGTAGCTTCACCAATAGTTAAAACAGTTGCCGGACCCCATTTAATTAATACTACCGCTAATGAAATACATACAACCCCGACAAAAGCTAAAATTCCGCTACTGTGAAACTCTTTGCGTTTGCTGTAAAGAATTCGGTTTGTAATCAAACCTGCGGCTATTGGAACGATAATCATGTTGATGATAGAAAACATCATGCCTAAAAAATTCACCTCGATAAACTCACCTGCTAATGTTTTCATCAAAAACGGCGTCATAAGCGGAGAGACTAAGGTCGAGCATGATGTCATTGTCACCGACAAAGCAACATTACCACCGGCCAGAAAGGTCATCAAATTTGAAGCCACACCACCGGGACAGGAACCGATTAAAACTACTCCGGCTGCTATCTTATCGTCAAATCCAAAAGATTTTGCAATAGTATATCCAACCAATGGCATTACTGTAAATTGCAGTATCATCCCTATAAAAACCGCCCAGGGCATTTTTAACACCCTGCCGAAATCGGACAGACTCAGGGTCGTTCCCATACCAAACATGATTATCTGTATAAGCGGAACGATAAGAACCTTCAAATTGAATCCATACCAGGTCATAAAGGCAATGGGATAAACCATTGAAACCGATACGAAAGCAAAGACCCATGCAGTAAAAGAGAAACTCTTCAATTTAGAATGGCTCATAAAAAACAGAGCCAGTGAGGAAAACATTGCGATCAGTGCCGGACCTACACCGGCCCGCCGGCCGGTGAGAAGCATGACGACCACTATCACCAGGCAGAGCATGAATACGAACTTAAAGTATCCCAGAAATGATTTTACAGTTTTCATGGTTTTCCCATATCAGTATTGATTATTGTCTATTGACTATTGACTAATAAAAGGCATGTTCGATAGAGCATCCAGCACCAACGGCGCGAATAGTCAATAGCCATTTGTCAATAGTCATTGTTAGCTCCACAGGCGGTCGTTGGAGCGGTCTCTGTTCCATTCGTCGGTGGGGGCGAAAAGTTCCTGTCCTCGCCCGAGGTGTTCTTTTACAACATCGAGATTCAGCTCGATGCCCAGCCCGGGCCCTTCCGGAACACGGGTGAAACCATCGGCGTGGAGCGGCTTGTCGATTCCTGTCACGAGGTCTTCCCACCAGTCGACGTCCACCGAATGATGCTCCAGAGCAACAAAGTTCTCAGTGGCCGCGGCACAATGCACATTGGCCATGAAAGATACCGGCGTGCCCGCAAAGTGCATGGCCATGGCGATACCGTGCTGCTCTGCGTAGTCACCGATCTTCTTGGTTTCCAGAATCCCGCCGGCTGTGGCCAGGTCGGGATGCACCATATCAACGGCACGCTCGTCGATAAGCGATTTGAAACCATCGAGCAGGTAGATGTCCTCGCCCGTAAGCAGCGGCACATCGATAGCGTTCTTTATCTCTTTCAGCATATCGGTATATTCCCACGGCACCATGTCCTCCAGCCACGCGAGCTGGTATGGCTGCAGGGCCTTACCCAGTTTGATGCAGCTATTGACACCGATATGGCCGAAGTGGTCCGACGCTATCGGGACTTGCCAGCCAATCTGTTCGCGAGCCTCGGCAAAACGCTCGCCCATAAGTGCTGCGCCTTTATCCGACAATTGAATACCTGTGAAAGGATGTTTGCCGTTCCAGTTAGCGTTTCTCGTCGGATAGCTCATCGCCCCAGGCACTTTACGGATGTTCCGGATACCGCAATCATATTTCAGGAAAGTAAATCCCTGCTCGATCCTTTTCTTTAGGCCGCTGACACGGCCGTCGGGCGTATCGGCATACAGGCGGACCTTGTCACGGTATCGGCCGCCGAGCATCTGATAGACGGGGACACCATATGCCTTGCCCGCCAGGTCCCACAAGGCCATCTCCACACCCGAGACACCGCCCCCCTGCCGGGCATGATGCCCGAACTGTTTGATTCGTTTGAATATCCGCTCGACGTTGCAGGGATTCTGACGCAGAAGCCTGCTCTTGAGAATGAGGGCATAATTCGCGCTGGCCCCATCACGGACTTCTCCATAGCCGGAGATATCCTGATTCGTGTCAATACGAATCAGGGGACAGCGGAAAGGTGCTCTGTCAACTACGGCTATACGCAGGTCGGTAATTCTCAGTTCCGAGGGGCTGGAGCTTCGATTCACATTCTGGGCAGCAAAAGCCACCTGCTCTTCGACAGGGGCGCCGACCATACCCGCGAGGCTCAGACCCGCAAAGCCCGCACCGGCGCTTTTGAGCAGAGAACGCCTGGAACACGCCGTTTGCTTCTGTTGATTTTTAGGTTCTTTTTTCATAGTCATTTACCAGTTCCTTGTCTTTGGATTCAGCATATCTTCAATTACTTCCTTTGGCACAGGCAATTTGTTAATGTTCTTTTTCAGCCAGCCGCGGAAATCTTCCTGAATCTCGGACGACCATCTGCCGTCGATTTCTCCCGGCGTGTATTTGCCTTCTTTCAGACGCTGGTGCCCGAACATGTCACGCAGCATGACAGCCTCGGATTCGGTAACGACTCTCTCTGCCAGGTGGGCCGGGATGAAAACGATGCCCTCTCTCTTGGCCAGCACGATGTCGCCGGGGCACGCCACGGTTTTGCCTATACGAATCGGCACGTTTATTGCGGTCATCATTACTTCGCGCAGGAAGCTCGGATCGGCACCCTTGCACCATAAGTTGAATCCTTTGATTGCCTCGAGGCCTTCCAGGTCACGAATACCGCCGTCGAAGATAACGCCTTTGCCCGAGTTGGCATAAATGGCGTTGCCGAGATTGTCGCCGATAAGGGTCCCGTCGAGGACCTTGCCGAAGCAGTCCGCGACGTATACGTCACCTTTTTTCAGCATGTCGATCGGCCATGAATTGGAGCTTCCGATTCTGCCTTCGGCGCGTCCCTGCTGCATGATTAATCGATTATAATCCGGGTGGGAGGGCATGTATTGTGCGGTGAGCACCCGGCCAACTATAGCCTCATTGGGATACAAGACGAACCAGCCGGCGGCGTTTTCGTAACAACTGCGGTAACCGGCGCCGCGGACAATACTCCAGGCCTGCGTAACCGATACGTTTTTCATTCTCTCCAGAATGTCATCGGGGACATAAGGCCGGCCGTCTTCGGCCCGCGGACCTCTCCAGTTCGGCGTGCACTGCAGCACTCTCTGGCGGCTGGAAATCACGGGGGCCTCAACGCCATCATCCGCTGCCTTGATGCGGATATTGCGCCAGCGCACCTGGTAGGCAGGGTCATCGTTTCCCACGGCGTGGACCTGCAGGCCGATGATACCTCGGCTCGTCATGCCATCCTTCAGTTCGACACAGGGGACATCGTTGATCCACGTTTTGATACTGTCGCCTTTACACTCGATACGGAACTTGTTCCACTGCCCGTCCTTGAAAGCCTTGGCGGCGTCCGGATCGGACCTTGTTGAAGCAAGCATGAAAGCACGTCGGGCCTCGTCGTAAATGCTGCCGGACGAACCGGATTTCTCTGTGGCGATTTCCACCTGATAGCCATAGACACGATCCGGCGGCGCGACACGCTTTTGAGGCTTGCCTTCACGTCCGCTGAAAACAAAAACCTTCTCCGCTTCGGCTATCTTGCTGCGTATCTGCACGCCCGAATTCAGCTTCGGGTCAAGAAGAACTTCGAACTCCAGTATGAAATCGCCGTACTCACGGTCGGTACAGAGAAATGAGTTGGGGCTGCCTTTGACAGTAGTACCGACAATCGCGTCGTCCTCAACCTGGTATTTGGCAAAACCGCTGTGGATGGACCATCCGTTCAGGGTCTTGCCGTCGAATAGTGATACCCATTCGTCCCGCTGCCGCTGCCTGGCGAAGCTGATGCTCGCCGAGACAACCAGCAAAACAATCAGGCAGTAAATTTTTCTGTGGCTCATAAGAAACTCCTTTCCTTAATATGCAATAGAGGTCTTCACCAGTAGTGGAGACCTCCTGCATCATGTGCCTTACGAATCGTTTGAGGTTCGCCCGGCGGTTTATGTGTAAAACAGCATGATATTTATTACTTAACTTTTCCGGTGGCCGCCCACTCCACGCCGCGAGCGATGATCTTCTGCACGTTTGGAGTCATCAGGGCCTTGCGGTCGTGACCGAAAGCGTTATGCACGGTTCGGCCCTTGCCGTAGCTCAATGTGAAGACCAGCGGCTCGGTCTTCTTGCTCCAGTCGGAATCGGCCTGCACCAGCACGTCAATCTTGCCGGTGCCCTGCAACTTGGCGTACAGCTCATCGTCGACATCGAAGTCCTCGAGCCCCGCGGTTATGGGATGTTTCTTGTTGACCACATTGGCCTTAAAGACAGATCGCGGGCCGTGACCCGAAGTTCCCATTACCCATTTGCGCCCGCAGAGCTTGCCGAACTCTTCCCACTTGCCGAATGAAGCACTGGCAAGGTGCTGAACGAAGAAACCCTTTCCGCCCTTGACAAAGTTAAGCAGGTTTTCCTGGGCCTGCCCCGGGAGCATGGCTATACGCCGGCTGAAAATTGTAAATACAATTACATCGTACGCCTTAAGCGCGGTCTCCGACTCGAGTATATGCGGATCTTCGCAGACCTTGACGTCGAACTTCTCCGTTTTGACCAGTATTTCCCGCGTAGTCTCGGACATTTCCCGCCAGGGATGAACATCGACATCGTCTCCGGTAATCAGCAGAACCCTGATCTGGGCGGGCTTCTCTGCTGCGCCGGTTACACCACAAAAACTCAGCGCCACGATACAAACTAATGCCATAACAAAAACTGAACTTCGCATCTGTCTTCTCCTTTCTTTCATAATACCAATTCTCGTTGTCTGCAAATCTGTTCAAGTTGTTTAATCATATCAGCCTTCTTGCCGTATGCAAGAAGTAATAGTTAAGGCTACCGGCACCGCACAGTAACTTCCGCGGGGGCAAGATCTTCACTTTCAGCCGTTATACGCACTCTTCCTGCCTGCCCGTCTACCGTTCTGAGAATCAGCATTGCTTTGCCGTAAAACAGCTTCCGGCTGTCCGATTGGAACGGTTCGAGGGACAGGGGATTTCCGTTGCCGACTCCTGCGATTTCGGCCGGGCCTTCGACTTTGAAACGAACAGAATTATCCGCCAGCGGGCAAAGCGTCCCTTCGG
>CAZSOR010000164.1:8874-10405 GCA_964608395.1 uncultured Pirellulales bacterium
TGGAATATACGAGTCGGGCCGCCCCACCGGGGAAACCTGCTTGTGCTCTTGGTTACGATGCTCTGCCATGTTGACGCATCGGTCGAGACTTTGATGTCATAGCCGTAGTTCTTCGCCTCTTTCTCAAATTCGACAGCCAGATAGCAGACCGATTGAATCTCGCCCAGGTCGACCTGCCACCATTGTTCGGCTCCGGCGTCCACCGCGCACCAACGTGTGGACCTGTCAGCATCAGTCGCATTGACGGCGACATGGCCATTGCCGGATTCGATGGAGCTGGCCGTAGCGGATTTGCCTTGAGCGAAGTTGACCGGCCTTTCGGGCATTTGCCCCTTTGTTCTGCGGCCAAGGGATTTCCCGTTCAGGAACAACTCAGCCGAATCACCGTTGGTGTACACGAAAACCGACACGTTTTGACCCACATGGTCGGGCCAGTTCCAATGCGGCAGAATATGGACGGTTGTCACGTCCGGCCGCCAGTAGCTGCGGTACAAATAGAACCGGTCCTTCGGTATGCCGCACAAATCCACGATGCCGAAGTAGGAGCTTCGCGCCTCCTGCGAAAAAGGAGTCGGCTCGCCTATATAGTCAAAACCCGTCCAGACCAATTCGCCGGCGACAAAATCGTCGTCCTCCATCAGTTTGAATTCCACATCCGGAATGTCTGACCACGCCGCGGAATTCAGGTCGTAAGAGTCCACCTGGAGCTGCTTCGAAAAATCGGTCTTTCCATTTGGAAGCGGCAGCTCGTAGAATCCGCGTGTGCTCAGGGTCGAAGCCGACTCGCTGTAAATGATTGGCTTGTCGGGATAGTGCTGCCTGTAGTTGGCATACCGGCGGGCATAATTCCAACCGGTAAGGTCAAGCGAATCGAGAATCGGCTCATCGGCCGTGCCGGGGATATGGCAGGACAAGCCCACGGGGCGAGTCGTATCGTATTTCCGCACGAAATCTCCCATGAACTTCACCCGCTCGGGCGACTTGCCTTCCCTGTCATAAGGCTGGTTGCCGATTTCGTTGCCGATCGACCAGATAACAATGCTGGGATGATTGCGGTCGCGCATCACCAGGTTGCGAATCTGTTTCTCGCCGTACGTTTCCAATGGCGGCTGGCCTTTTACGCGATCGGCCTTATCGTCCCATTTGTCAAAAGCCTCATCCCAAACGACGAATCCCATCCGGTCGCACAAATCCAGCAATTCCGGCGACGGCGGGTTGTGACTGGTGCGGATGGCATTGATGCCCATCTCACGCATGATTTCCAACTGCCGCTCCATAGCACGGGTGTAAAACGCCGCCCCGAGAGGCCCATGATCGTGGTGCAAATTCACGCCGTAAAGCTGCACACGCCGGCCGTTAAGATGAAAGCCATCGTCGGCCGTAAACCGGAACGTGCGGATTCCAAAGATAGTGACGTCCGCATCCACGATTTTTTTGCCCATGCGAACGATTGTCCTGGCGGTATAGAGCTTCGGGTCCGTGATATCCCATAGGCGGGGATTGGTAACCATCAGCAACTGGTCCAGCTCGC
>CAZSOR010000165.1:0-10398 GCA_964608395.1 uncultured Pirellulales bacterium
GATGTCTGGAGCTTTACGGTCCCGCCAAAGAAGGCTTATAATCCTGCCCCGTCCGACAATGCGAAGTATATTGATACGAATGTGACTCTTACCTGGACGCCGGGATACGGCGCGAAAATGCATGTTGTATATTTCGGCGAGGATTTTGATACGGTAAGCAATGCCACCGGGGGCGCTACCGGAGGACTTGCGACGTACACTCCCGGTGCACTCGAGTCAGGTAAGGTTTACTATTGGCGGGTTGATGAGCTCGATGGGGCCAACACGTACAAAGGAGACGTATGGAATTTCAAAACGATACCTGACATTTCCGTCAGCGATCCGAATCTGATGGGCTGGTGGAAATTCGACGAAGGCGCTGGTGCGACCGCCCTGGACTGGTCGGGCCACGGCAACCATGCCAGGCTGGTGGGAGGCCCAATGTGGATAGCCGGCTATGACGGCGATGCACTGAAGCTCGATGGTGCCGACGACTATGCAGTATTGCCCATCGGTGAGATTATCAGTTCAATGTCGAGTGCGACCTTTACCACATGGGTGAATTTCTCCAACATCGGCGGTGCATGGCAGCGGATTTTCGATTTCGGCAGCGGTACATCGACTTATATATTCCTGTGTCCGCGAACCGGAACTGATGGACCGATGCGGGTTGCGATTCAGACTGGGGGAGGAGGAGAGTCTCTGATAGATTCCACCACTACGCTGCCCACCGGCTGGCACCATGTAGCCGTGGTCATAAAATCTGGAAATATGCAGCTTTACCTTGATGGCGTAATGGCTACGAGCGGTTCCACATCGGTTGTTCCGAGCGATCTCGGCCAGACAAGCAGCAACTGGCTCGGCAGGTCACAGTACGCCGCTGACGGATATTTCAACGGCTCTCTGGACGATTTCCGAATCTATGACTATGCATTGTCGGCCGATGAGATTGAAACGACGATGAGGGGCGACCCGATGCTGGCATGGGATGCAACGCCGGCGGACGGTACTACCCCGGATATTCAAACTGCATTGCCTCTGAGCTGGTCGGCGGGAGAAAATGCATCCCAGCATGATGTGTATTTCGGCACCGACGCGGATGCAGTCGATAACGCCGATACCTCTACGCAGGAGATATATCGAGGGCGACAGGCAGGGACCAGTTATACTCCCCCCGAAGGTGTTGAATGGGGCGGCGGGCCTTACTACTGGCGAATCGATGAGTTTAATACCGACGGCACAATAAACACAGGCAGAGTCTGGAGCTTTACATTAGCCGATTTTATTCTTGTGGATGATTTTGAGTCCTACGATGCCGGAGACCGCCAGATATGGTACTCGTGGCACGACGGGCTTGGCTATGGCGCTCCGGGAACCGATCCTTACTTTGCCGGCAACGGTACGGGTGCGGCTGTCGGCGACGAAACCACCCGTTCCTATATGGAGGAAACGATTGTTAAAAGTGGCGGCCGATCATTGCCATTCTACTATGACAACAATAAGCAGGATTACGCCAGGTATTCGGAAACAGAGCTGACCTTGATGACGAGCCAGCGTGACTGGACCGAGCAGGATGTGGCGGAATTGTCGCTGTGGTTCAGAGGTTACCCGGCATCCGTCGGCAGCTTCGTAGAGGGCCCGGCAGGTACCTATACGATGACAGGCTCAGGCGCCGATATCTGGAATCAGTTCGACCAGTTCCATTATGCTTCCAGAACCCTCACCGGCCCCGGCTCAATTGTAGCAAGAGTCGAAAGCCTGACCAATACTAATTCCTCTGCCAAAGCTGCAGTGATGATTCGCGAAACGCTGGCTCCGGATTCCAAGTACTCGCTTGTAGCTCTCACACCCGGCAACGGCGTAATCGCCGAGTATCGGGCTGAGACGGGCGAAAATTCCCAGCAGACGGCTTCGCTAACCGGTATCGCCGCTCCGTACTGGGTAAAGATAGAGCGTGACTTGGCCGGTAATCTAACAGCGTACAGTTCAGCCGATGGTTCTACGTGGCAGATGCTGGGCCAGCCGATACCCTTACAGATGGCCTCGAACGCCTATATCGGATTGGCTGTGACAGCTCACAACGCAACAGCTACATGCGAGGCTAAATTCTCCAACGTCACGATTACCGGTAACGCCGGCCCGCTATGGGCCAACCAGGATATCGGCATACAAAGCAATGATGCCGAGCCGCTGTATGTGGCTGTAGCGAACAATGCCGGCAATCCTGTCGTAGTAGTCCATGATAATTCTAATGCAGCATTGATTGACACCTGGACTGAGTGGGTAATCCCCCTGCAAACCCTTGCAGACCAGGGCATCAACCTTGCCGACGTTGACAGAATCGCGATCGGCCTGGGGACCAAAGGCAACATGACGACGCCGGGCGGTGCGGGTAAGATGTTTATTGACGACATCCGGCTGTTCCGGACGAGAACTGCTGCCGAGGAGTAAATCGATTTTTATGAAAATGATATGAAGCGACATTTGTTTGGGGCCTATACCAACTGATTCGGTATAGGCCCCTTTTAATATGAAAGTCATAAGCAAAATTGTATTCATAATTTGGATGTTTGTTATGGTAAGTCCTGCAGTTTGTGACGTGCCGGCGGGGGAAGTTCTTGTTTTTCGCGGGGCCAGCGATGCGTCGGCTGCTGTAGCGGTTGGCGAAAATATGTTCGTCGTGGCCGATGATGAGAACAATATATTGCGGATTTACGAAACATCCAAAGCCGGGCAGCCTGTCGGCTCCTTCGATATGACTTCGTTCCTTGGAATTGAGCCGGAACATCCGGAGTCGGACATCGAGGACGCGACGATGATTGGGCGGCGCATCTACTGGATTACATCGCACGGCAGAAATAAAAAAGGCAAGCTACGACCCAACCGGTACCGATTTTTCGCTACAGAGCTGCTCGTTGAGAACCGAAGCGTAAAACTGCGTCCGGCAGGTAAGCCGTGCGAAACCCTGGTTCATGAACTTTTGAAAACCAATGCCGCCCGCCGGCTCGAATTGGATAAAGCGACTCGATTTGGCGAGGAGCTTAAGAAAAAGGACAGGGAGAAACTTGCCCCGAAAGATGAGGGGCTTAATATAGAGGGACTTTGCGCTTCGGCCGACGGCGGGACACTCTATATCGGCTTGAGGAATCCACGCCCCAAAGACAAGACGGATGGCCGTGCAAAAGCGATTGTTGTGCCTTTGCTTAATCCGGACCGGGTCATCGAGAAGGGTGAGACGCCGGTTTTTGGCGAGCCGATGTTGTGGGATTTCAAAGGTCTCGGAATAAGAAGCATGGAGTATTCGCGTTTCCACAAGACCTGTTTTGTAATTGCCGGCGGCCCCGATGAGGATGTGGGATTCGCAGTGTATCGCTGGTCGGGAAAGCCTGAATCTCCGCCGGAGCTGGAATGCGAACTGGGCCTGGGAAAGAGCAAATTCAGTCCCGAGGCATTGATACCGTTCGAGAAATCGGGGCGGCTGTTAATGCTCAGCGACGATGGGAGTCTTATCGTCAAAGTTGCCGGCGCATGGGAGTGCCTGGAAGGCGAATATCGCAAAGACGGCACAACCTTAAATAAATATCTGGCGAATCCCGGCAGAAAAACCTTTCGCGGGATCTGGCTGGAATTAGATGGACGATAGCCGGTTTGTGAAATGATCAACCGTTTACTATTTCGATATCATCCATAGATCCGAGCAGGCCGTTGGCGAGGGTCAGGTAGGGCAGCTTTTTCGGATTGTGGCCGAGCAGTTCGCTGCCGACGGTATCGACGGCGACGGGATCGAAGCCGGCCAGGATTAGCCCGATGTTCTTATGTTTGCCCGCCAGGTGCATGCCCGTTAAAGCAACCGAAGCATCGACGACCGACAGGTCGGGCTTTTTATACGAGCAGATATCTACGACGGATTTGTCCGTCGAGGGGCTGTGCAGCTTCGCTTTGTTCCATGAGCCGGCATAAAATTTTCCCGGCGCGATACCGAACATATTTTTCATTGCGATAGTAGTCTTAGTGAAGCTGTGATCCTTTAACACGGGCAGCGAAATGATGAAAGCATCCTGTGCAATACGTGGTATATGAAAAAGTTTCAACTGCAGAGCGCTATTGTTTCGAAGGATAGTGGTTTCGGCCTCGTTAAAATCGATAAGTTCAAGGCCGTATTTTTTAGCCATATCCGTGTATCCGAGGGCGGCGAAGACCTCCGGAGTTCTGCCGGTTCCACAGCCTTCGCCGATAGCGATTTCGGCCTTAGTGTGGGCTCTACAATAAATACAAACCACCTCGGCTGCTTCAACGCTTGTTGTAACCGGTGGCGGCGAAGAATTCGTCAGGTTCGGCTTGATGATAATCAGCCCCTGTTTAGGCAAACGGGCACCGGCTCCAACCAGGTCAAGCGCCTTGGTCGTGCTGGTCCTATAATCGACGAAATTTACTTTTGCTACCTTGCTCATTAGTGATAAATGTTTATAACGGTTAATGACTCTGAGCAAAATAATCCGGAGATATGCCTTGACTGTCAAGAATTTTTGAGTAAATTTATACATCCTGGTAAGCTATGGGGAGATGACGGGATTAAAATTGGTATGTGTTTTCTGGAGATGGACATGATAAAGGTCAAAGAACTTCGGCGTAGTTTCGGGCCGGTCGTTGCTGTTGACGGCATATCGTTTAATGCTGAAGAAGGAGAAGTCCTCGGTCTTCTCGGGCCTAACGGGGCCGGCAAGACAACCGCGATGCGCATCCTGGCGTGCTTTCTGAAGCCCGACAGCGGTACGGCGACCATTTGCGGGCACGATATTTTACAGAATCCCATCGAGGTCAGAAGGTCGCTCGGATACCTGGCGGAAAACGTGCCCGCATATAACGAAATGACGGTGGGGGCTTTCCTGAAATTCATTTGTGACGTTAGAGAAATCAGGGGCAGAAACCGCAGGGAGACGCTCGACCGGATTGTTCCGATGTGTTCGATTGATTCGGTTTACCATCAGAGTATCGAGACCTTGTCGAAGGGATACAAAAGGCGTGTGGGCCTGGCCCAGGCGTTAATGCACGACCCGGATGTGCTCATTCTTGATGAGCCTACCGACGGGCTGGATCCCAATCAGAAACATGAGGTCAGAAAGCTGATACACAAGATGGCAAAGCACAAGTGTATTATTATCTCGACTCATATTCTCGAAGAAGTGGAAGCCGTCTGTTCAAGGACGATAATCATTGCCAAAGGCCGGATACTGGCCGATTCAACGCCTGAGCAGTTGAAGGAAAAGTTCCAGTGCAGTCTTGATGGCGTGTTTCGCAGGATTACCAGGCCGGAAAGTGCATCGTAGGGGCCACCCCGCGTGGTGGCCCTGGGCAGGCACGCGGGCCTGTCCCTACTCATTATAGGAGTAACAATATGAATAGTTTTAAGGCCGTATTCAAAAGAGAGCTGAAAAGTTATTTTACGACGCCTCTTGCGTACGTGTTTCTTGTCATCTTCCTGTTTTTCTCGGGATACCTGACGTTTAAGCAGGGCTTCTTTGAAATGCGGCAGGCGGACATGAGCGCGTTTTTTACGAATCTGCCGCTGTTGTTTGTTTTCATGGTGCCGTCCACGGCGATGCGTATGTGGGCAGAGGAACGCAAAGTCGGTTCGATCGAGCTGCTGTTTACCCTGCCGATAACGATTACCCAGGCGGTTCTGGGCAAGTTCCTGGCGGCGTGGCTGTTTTTAGGCATTGCTTTGGCATTGACTTTTCCCATGGTGATTACGGTTGCGTACCTTGGCGACCCCGATGTAGGCCTGATTATCACCGGGTACCTCGGCAGCCTGCTGATGGCGGGCGGTTTTCTTGCGATCGGCTGTTTCTTCTCGGCGGTCAGCAAGAACCAGGTCATCAGTTTCGTTCTCTCGGTGGTTGCCTGTGCGGTGCTTGTTTTCGCAGGGATGCCGTCCACGCTGAGTTACTTCTCGACGTTCCTGCCCGGCGGGATGGTCTCGGCGATCGAGAGCATGAGCTTTCAGAAACACTTCGAGTCGATCCAGAGGGGCGTGCTGAAGTTTGGAGACCTTTCTTATTTTGTATTATTGATCGTTGGGTGGATTGCCGCCAGTAGTATTGTTTTGGATGAAAGGAAGGCCAAATAATGAACCGAACGATACGAGCAATTTTGGGAGCGGGCTTTGTCCTGGTGATTATATTCTCGGCCATCAGTATCTGCCAGAGTATTGGAAAGCCGTTGAAGCTGGACATTACGGACCAGAAACTCTATACGCTGTCGGATGGGACAAAATCGATTTTGGCCAAACTGAACCAGCCGATTCGAGCCAGGCTCTACTATGCAAAAACCGCCGCTCTCAAAGGACCGGACCAGATTCGGTTCTTCAACAATTATTACGAGTTTGTCAGGGCATTGCTGGAAGAGTATGTTGCAGCGTCAAACGGGATGGTTGAGCTGGAGGTCGTAGACCCGAGGCCATTCACCGATGATGAGGAGCAGGCGTTGAAGTACGGCCTGCGGCGGTTCCCGATTACCCAGGAGGAGAGCTTTTTCTTCGGCCTGGTGGTGCAGACGCAATTTGGAGTGGAAAAGGCGATTCCGTTTTTCTCACCGGACCGGCAGAATTTCCTCGAATATGATATAAGCTACCTGATCGATACGGCGGTAACCCGACAGAAAAAGAAGATCGGCGTTATGAGTTCCCTGCCGGTCATGGGCGACGATGTGACCGGTTATATGGCTGAGATGATGATGCGGCAGGGCCAGCAGCCGAAACCGGCCTGGACGATTGTCGAACAGTTGCGTAAGCAGTATGAAGTCGAAACGATCTCTACGGATGTAAACGATATCAATGATGTCGATATTCTGCTGGTGATTCACCCCAAGGATCTGCCGGAGAAAACGTTGTTTGCGATTGATCAGTATGTGCTCAAAGGCGGCAGGACGATTGTCTGTGTCGATCCTCATTGTTTTTCGGACAGAGCCCCGCAGATGCAAATGCAAATGCAGATGCAGCATTCGAGCGCCTCGCAACTGGATTCGCTCCTGCGGACCTGGGGCCTTGAAATGCCGGCTAATACTTTTGCAGGGGACAGGAGTCTTGCATCTTTGGCCGCCATTCGCGCCAACCAGAGGCCGGAAAGAATCATCGGTTATCTGAACCTTACGCCGGAAGGAAACTGTTTCGCTGAGGATAATGTTATCACGGCCGAGCTTAACCAGGTCAGAATATTATTCTCCGGAGTGCTGAAGGAAGTTGCGGATCCGAACCAAGCAAAGCAAGGCGATCTTCAGATTAACCGAACGCCGCTTGTCACAACGTCGAACAGGGGCGGCACATTTAAGATCAGCAGCCCGTACGAGTTGATGATCCTGGATGGGCCGAGTTTAATGCAGAAGTTCGCCGACGGGACCGAGCCGATGACGATGGGTTATTTGATTACGGGTCGTCTCAGGAGCAGCTTTCCGGACGGCATCAAGATTGACAGCGAGTCCCCGGATCCGAACGATCCGAACCAGACCGTGACGACAACCAAACAGGTTGCCGGCTTGAAAGAAGCTGCGGAAGATTGCGCGGTTATTGTTTTCTCGGATGTTGACTTTATCAGCGATAATATCGCTTACCAGAGTTCTTTCTTCGGCAAGGTCGTCGTTGGCGATAACGCTACGTTGATGTTGAACGCGATTGACGATTTAAGCGGTTCGAGTGACCTGGTCTCCATCAGGTCCAGAGGGAACTTCAAGCGGCCTTTTACGGTTGTTGAAGAAATCGAACGGAAGGCGGAGGCCGAGACGGCAGAAGAGGTGGAAAAAATTAATCTGCAGATTGCCGTTTTCCAAAACGAACTGCAGTCGATTCTGACTTCGGCGAAAGAGGGCCAGGAAGATGTTATCGGCAGTTCGATCGTCAATAAGAAGCAGGAAGTCGAATTGAAGATTCATCAGGCCCAGCGTCAATTGCGTCAGGTTAAGATGACAAGGCGTGAAAAAATCGAGCATTTAGGTAATAAATTGCGTCAGGCCAACATGCTTGCCGCCCCGATGGTGATTCTGATTATTGCCATTGTGTTGGGTATCCGTAGCGGCATGAGAAAAAGACATTATATCAGTCATGCGAGCGATGCTTGATATGAGACAGCATAAGGAGTCTTATAGATGAGTAATAAAAACCTTACGATATTGGGAATTGTGGCGGTTGTAATGGTGTTATGGGCTGTGGTGCAGTCCCGCATCTCGAACAGACCCGGGGCCGAACCGGCCACGCCGGTCTATCTGATTCAGGGATTTGACCCTTCCGCCGTGGACAGCATAGTTATAGGCACGGGGGATGCTGCCTTCACTCTCAAACGCCGGCAAAGCGGCTTCGTTGTCGTCGACAAGGACAATTACCCTGCCAAGACCAGTGAAATAAACAGCCTGATCACAAAATGTCTGGATATTCAGACCTCGGAATTTGTAACCGACAACCCGGCGAACCACGAAGACCTCGAGGTTACGGAGGAAAAAGCACGCAGCGTTGTTAAGTTCATGAAGGCGGATCCAAACTCGTCATTGCTCACGGGGGTCATCATAGGCAAAACGGAAGAGCTTGGACAGGGCAGTTATGTCAGACTGCTATCGAGTGATTCTGCTTTGAGCAACAAAGTTTACGTTACATCGAACGCGCCATGGTTCGGAGGCGGGGCGATGAATTACATTGACCAGGAGCTGATTGCAGCGAAGCGTGAAGATATTGATTCGGTGACGGCAAGTTCGCTGAATGGCCAATATACGCTGAAAACGAAAGAAGGCAGCCAGGACATTGTGCTCGAGAATATCCCGGCCGGCAAAAAGCTAAAAAGCAGTGATGCCCAGAGTGTTTTTACCGCCTTGACCAGCCTGAGATTTGAGGATGTCAAAAAAATATCATCTGATATGGCTTTCGAGAATCAATATATGTGCCGGCTGAAGGATTCGACCGTTTATGCCCTTAGAATTGCACAGAAGGAAGGTAAGACGTATGTGAGCTGTGTGGCGGAATTCACCGACAAGACGCCTGTGGAGAAGGCGTCTGTCAATCAGGGCGGGCAGGTCGAATCCGAAGAGGAGCTGAAGAAAAAGGAAGCCAAACTGCTTGCCCGGGATAATGCGACAAAATTCACAGCGAAACATCATGGATCGGTTTACGAAATCGCCGACTGGAAGGCCAAGAACCTGACGAAAGAGCTCGCCGATTTGATCGAGGATGAGGAAAAACCTGAAGAAAATGTTGCTGCGGATCCCAACACGATGATACCTGATGCTATTGCTTTGCCGAAAGTCGAAGACGCCAATACGGTGATACCTGAAGCTGTTACTGTGCCGATGATAGAGGAGCCCAATACGGCCGATAGTGAATCTTAAGCAAGTTTAAGACGAAAATCGATTTGCTCATATTTCAAGGCTTGCCTTTATAAGATGGTGACTCGGATCTGCGTTTCGCAGCGACAGATGCATACTTGCGATGTTCCGAAGATGTTCTCCGGCAAATCGGGCAGTCCGAAGCCGACATTCACAAACCATATGCGATGTTTTTTTCTTTTGACTTTTGACTCCGCGAGTATATAGTGTTCTCATGTCGTCTTTATTGGCTTTGGTATATTAAAGGTGGTGTGCAATCATGCATAGACGAAGGGGGTTTACTTTAATTGAGCTTCTGGTCGTGATTGCCATTATTGCGATGTTGATGGCGATATTGATGCCGGCACTGCAACGGGTACGAAAGCAGGCCAAGGGCGTCGTGTGCAAGAGTAATCTGCGTCAAATCGGCATAGCGGCGAATCTATATGCGGAGGAGAATAATTTATATGTTCCTCGCGGCCTGGCCGGCGGGGCGGGCAAGGCCTGGTTCCAGCTATTTATGCCCTTTCTGGCACAGAAGCCAATTAGCAACGATTACCGCACTGTGGATATCTATCGCTGCCCCAGCTACCCGGACAAGGAGCAAACTATCTGCTACGTTGTCAACGGCTGGGACTTCGACGATAAGAACGATACGACCGGCAGCGAAATATTGAAACCCTCCAAGCTGAGCGACTGCAGTAATCGAGCGTACACGATTTACCTTGCCGATAACGAGGACGGCCCATGGCGGTATATTATCCGAAAGGCCGATGATGATGGAAACAATCGGTGTGATGTATGGACTCCGGGACATCTGCCAACTTCCGATAGTCAGGACGTAACTAATGGCAGGCGAATCGCGCAGGCCCGGCACAGAAAAGGAAGCAATTGCTTGTTTCTGGACTGGCATGTCGAATATATCGCTGCTGAGGATATGACTATGGACATGTGGAGATTCGAAAAATAAAATACTAACCGGTCGGCCGAGTGATGGCCGGTCGATAAATTACGAATCACAAGTTAGGAGATTATGAAATGGCAAAGGTGTCGATTGGAGTGAATACGGAGTTTGTCCGG
>CAZSOR010000166.1:0-10355 GCA_964608395.1 uncultured Pirellulales bacterium
TGTCGTAACAGTGCGGCCCACCGCTCCAAAGCGTGTCTTCGTTCAATTGCAATTGCTCTTGTTCAATCCCGCCGAACAGCATGGCCCCGAGCCGCCCGTTGCCGATCGGCAGTGCTTCCGTCCATGCTTCTGCTGACTGCTTATACCAAAGCTTCAGCGAGTCAGGCGTTTCTCCTTGTGCGGGATCAGCCTCGCGTTCCTTATCTCTTTTCAGCCGTCCCATTTTTGAGACGTCCAGCGGCTCGATCCTCAAGGTCAAGGCAGGGCTGCCGGGTTGGAACCTGAAGTCGCCATTCTCCGGGTCCATGAAGAGCGGATCAACGGCCAGACTGTGGGTATCAACGCCGTCACCTTGTTGTTTTTGCAGCATCGATTTGCCCAGCGTGGGATCCACGGTACTATAGTAGATGTTGTAATCCGTATCAGCATCCTTAGCTCGCGCCAACGCACGCCCTCTACGATCCTCGCTTTTCCTGCCATTGCCTGGAGGCAACTCGTCGATGAAGACCGTATCTTTGTCCGTGGAATAGAAGATATTTCTTTTGATTACCGCATCCGTCAAAGGGCCCTCTCGTAGCGACAGGTAATAGCCGCGCGGTGGTGCCAGTACGTCCGCCACAATATTATTCTCAGCACGATTGTTCAACTTCAGGATAATCCCTTGCGCCATGCACTTATAGATCAGATTCTCAGCAATGAGCGTGTCGCGCTGGCCGCCATCGGTTCGAATCGCCGCCTGCATTAGCATCGGTGTTACCAAGTGATGAATATAATTGCGACGAATCACATTGCCCGCACCTGCGCCGCGAATGTAGATTCCGTTACCATCGCCCATTTTTTCCATCACGTTGTGGATCTCGTTGTATTCGATGAGATTGTCATGGGAGTGAAGATAGGGTCGAACATCTTCCAGCGTCGGGGTTTTCTGCAGATCACCTATTTCATGCCTCCTGATGGTTCGGCCCAGCTCCCGGCCATTTCTAGTAAAGAAATGTGTCATGCAACCAGAAATAATCATTCCGCTGTACGGCATGTGGTGGATCAGGTTATTCGCCACCCGATTCTCGCCGCTCTGCCAGATCATAATGCCGGGCGAATGCAGATAGATTCGCCCCATATGATGAATGTGGTTGTTGTAGACGAGATTGTTTTTGTTAACATCCTTGGTTCCCGGGCCGTAGCCGCAGAGCAGGATGCCGGCGCCACCCATCTGCTCGATATGATTGTCAGAGATCTTGTTTTTCTGTCCATGTAGGTCCACACGGATCGCGCCGCTGCCACTGTGGGTAAAGTGACATTGCTCGATCGTGCAGTTTTCCGTCCCACGCAGGCGAACCAGAGCATTGGCCTTATCCAACATGTCCCAGTCATGCTGTAAGCCTGCATCGTTCTGAGTTAATGTATAGCGGTCACCATGCATAAATGTGAGACCCCGAAAGCATAGATTTCGTACGGGGATATCTCTTGATCCCTGCTTATCGATATTGCCTTCGATTCGGAGCAACTCAATCAGCTGCGGAGCCATCACTGGCGACTTACCTCTCGGCCACAGGTAGACCTTGCCTTGCTTGGTATTGAGAACCCATTCACCCGGCTCGTCGAGTTCCTCGAGCACATTTTCAACCCAGCACGATTCAGTTTTCTGCAGAAAATGGAGTTTGTTCATGGCATAGGTTGCAGTGATGGACGTATGGGCCATCTGCATTTCTTCGTCAACCGACTCCAAGGGCAGCACATTTGAAATCCAGGCATGATGCGGACGGACAATGATTTCCACATCTTCCACATTCGGCCAGTTTTTCAATTTGCCCTTTGGGAAATGAAGACGGTCGCGACCACCACCGGCCAGCGGGATAAAGCCAGCCGAACGTGCTCGAGGCAGTAGCCCATCAGCATCATAGAGGGTGAAGAACCGGTCCGAGACATCGGCCATCCACACCTTCCCATGCGCCTTCGTCGGCAATCCGGGCAGCTTACCGCGCACTCTTTTCCAATTCTCGATTTCACGCCCCGAACTGAACACGGGTGTCTCACCCGGATAGGCGGCATAGGTCATTGTTGAGTTACCCTCTCCCGAATCCTCCAAACCGAACACTACCGTCTTCTCCAGTGGGTAAGCTCCCTCGCGGATTAGAACAACGATATCAGCAGACTTTCTCTTTTTCAAACCCCGAACCGCATCGCGTGCACGCTCCAGTGTTGCAAACGGCCCATCGGTTCCCTGGGCGTTGGGATTGGATAAGGTGCCGGACCACCCATCGGAGCCATTGGGGGACAAATAGAAATCAGCCTTCGTCGACGCAGCGTTGCATACGCTCTCGGTTATGGTCATCAGAGCCAAGATATACACTAATCGTTTCTTCATTATATTTGTCCTTCTTTCAGTTTATCTTTCCCCTAGGGTCCGGCCTGCCGCCTAGCCAATAATCACATCCTCTTGAACATCGTATGCAGTGTTGTTGCCCTAATACAAGGTGATTACTTATTGTATTTCTCATAGTTTAACCTCCTATGAGCACGAAAAAATAGTTAACTGCTGCAAAGGCAGAACAAATAATGCAAAATGATTATAATGGAATTACGATTAATTCCCAGTGAGATTTGTATGCTTACCTAGTGTGGACCGTGTCCGGGCGGCCATGGATCGGCGAAGGTCGTAGGGTACAAAGGGCTCAACACGCTCGTAGGCATGCTCTTTGACAGGCTTTACACATTATCTATAAGTGTTAGAGCCAATCCGACACAGGCAAAAGGTCGACAGCCTGTCGTAGTACTGGATCAACATTCGTGTACACATCATTGGTGAGACGGGGGCTGGAATGTTCCAGCAACCGCTGAGTTACCGCAGTGGATACACCTCTCTGGGCCAGCAAAGAAGCGAAGGTTTTCCGCAGATCGTGAAACTTCAAATTTGGTAGATTTATGATTCTCCGGATTTTCTCCCACTTCTTTGGGCTGAATCTGTCATTGAAAAGATTTTCTTGTCCTTCGGGAAGTGTGGACACATGATTAGACAGTTCCGTGATGATCGGTTCTGGGATCGGACGCTCGGGCATAGATTTCCCTGTCTTGCGATTCTGTGTGGTGAGGGTGTTTCGATCAAAGTGAATATCACCGACGCGGATGGCTTCTATATCACCCCGACGCAGCCCCGTCGTCACGGCCAGAAGTATCCGAAGACGAAGAGTTGGATATTGCGCCGAAGCTGAGAGTAGGGATTGTACCTGCTGTGTGGTCAGAAACATAACTGGCTTCTGGACTACTTTGACTTTCTTGATTTCCAAACCGGAGGCGATAAAACGATTCTTCACGGCCCAACGGATGAATGCTTTGAGGTTTTTGATATCTTTATTGAGAGTTATCTTCTTGACTTCTCTACCACGATGTAGAACGAACTTGTCCATAGTATTCTGGTCGATTCGTTTGGAGGAATCCGGCCTGATCAATCGTTCAAAATGCCCAAGGGTTAGCATGGATTCATAGATGGATGTCTCTTGCAATCCCTGCACTTGTTTGGCCTTCCGATATTCCTCTACCATTTGATGCCAATCAGAGTTGACAAAGCCAGTAAAGACATCAGAATTCAATTGTGTGTATTTGATCTGACAGAAGTGTTTGGCCAGAGTCTTTGTTGGCAGAGCCTTGGCTCTCTTCTTGCCTCCTTCGTACCATCCTACCCACCATCCCTTGATGTTCTTTCTCTTGTATATCCATGCCTTCTTCATAATACTATTGTATCGGTAGTTTTTGTAGACAAGCTGAGTTGCAGGTTTCCCTGACAGACGCGATAGTGACAAAATGGCGACAGAGATTGTAGATAATGAGTTTATCTGGAATGTAACACATTGTAATGTAAGGAGTTGTGTCTTATATAATCTAAATGAGTAACGGTCTTGTTGTCCGATTACCCACAAGCTGTTCAGCCGAAGCAATGGACTTCGAAAGCTCTTTGCAAAACAATAGCATTTTGTGGCTAAATCGGGAGCGACCAAGCCCGGACAAATGCTGCCTTTCAGATCCATAAACCACGTGTTTTTGTAGGTCTCACCAAAGCCCTATCAATCCTTATAATCCCAGATCGTTCAACATCCATGCGCTAAGATAAGGCCCGTCTCATCGAGCTTGTGAAGAAGATCCCGCCTTTTCCTGGCAATCTCTTTCAGCCTTCTTTTCTTGTACGGTTTAATCTCAGCGACTTCCAAGACAATTCCCGCAAGCTCCGCAATTTGTTCATTGGGTGATTTGGCCAGCTTTCTCAGACGCGACACATTATTATCCGAGATGTGTGACTGACGTAAGTAGTTGAAGATCTCATCTTTGCAATCAAATTCTTCCCGCTTCTCTTTAGGCAAACGGGCACACTTCTTACAAACATGAATTCGGTGCCCTTTGCCGGAGAATGCTTCGTTCGGCTTCAGGCTACCACAGATTCTACAATAATGTCCGCGACGTTTTTTCATGATCGTATTGGAATAATATAAAGATCAACGGTGCCTTCGAGCATCCATGTGAGTCTTATTGAGCAGGCTTTTATATCCTATATTCCCATCTTATCTGAAAAGATTTCTATAGGGTCTTTTCCCGCCAAGCAAACGAGCTGCATACAATAGTGTTCGAACCTTGAATCAGCTTCCAACATATTGCCTAACTCGCGATATGTAAAAACCGGAACAATGTTCATCTCTGCCACTATGCGGTTTGTCAGGTCTGCAAGCGTTCCAACCTGCTCGGTGTTCAGAATTCGGAAAAATCCATCCAGAATCAGAGCAATCATTTGCTTTTTACTTATGTCAGGCGTAAGCCCATTTGTATTATGGGTTGGGATAGAGTCCAAAGAGTGTACTTTGTGCTTCACTTGACTGCCATCATCAAGAGTGAAGGTTGCCATCTTTCGTTGAGCTTGTTTCGTTTTCAAGTCCTTTGTAAAGCAGCAATATTTGTATTTCTTGCCGCTGCCACAAGGACATGGAGAATTCTTTGGAACTGATTTTCCCATTTCAATTATGCAGAACACTAAGTGATCGTATACCTTTTCCTGCGATTTCTCGAAAGCTTCGAGTTGATTCTACTAAGTACGCGTCAAATTCATTACCAATGATATACTCTGGGCTTCGTGGGATCAAGACATACTTGGTGAACAGTGAACAATGCTTGATTGTTTGTGAGCCCCGGTTGTCCCCGGAAAAACAGCAAGTTATTCGGCAGCCGACCGTTCACCAACCTTAATTTCCTTGCCATTTCGCCAACACAGATCGGACCGCGTCCTCCACACAAAGGCGGGCCTCGACTCGATCCCAACCGCTCATCAACAGTCTATCGTACCGCGTTTCAACATGGCGAACACGAGCTATGACTGCTAAGCGAACGGCATTTTCATCGAGAGCCTTCGCAGCAGCAGACCGACCGACTCTACCGCTGTATTTGGCGCATGCGTGTTCCGCTATGGATTGTGCGGTCTTTGCAGGGCATTTCGGATAAAGCCGCCGAACCGCCTCAGCAAAACGCCTGATGTAAGCGAGGTCTAGTTCGGCCCTGCGGTCCGCCTCACGAATGCGGCGCTGTGCTCGTGCATCTTCATCGGCTAAACATTCGGTTTCGGCCTGCTTGAGGGATGGTTCCTCGACCAATAATCCCTGTCGTTCATACCGCTTTCGAGCTTTGCTCCACTTCAGGACAACGGCAGACAGATTCGAGTGCTTTCGTGCTCGACGGGTCAATGCGGCATCGCCGGACGGGAGAAACACCAGATGATCAAGATCTGCACAGGAGAGACACAGGGCTCCCTTCTCTTCTGTCAACGTGATCCATGCCTTCTTGCCAAGGTCTTCCTTGCACTCGTCACACTTGGATTCCCGCGAACTGATGAATACCTTCAGGTCGTCTCGTTTTTGCATAGTTCTTTTCACGGTGTTTCATTTTGGCTATGCCAAAGATGAATTTCAAGCGAAAAAATGCTATTTCTCGACAATAAACATACAAATTGAAACTCATTCAAATAGTCATCGAATTGGAAAGTAATTTACCCTCCGAAACCACCTTCTCGACCCATATAGGGAAACGTATCTAAAGAACCGGTCTTCCCGTTCAATCTGCCTTATTGTGTGTACCAAGCCCATGATAGCCAAAAGTTTGGTGCAACCGAAAAATATAAATAGTAGTGCCCCAAATTTTAACATGGCCTTCACCGTCAGGCCTCGCGGCGAAGGTCTTATTTCATACAAAAAGGCTGGGGTGAAAATGAAAAGTGAGAGAGCAGACAAAAATTAACTTTCAACATCGTAGAATCAGCCAGATATCAGACTTCACTGAGTTGATAGAAATGCTGTTTCCGGGCAATCGCAACCAGCAGCATGCGGGAGCATGCATATTTTTCGAGTTGAAGTGGGCCAAACACATAGTGCCTAACCTTACTCATATAGAGAAAGGATACAACGTATCTCGCAGGATATTGCAGCGGACAAGAGCCAAGCTATCGAGGATTGGACTCATCGAACATATCAGCTACCTGAATAGCAGATATGGCGGACAGCACGGGTGGAGGTTGTCCACTCGTTTTGAACGCATGTTAAATCAGCTTGGATTGAAATGTGCTGATTACAGAAGTACGGCTGGAGACTCAAAGGAAAAAGAGATTCTGTTGTTGGAGTTTATCGACGCAAGGCGAAAGATTCCTCTGTCTCGGGAGCAGCATATTCCTGAACAAAAACAGGATGGAGGTGAAGACTTTTGAGAAAAAGAAGAATCATCTGGGCAACAGCCATTTTGGCAATGTTCGTTCTGGTCATGCTATACGTGGTGAAAACGTGCGACAGTGGACGACGACTTTCAGAACTTGATGTTGAACGACAATATTCCCGTGATATGTCAGTGTCAGTGACGGGGACTCCAATACTACCTTTGAAGGGA
Source organism: uncultured Pirellulales bacterium (assembly GCA_964608395.1). GTDB lineage: Bacteria > Planctomycetota > Phycisphaerae > Sedimentisphaerales > Anaerobacaceae > JAFGPJ01. Next base: position 6,907 of record CAZSOR010000166.1, read on the forward strand.
AATGAGACTAATGTGACAGATGCTGATATCAGACAAAATCATCTGCAGGCGAACGATCAACCAAGGCTTTCTACAGACTTGGAGAACATGGCTCATCCTCAGATTTGTGCGTCTGAGTGGCTGGATGACGGCCTAACGGTACAAGAAATGTTGCTTTGTGTTGAGGGTGATGTCGGCAGAAAGAACAGCTCGCAAGAGGGTTGAACCTATAATTCTCCGATGCCCGGTTTGTGGCCGCGTGCTTATCTTAGTAGCTGCTGCACTTGTTGTTTTGGACGTGGCAGAAGAATGTAGCCTCACAGCAGCGAGATCAAACTAAACCACACTATATGCTACTGGTCATTTAATAGCTCTAAGAGTTTCCGATGGACAGAGGAATTTGCCTTTGCAATGAATTCAAGAAGTTTATCCCGGTCCTCGCTCGGGCCTATTGCATTCAATATTGATGCCAGTTCATTACAGTCAAGGAGATCACAGAAGTCCTCCGCTAGATCGTCATCCACCTCGCATATCTTTTCAATAAAACGGGATGTGTCATAAATGTCTTCCGAGGAGCTCAATTGGCTCGCCAAGTGCTTTCTATCTAATGGCTGCCAAAGCTGCTGTCCGAGAATATGATCGACCTTGAAAAACACCGAAACATAGATACCTACCTTGCTGCCATAAGGTCCGACGGACATAACATCTGATTGATTCAAGGTCTCCACAAGTTTGTCTACGCTAAGTAGACGGCACAAGTCCTCGGCAGTTTTTGGATCCAGAGAGTAAATATTTGAAAGATAAGAAGCACCATCCCAAATATTTGAAAACAAACCACCCTTCATTTTTTTCTTGTCTATGCGGCGCCAAAGCTTTCTCCCAACTGTCTTATTTGCCTTGAGCATCTTCCAAATGCACTCACAGACTACGTCCCATAAATCGGGTGCGCTGCTCAAATTTGCAGCCAACTTCTCTATGTTGAGCAGTTTAGAAAGTTCACTTGCCTTTCGGGGCATCTGGAAGGCAATATTGCCTATACAGGGACCAACCAGTCGATATCCCTCATCGCTCTCGTTCAACACCGCTGCCAACTTTGGACTATAGAGCTTCCAGAATCTGCCTCCAACTTCTCTATTGGCGCGGATGATCATCACTGCACAATCTACACCATCTTGCAAGCATTTTGGCCTGCTGAGCCTCTCAGCTAACTGCTCTATATTGAGCAAGCTGACTAGCTCTTGCCCCATACCTCTACTGGTATTATCTGAGATTGCCCAGATGCAATTTTGCGCTTCAGGAGGCCATTCTATTTGACTAATTCTGTCTGCTAGTTTCTGTTTGAGACTGTTCCAAAGCCGTCGGCCAGTGTTCCGATCTGCCCAATAAATCGTGGCAATTGCATCAGCTACCGACCAGACACTGAAATTCCGCTTGAGATTTTCTACGAGTTCATCGAAGGTAAGCAACTTGCAAAGTCTCTTTGCCGCTCGTTGATCGAATGACACAATCGTCTTAATACAGGTTTCAACATCCCTAAGGTCACGCGAGGAACAAAGCTTACCAGCAAACTTCCTCCAGTCGAAGCCTGCCGAAGAAAGTATTTTGTCAGCCTGCGGATCTAATCTGTAGATCAGCAAGAGTGGACGCTCAATGGTGCACAAGTCTTCACTTTGATTCAACTCTGCTATCAAGTCTTTTAAAAAGGTACGCCTGCCCCATAGGGGGGTACATATCTGGGCTTAAAAACTAAAGACAGCTACACATTGATGGCAAAAGAGCGTTCAGGGGATAGCGTTAAGCGTGTCCCGTGACCCTTAATCCGTGGCACGTGACCCGTGACCCGAGCGACGAATTCACAAACTTAAATGTTTGTGAACGTCACAGGTTCCAGTCTTTTGACTTTTTCAGGAATTTGTGCTGGAGGACGAAGCCTATTGCTGTTGGTGCAATAATCAAAACGGCTAAAATCGCTGACTTGGGCCTCTGCTCTAACCAAATGCCTCATTCTGTGCCGCTTCTGCTGACGGGAGATAATGAATACTTATACCAATTGTGATTAAAATCTGCGCCTCTGTCATCTCGACCGGAGGGCCGCGGAGCGGCCTGAAGTGGAGTGCCTCGTCTCCGCTCGGCATGAAGGTTGTCTTCACCCTGAGCGGAGCCGAATGGGCTCGAAATGACACGAACAAGCGCATTGATTATGCACAATTGGTATTAGGGGGATTGTCAGCACTATCTGTTGCCGGTGAGGTCTGCAAAGCGCGTTTGGACGCTGTAGAGCGAAGATCGGGCCGTAATAAACAGAGTTCTGCGGTCCCTGCCGCCGAAGACGAGACAGGTGGGGCGCTGAGGGACTTCGATAGTCTCGATGTGTTTGCCGGAGGGATCAAAGACGAGAATCTGGCCGGCAGCGATATATACATTGCCATGCGCATCTACCGCGACGTTTTCGCCGCCCTCCTGGACAAATAGTCTCGGCTCGGCGAGCGTCCCGTCGGGCCCAACGCTGAAGGCCCACGTCTTGAGTTCTGCTTCGTTGGTGACGTAGAAGGTTTTTCCCGCCATGACGGGGGCTATCCGAAAAGAGCGTAAAAGGTCCGACAGCTTGGTACCCCATTGAACGGCCCCGGTAGTGAAGTCCCGGCCGGCGGGAATGAAGGTGGAACCGTCGGGCGAGACGTAGTGAAACGGTTTCTGCAGGGTCGAGTCCCGCATGAATCCGCTGTCGCCCATCCATCGATTTACCGGCAGGACCGCTACCATTCCCGGGCGCTGTGCTGCGGGCTGTGGCTTGAGAGATACGATTTCACTATCGTTAACATCCGGGCGGAAGGCCAGCACAGTCCCATCGCCGTCGTATGCGACGACCATAAGATTCCCTGCCTTGTCAAAAGCCAACTGAACGGGTTTCCGGGGAATGTCACGGACCCGCTCCACCCGATGTTTCTCCTGCGACCACCGGTAAATGCGACCCTCGCGTGCATCTGCGAAATAGACGTCGCCCCTGCCGTCGACAGCCGCACCGGCGATGTTCGAGAATCCGCCGGAGAGCTTTTCTACCCTGGCTCCATCGGCGATAACTACTGAACCAGCCGGGGGCCGCGCCGGGGCCGGACCTCCTGAAATATCCAATACGGCCAGCTCGGTATCGCGGATTTCGATATCGGCGGTCGCCTCGAAGATGGTGCTGTCGAATGAAACCTTGCTGTTACTGTAGCAGTGAAGGTTCCTGAAGCGAATATCGCTCGAATCGCTGACTTTCACCGCATAGGGGAACGGCACAAAGCAACTAACCACGCGGTAGAAGAAGGTGTTGGCAAATTGGATATTGCTGGAACTCTCGATCTCAAGCGGCAGGGCCCTGGGGCCTTCTTCCCGCTCCTCCTCGAATTGCACAGCGTAAAGTTTCCAGTTTGAGGCGTTGCGAATGACCATTTCGTTGCTCACATGATGTTCGAGGGACATGGCGT
>CAZSOR010000167.1:0-10285 GCA_964608395.1 uncultured Pirellulales bacterium
GGAGCGGGATTCACGACCATAGGATTGCTCCCCGGCTATGGTTATTTATTTGGCGGAAGGTCATCTGGTACGGGTATCACCGGACAGGGAGCCATTGTCAGGCCGACCGGCCGAAATCCCGAAGAGATGATTGTTGCCGAATCCGGGTTTGTGATGATTCATTTCCAGGCGAACGACAAGGTAAAAAAAGTTATCACCTCTGCGCTGGATTCCGCAAAAAGCAAAACGAATTCCACTGATCCGAAGATTAAGCCGCTCGTCTATGCACTGCAGGGCAAAGTACCGACGCTCGTGATATGCAATTCCCCCGGCGAGATTCTGCATTTGACCAAGCTGCTCGAACCTTATGACAAAATGAAACTGGTTCTGGTTGCGGGCAACGAAACGTATCGGATTACAAAGGAGTTGCTTAAAAGGAAAATTCCGGTGATTCTTCCCGCTCAGATAGACTTCGAAACCTCCACACGAACTCGCATCAACGTGCCCAGGATGCTTGCCGAGGCCGAGGTCAAAATCGCATTGAAGCCCGAATTCGACAATGTCGGGGGACACGAAGACTTCCTGAGAAAAATCGCTGAGCTGGTCAAATCAGGATTGGACCGGGAAATCGCCAAGAAAGCAATCACCATCAATCCTGCCGAGATGATGGCGGTCGACTACCGGCTGGGAAGCCTGGAGGTCGGCAAGGATGCGAATCTCCTGATTCTCAGCGGCGATCCTCTGGACGTCGGGACTAAAATTGACAAGGTGATGATCGAAGGCAAGATCGTTCATGAAGCTCCGTAAGGAAAACCATAAATGAGCAAAAAAAATATACATCGTGTCACGCGTAGACTGTTGTTCGCGCTGGCGATATCGATGATGTTTTTCATTTCGCCGCTCTCGGCGGCCGAAGAGGTCACCGCGATTCGAGGCGGGGACCTGTACACAATCACCGGTGGGATTATTAAGAACGGAACGATTCTCATCGAGGGCGGAAAAATTTCCGACATCGGACAGAATATCGAGATTCCGAAAAAAGCCAAGGTGATAGACGCCCGTGGAAAAATTGTTATGCCCGGCCTGGTCGCGATCGGCGCCGAGGTCGGAGTCATCGGCTACCGGAATATCACCAAGATAGCAGATTCTCTCGATCCGTTTGAGTTCAGTGTTTCTCTGGCACTGGCATCCGGTATCACGACGGCTATGGTATCGGCCGGTCGTCCCTCGGGCGACAGCCCCATCGGGGGAGTAACCGCCGTCATCAAGACTTACTACGGGGATTTGGATCAGATGCTGGTCAAAGAATCGGTCGTGCAAATGGTCATGATTTCCAACAGGGATTGGCTGCGTAAAACCACCTTTAAGCAGAACCTGCGAAAGGCCCAAAGTTACCTGCGAAAACTCACGACGTATCAGCAGGCTAAGGATAAGAAGAAAGCCGAAGAGCCGAAGAAACCGCGCGGGCTTGATACCTATATCCGGCTTCTGCGGCGGGAAGTGCCCGCGGTACTGCCAGCCACTACGACAGGCGACATCCTGGCGGCTCTGGAGCTTGTGGATGAATTCGGTATCCGGATGATTTTGGCAGGTGCCGTCGAAGCCTGGATTGTTGCCGAAGAGATAGCCAAACGGGATGTCTGCGTTGTTATCACTCCGCGTCAGAAGCAGCGTCCGAACGAAGATATTTCGAGGCCGTCCGGTTCGAATCTGGAAAACGCCGCCATTTTGAAAAAAGCCGGCGTCAAATTCGCGATTATACCTCCGAGCACCTCCTTTGAGACATGGGGCGTAGTAGGGCGTGACATGATGGCCCTGCCGATGGAAGCGGCGTTCGCCGTAAGCGGCGGGCTCGACGAGCAGACCGCGCTGGAAGCAATCACTATCACGGCTGCCGAAATCATCGGCGTTGCCGACCGTCTCGGCAGTCTGCAGGTTGGTAAAGACGCCGACATCATCATCCTGGACGGCCATCCATTCCATCACAAAACTTTCGTCGAATCGACGCTTATCAACGGTAAGGTGTTATACGAGAAATCGAAATCGCTTTATTTCTCCCATATCACACACGATGAATAAATTTCTCACTTTAATCTCCGCCGAAGTTGATCGAGCAGTTGCGTGCTGAGCCTGGAGCGGGCCAGTTCGCCGGTGCCGCGGAGCCGGACCTGCCGGCTTTCCATGCGTCCGTCCGGCATTTTGAAAGCGACCTCGACATAGCCTGAACCGTTTTCATCCCGCCGGGCTTCGCCAACGACAACCGCCCACTGGCTCCCGGTCGCTTCAGCGGCGGCGGCGGCCAGCCGTTTGATTCTTTGGTCTCCGGATGTGCTGCCTGTCCGCTCATCATTGTCTATAGCGAGCAAGTGACACAGTTTCTCCACGGTTGGAGCCACATACGCCCCGGCCAATATTTGCCCGTCCCCGTCGGCGCTGCTCAATGCCGCAGCCAGAGACCCGCCGCTACCGGCTTCCGCCAGAGCCAGCCTCTCGCCGCGTGTTTTCAGCAGCTTCAGGATGTGTTCTTCCAGCGACGTTTCGTCGTCCGCGTATACATATTCACCCAGGTGTTTCATAATCTTCTGTTTCAGCTCCAGAAGTCTCGCACGGTCCTGCGGCGTGTCTTCGGGTAGCGAAAATGTGAAATCCACCCGGCCGCCTTCGAACTGCGATGAAACGGTGATATCGGGCGCCAGCGGCACGTTATCTTCGAGCGACTGATCGATCTGTGACTGGCCGAGGCCGACAAACCGCAGCATCAGCGAACACCCGGGCAGTCGTGTGCCGAACCGCCTGCTCATATATGGCACCAGCCCATTGCGAACCATGGCCTGCAATTCGCGAGGCGGCCCCGGCAGCGCGACGATTACCGCCTCGGCCGGCTCGAAAACAAGCCCAACGGCTGTGCCTTGAGTATTCCTGAAGTAGGTCCCTTCCGTTGGCACCTGTGTCTGCCGGCGTAAGTTCTCGCGAAGCCGATCGGGTGACACGCGGAATCTTCGAGCCATTTCCTGCAGCACATCGGGGTGTTCTTTCAGTGTGATTCCCGTGAAGTCGGAGAGCGCTTCGCGGGTGATGTCGTTGTCGGTCGGACCGAGTCCTCCGGTGACAATGACCAGATCGACTTTGTCCGTGGCGTAGCGCAGCGCCTCAACCAGGTCGGCCTGCTTGTCATCGACACTCATCGAGCCGACACATTCCAGGCCCAGCGGGCGCAGGGTTCGGGTCAGAAAGTAGGTGTGCCCATCGGGATAGATACCCGAGAGCAATTCACTGCCGGTGACGATGATTATGTATTTTGTGGACTTGGCGGTATTAACTTTATCGTGTGGTTGTGAGTCACCTGCCCGAACAGAGTATTGTTTATTGCCCAGGAACAAAGCGACTACAAGTAAAACTGCTATCCGAATCTTATTTGGTTGTCTCATGAGACTTCAACTCCAGGATTTATCGCTGACATCTTTGGATTCTGTTTTCACTATTTCATACGATATAATATAATGAGTCAGTTGAGCAAGCAAATATCGGGAGCGAACTCCCCGCTTAATGCTTGCATAAGTAATGGATACCAAATGGTTCGTGATTCATGGCCATCGTAACGTTGTCTGACATTCATATAGCTTTCGGTCCGGAAGTCGTTCTGGATCAGTTGAATCTTCGACTGCATTCGGGCGAAAAAGTCGGTATGGTTGGTGCAAACGGCACAGGAAAGAGTACGATCTTAAAGCTGATTGTCGGCCAGATCAAGCCCGATATGGGCAGGGTGATCAAGCAGAAGGCACTGCGTATCGGCTGCTTATCCCAGGAAACTACGTTCAGCGGCGATCGTACAATTATGGAAGAAATGCACGCCGGTGTAGAGCATCTGCTCAAACTCCAGCGTGAAATTCAGGCTGTCTCTGGTGAAATGGAAAGCCTGAGCGGCTCGGAACTGCAGGCCATGATGAAGAAATACGATCGCCTGTGCCATGACTTCGAGATAGCAGGGGGGTATGCTTATGAAATCCGTATCCTAAAGACTTTGGCGGGTCTGGGCTTCGAGCCCGAACTGCATTACGTCAAGACGTCGGCCCTAAGCGGCGGCCAGTTGTCGCGCCTGGGCCTGGCTCAGGTTTTGATGCTGGATACTGATCTGCTGCTCCTGGACGAGCCGACCAATCATCTGGACTTGCAGGCTACCGAATGGCTGGAGAAGTTCCTGACCGGCTATAAAGGGGCCGCTGTCATCATCAGTCATGATAGATCCTTGCTGGATAAAGTGGCTTGTAAGATCATTGAAGTTGAAAACCGGCAGGCCCGCGTGTGGAACGGCAATTACAGCAACTATGTACAAACCAAACAGATCGAACGGCTGCAACGGGATCGGGAACATACCAGGCGCGTCGAGATGGTCGAGCGCACGCTGGACTTCATCGCCCGAAACAAGGATCAGGAAGGGATGCGCGGAACTGCCCGCGGCCGAAAGACTCGCTTGAAACGCCTGCTCAAAGAAAATCCCGACTACCTGGACAAATCCTCAAACCAGAAAACAATCAGCTTCTCATTCGGCAAAACCGACCGGAAAAGCGACCTTGTGCTGCGCTGTGAAGGACTGAGCAAATCCTTCAGCGATCTGAGACTGTTTGAGAATCTGACATTTGATATACTCAATGGGCAGCGTATCGGTATCACCGGCCCGAATGGTACGGGAAAGAGCACATTTTTGCGTCTTGCCCTCGGCCAGCTTGAGCCGTCGGCAGGCAGTATCCGCATGGGGAAGAATCTCCGTGTGGGATATCTTGATCAGCACGGCGACGTTCTGGATCCTTCCAGAAGCGTTCTGGAGGAGGCTCTTAGCACAAATTCCGGGCTCTCGTCGGAACAGGTGCGCAACAAACTGGGCGCTTTTCTCTTTACCGGCGATGATGTGTTCAAGCAATGCGGGGATTTGAGCGGGGGTCAGCGCAATCGCCTGATGCTTTGCAGGTTGGTTCTGGCCGATCCCGATGTGCTGGTTATGGATGAGCCTACTAACCATCTGGATATTGCCAGCCGGGAGATGCTGGAAGCCGCCCTGGATGATTATACCGGAACCATGATTGTTGTGAGCCATGACCGTTACTTTCTGGACCGTGTCGTAGACAAATTAATTGTGGTCGGCGTGGATGAGTTGGGCTCTCGATGCCTCGGCAAGACGGAGTTCATCGATGCAAAACCGGCATATTCGTATTATGCATCCCTTGTCGGCAAGCGGGTAGAAACCCAGCAGCAGAAGCTTCAATCACGTGCTGCCGGTCCCCGAAAGCGCCGGCCTGCCAGAGCCGGGAGCAAGCCCCGCTCCAGAATGCCTGAGGAACTCAAACGCTTCAATAAATACTCTGTCGAACAAATCGAGGAGTTGATAATTGAGCTTGAGCAAGAGCTGGCCGGCATGAAAGAACGTTTTGGCGACGAAATGATCTACAAGAATCCCCAGCGGCTCGCGGAACTACAGCAAAGCTATGATGCCAAGACAGCGGAACTTGACCTGCTTTATCGGGTATATGAGCGTCGAGCCGGATAGCGGGCAGGCGAATGCTACGGCTTAGAACTTTTAGATCCATTTTAATATGGCTGTGGCATAAGCGGTAATTGGGAGATTGTTACCAAAGAAGATAAAGTTGCTGGAAGTACATATTCATGCTTGTAACGTATTTTGTCCGACAGTACAATTGAATCAAGTATGGAAACACAAGCAACAAAAGGAGTCGACTATGAAAAGCCTTTGGATTGCCATTATAATTATCCTGATTACATGCCAAGGTGTCAATGCAGGCAGCAAGGAGCCAAACGATCCGAATTACCCAAGTGACCCAAATGAGTTGATTCGAACCAAGTGGGATGCTGTCATTTCGGTCTTGCGAATAAAAGATCTCGATCAGGACGCACGAGAAAAGAAAATCAATAAGATCGTGAATCCGATCTTTGATTTCCCACTAATGGCTAAACTTGCATTAGGTAGAAAAAACTGGCCTAAATTAACGGTCCCGCAGCAAGAGAAATTCACCCGGTTGTTCGTTGAACGGCTGAAGACTTCATACCGGGAAAAAATCACGGTTTATACGGATGAACAGGTTGTGTTCAAACCGGCCGTGAAAAAAAAGAGCACGATCTACATTCCTATGGAGTTGAAAACCAAGGACAAAAAGATAGCCCTTATGCACAAACTGCGCAAGGTAAACAAACGCTGGAAGGTCTACGATGTGGAAATCCAGGGCATTAGCATTCTCTTGACCTACCGATCACAATTTGATGATATTCTTAGCAAGGGTACTGTTGAGGACCTTCTATCACGGTTGGAGGAACTGACGACTCAGTAATTTCAATTTGCTGCGTCGGGTCCATGTCATGGCGAGACAGAACTCATTCGTATCATTTTTTTTCGACCGGATGGTCCTTCAACATCCCGGGGCAGTAATTCTTAGTGTGCTGGTAGTAGTGAGCCTGCTTGCCTTTCAAACCAGACATTTCAGGCTGGATGCTTCGGCGGAAACGCTGGTTCTGGAAAATGACGAAGATCTGCGATACGCTCGCCAGATCAGCTCTCGCTACGGACAGAACGATTTTCTGGTTCTGGCATACACTCCCAAAGGCATCTTGTTTTCGCCGGATACGCTAAGAACCTTAGCTCGCCTTCGAAATGAGTTGAGCTCGCTCGAACATGTCGAATCGGTCAGTTCAATTCTGGATATTCCTCTAATGGGAAGTCCTCCTGTTTCACTTAAAGATATCAGTGCCGATCTGCCCACTCTTGATTCGCCGGCGGTTGACATAAAGCAGGCCGGGATCGAACTTAGCGAGAGCCCCCTTTGTCGGGACATGCTGCTTAGCTCGGATTCGCAGACGACCGCGCTTCTTATTAATTTCTCTGGCGATGAGATTTACCGTGAGTTGGTGGAGCATCGCAATGATTTGCGGCAGAAGAAAACAGCCGGTTCGATGACCACGGCAGAGCGTACCGAATTGAAGCATGCCGAAGAGCAACTCCAAAAACACCGGGATATCATGAGGTTTCAGCGTCATCAGGATATCGCCGCGATACGGGCGATTATGGATAATTTTCGCCGGGATGCGGACTTGTTTCTCGGGGGTGTCAGCATGATCGCGGACGACATGGTCAGCTTCATCAAGAACGACTTGAAAGTGTTCGGCTTTGGCGTTCTTCTCTTTCTGATTTTGACCCTGGGTATCATCTTCAGGGCAATCCGCTGGATATTGCTTCCGATGCTCTGCTGCATTGTCTCGGCGATTTGCATGATCGGTCTTCTGGGATGGCTGGGCTGGGAAGTAACAGTCATAAGCTCCAATTTCATCTCGTTGCAGTTGATCATTACCATGGCCATTACGGTTCATCTGATTGTGCGATATCGTGAACTGCTTACCCAGACGCCGCAGGCACCGAATCGCCAACTGATTTTCGAGACCATCCGGCTGAAGCTCAAGCCCTGTGTGTATACGGTACTGACCACGATTGCCGGCTTTGGTTCTCTGGTTGTTTGTGATATCCGGCCGGTTATCGCGTTCGGCTGGATGATGATCGTCGGTTTGATTGTGTCCCTGATTGTGACTTTTATACTGTTTCCCGCCGTGATGATTTTGATACCTAAAGAAAAACCGCCTGAAAAACGCGGGTGGCGTTTTTCGCTGACGTCTATCCTGGCACGATTTACTGAGGCCCACGGCATGCTGATCGTTGGTATCAGCGCCCTCGTCCTCGTGCTGAGTGTCATTGGTATCTCGAAATTGGAAGTGGAGAACTGCTTCATCGATTACTTCGGTGAAAACACCGAGATTTATAAGGGGATGAAAGTCATCGACGAACGTCTGGGCGGGACGACTCCTCTTGATGTCATTGTGGAATTTGAAGGGCCTGAAGTACCGCCGGCTGCTGCTGAGCCTGCTGTTGCGGAAAATGATGACGAATTCGATGAGTTTGACGAATTCGAGGAAGCCGGAACGGGTGAGAAGTACTGGTTTACCTCCGAAAAGATGGCCCAGATAAAGTCCGTGCACTACTATCTTGAAAACCTCCGGGAAACCGGCAAGGTTTTGTCGCTGGCCACCATGTTGAGTATTATGGAGAAAGTCAACGACGGCAAGCCCCTGGACGGTCTCGAGCTGGCCCTGCTTTACAATGAAGCCCCGGAAAAAATCAAGGCCATGCTGATTAAACCTTTTGTTTCCGTAGAGCATGATCAGGTGCGATTTTGGGTTCGAGTCACGGATTCCGATAAGACTCTCAGACGCAATGAACTGCTGAAGAAGATCCGGGCGGACCTGACCGGCACGCTGGAGCTTAATCCCGAACATATTCATCTGACCGGTCTGCTTGTCCTGTACAATAACATGCTGCAAAGCCTGTTCGGTTCCCAGACACTTACATTGGGCATCACTGTGATAGTGCTGACAGGGATGTTTCTGGTGCTGTTTAAGTCGTTGAAAATTGCTGTGATCGCGATGGTTCCGAACGTGCTTCCCATAGCGCTCGTACTCGGTATAATGGGCTGGATGAACATTCCTCTCGACATGATGACCATTACTATCGCGGCCATCAGTCTGGGGATTGCCGTCGATAACACAATTCATTATATTCATAGATTCCAACATGAATTTCAGTCGGACCGTAAATATTTGCCGACGATGCATCGCTGCCATGGAAGCATCGGCCATGCCATGTATTATACGTCGGTTACGATCATCATCGGTTTTTCCATCTTGACATTATCTAATTTTATGCCCAGTGTATATTTCGGCCTGCTGACAGGACTGGCTATGTTGATTGCGCTTCTTGCCGCCCTGACACTGTTGCCGCAGATGCTGATTCTTGGCAGACCGTTTGGTAAGGAGGCTTGAGCGTTCGAGTACATGCATATGATATTGAGAGACATAAAGGCAGTTGTGAAGAGATATCACGTGAAACTCCGAATTTGGATTATTATTGTTCTGGCCTGTGCGATTTTCGGCTGTGCAACCTCCGGGAAATCTGCTCCTTCCATGCAAGTGGCATCTTTTACAGACAACTCGGCCGAAGCGGCTGACAATGACGATTTCGACCTGCTCGAAGACGATTTCGCCGAGCAGACGGTCAAGGTTACCGATCCACTGGAGCCTTTCAATCGTACTATGTACAATGTTAATGACACGCTTTACTTCTGGGTGGTCAAACCGGTTTCCCAGGTATACATGGGCGTGATCCCGGAGCCCGTCCGGTTGGGGATTCACAATTTCTTCAACAATATCTCGACGCCCGTGCGTTTTGTCAATTGCCTGCTCCAGGGAAAAGGCGAAGGCGCCGGCACGGAATTCCATCGGTTCACGATCAACACGACAATAGGTATTCTGGGCTTCGGCGATCCCGCACTTGATCAATATGGCCTGGAGCCCGTACGGGAAGACCTGGGTCAAACCCTGGCGGTATACGGCCTCGGCGACGGCTTCTATATCGTTTGGCCGCTGCTCGGACCATCGACTGTACGGGATTCGGTCGGTAAAATAGGCGACTGGTTCCTTTATCCCGTCTCTTACGTCGAACCCAAAGAAGCCGCCATCGGCATTTCTGCGGTCAGGTATACGAACGAAAGTTCGTTTTACCTCGGCGAATACGAGGCTTTCAAGTCCATGACTATAGAGCCCTACGTGGGGATGCGCGAGGCCTATATCCAATACCGGCGCAAAAAAATCCAGGAATAGCAAGGTCCGGCCTTTGAGGGATTCTTCTAAAGAAATCGCTGTATCCGGCCTCGACCGCTTAATATTTCCCCGCTGCTTTGGAGTGTTGGTTGGCTCTTGAAATTGGCTTTGATTGGCTTTGTTTTGGCTTTGTTTTTCGTATCCCGCAGACCGCCATATTGCCATATTTCCCTTTCAAATAAGAGTTTACGCCGATTTGATCGCCGGCAAATTGGCTTTGTTTTTTCAAATAGCTCCTCCGGAGAAACTCCGGATTTACTCTCATTTTTTTACCTTTTACCTTTTTATACCAATTGTGCATAATCAATGCGCTTGTTCGTGTCATTTCAAGCCCCTTCGGCTTCGCTCAGGGTAAACTCCGCGAAGCGGAGTCGAGCCCTTCGTCTCCGCTCAGGGTGAAGACAACCTTCATGCCGAGCGGAGACGAGGCACTCCACTTCAGGCCGCTCCGCGGCCCTCCGGTCGAGATGACAGAGGCGCAGATTTTAATCACAATTGGTATTACTTCTTTGATTTCTCCATTCTACATTCGTCTTGCGTCTCCTGTATTCTATATTCAATTTGTTTAGTATTATACTAAAATTTTGCTCAAAGTCAA
>CAZSOR010000168.1:0-10241 GCA_964608395.1 uncultured Pirellulales bacterium
AGCTCCGCCCGTTCGGTTGAAATGTAAGGCCGGGTCTCAACACTTTGTTTTTTTAGTTTTGCTATTCTTTCGTTCATATCACTAACCACCAATGTTTACTTCGAATACATATTTGCTCAGATTCTCTGCTATCGAGCTCATTTGTCCCTCCTCGGGAGTCTCAGTCCGCATGGATTTAATCTCACCTGTGAGTCGAGCCGATTTTTCAATCCCTCCACGGTTAAAGGGCAGAATGTCTATCCTGCCGGCTCCGGGCAGTGAAGCTGTAAATTTGCCGGTCGCTTCGATATTCGCCGTCTCGTCATTGAAGCCGGGAATGATCGGGATCCTGATTACGATTTTTTTGCCCGCCTGTGCAACACGCCTGATATTTTCAAGAATCAAGCTATTTCCTACGCCGGTAAAACGTTCGTGCATTTCATTGTCCATATGTTTAAGGTCACAGAGAAACAGGTCGGCCCATATGGCGACCGAATCCACAATCTCCGGCTCCGCGTAACAGCTCGTATCCACCGCAGTGTGTATATTCCTCTGTTGGCATTGATTCAGCAGAGCCAGAAGAAAGTCCGGCTGCATCAGCGGTTCGCCTCCGGAGAACGTAACACCACCGCCGGACTGGTCGTAGAATATGACATCTCGTTCGACATCGGCCATGACCTCACTAACAGTCATCTCACGCCCGATGATCTGCCTGGCGCCGGCCGGACAGACATCCACGCATCGGCCGCAGAGCACACATTTCTCCACGTCTGTAATAGGCCAGTTTTCAACAAGCGAAATCGCCTCGTGTGGACATGCCTCAACGCATTGACCACATCCGACACACCGACTCCTGCGAAAGCCAAGCTCGACATGAGCCTTCCAGCTTTCCGGATTATGACACCACAGGCATTTCAAAGGACAGCCTTTGAAAAACACCGTTGTGCGAATCCCCGGGCCATCATGGATGGCGTACTTCTTGATATCGAATACGAGTCCCTTTGTCTCTAATCCCATATTTGTCATTCCCGCGAAAGCGGGAATCCACTTTACCGCTGCGTTCTGGATCCCTGCCTTCGCAGGGATGACAGTATGACTCGGTAAGTTTGAGTTCATTTCAATTTATCGCTAAGTCTTTAGTTCATACTAACATACCAAATCCGGCTGAAAAAAGCAATTACCTTGATTGCTGTTTCGCAAATCCCCGGTTAAATACAGGAGATGGCGGCAAAAGAAAACCCCCGGCAATAAACCGGGGGTCATGTAAATACTATTCGGGCCGAATAAGGTTATGCCGGGCGTAGCTTTCTGAAGTTCTTGTAGCATAGCTCGGCGGCTTTCAGCGGAGGATAGACGTCTTTTTCTTCCTCGATGATATACCACTTGGTGCCTCCGATGGTCTCGCAGAGATTGAGCAGCTCTTCCCAGGGAATGTCGCCTTCACCGATAATGGCGTTCTTATTTGTTGCCGAGTATTCCTTAAGATGAATTGTAATGGCCCGGCCGGGGTAGCGTTTCAAATAGGGGATCACTTCACCGCCTCCGATCATGGCGTTGCCGGTGTCGCACTGCATGATGACATCCTTGCGCGTATTGCCGAAGAAGATGTCCCACGGCACCTGACCGTCGACGGGTTTGAATTCGTGCGAGTGGTTGTGGTAGCCGACCTGCATTTTGTGCGGTTCGACTTTTTCCGCCAGCTCGTTGAACATATCGGCGGCGTTTTTCCAGCCTTCTGCCGAGCTGTACTTGTTCGGATCGAGCCAGGGAACAATCAGGTATTTGTTACCGATGATTTTATTGAACTCGATGGTCTTTGGCAGGTTGTCACCGAGCAACGTGTCGAGCTGGGCATGAGTTCCGCAGCATTTCAGGCCGTTATCATCGAGCAGCTTGCGAAGGTCCTTTGCGCTATAGTCATAATAGCCTGCGAATTCGACGCCCTGGTAGCCAATTTCGGCGACGGCTTTAATTGTGCCCGGCAGGTCCTTCTGACATTCCGCCCTGACGGAATACAATTGCAAGCCCAACGGGATTTTACGCTTCGATTTTCCGAGCTTCATTTCTCCATTACAGCCGGAGCCAACTGCACAGGCCGCTGCGATTGAAGCTGCGGTTGTCTTTAGAAACGTGCGGCGGGAAAGATTCGGGCTATTGTCTCTTGTATCCATAATCCTTTACCTCATTTCATGATTAACAGCATATTACGGAACAACAATTACGCGATATGGTTCCTTGTCGACGTAATTGTAAGTTGATATCGTCCTTTTGTCAAATGGAAACGTTTTTTCACGGCATGTGCTGAGCTGGGCGGATTTAAACAGCAAATCGACAGAATTTTGTGGTTTTGCCGGACCAAATTGTGTGTTATTATCTGGCAGTTTAGAGAAAGGTTACAAAATAAAGCAAGGTGTTATTCAAGGGTAAATCGGAAAGGATTGAAAATGAGACAGTTTGCGATTATAGTTATGGCGATGGCGGTGATGGCCTGGGTGATCGGTTGTGCGAGTATCCGGACCACTGCTACAGACAAGCAGATGGAGAAGAAAATCGACGAGTTGCTTGCAAAAATGACGCTGGAAGAAAAGGTCGGGCAGATGACGCAGGTGACATTGGAGGTCGTGGCGGGCGAGACCGGGGAAGACGGATCGCTGAAGCTCGATAAGAAGAAACTGCAGGACGCGATTGTTACCCATCAGGTCGGATCAATATTGAACTGCGGCGGACAGGCGAGGTCCGTGGATAACTGGCTGGAAATCATCACGCAAATGCAGGCTATGGCCACAAAACAGACCCGGCTGGGGATTCCAATCATCTACGGAATCGACGCGATTCACGGGGCGAACTATACCCTGGGGGCTACTATATTTCCACAGCATATTGCGATGGCAGCGACCGGCAACGTGAACCTGGTGAGGACGGAAGGTGAAATTACCGCCCTGGAGATTCGGGCGTCGGGAATGCCCTGGAACTTCAGTCCGGTACTTGGACTCGGCAGAAATCCAATGTGGTCGAGGCAATGGGAGACGTTCGGGGAGGATGCATATATCAGCTCCGTCATGGCGGCAGCCTATGTAGAAGGGCAGCAGGGCAGTGACATATCGCAGCCTACGAAAGTGGCGGCCTGTATGAAGCACTATCTCGGTTACAGCGTGCCGCTGACGGGCAAGGACCGGACGCCGGCGTATATTCCCGAACGGCAGTTAAGGCAGCTATTCCTGAAGCCTTTTGCCGCAGCGGCAAAAGCGGGCGTCGCAACGGTCATGGTGAACTCATCGGAAATAAACGGGATTCCCGTCCATTCGAGCAGGTTCCTGCTGGTCGATGTGCTGCGGGAGGAGCTGGGCTTCGATGGTTTTGTCGTTTCGGACTGGGCGGATATAGATAATCTCTACAAACGGGAGATGGTGGCGAAAGATCAGCGAGAAGCGGTCAAGATAGCCGTGATGGCAGGAGTGGATATGAGCATGGTGCCATACGACTATAGCTTTTACGACCAACTTGTGGACCTTGTCAAAACCGGCGAGGTTCCGATGAGCCGTATTAACGAAGCGGTGGCCGATATCCTGCGGGTCAAGTTCCAGCTCGGGCTCTTTGAGAATCCGTATCCGGATAAGCAGCTTAAAGAGCAGTTCGCAACAGATGCCTCAAGTCAGGTGAATCTCCAGGCGGCGAGAGAGGCGATGACACTACTCAAGAATGAGAATGACATTTTACCGCTCAGTAAGAGCAGGAAGGTCCTTGTGACGGGGCCATGCGCCAATAAGCTTTCCGTGCTGAACGGGGGCTGGACAATTACCTGGCAGGGTGATAACGAAGCCCTCTATCCGCAGGAGAAATCGACCATCCTGGAGGCGATACAGGACAAAGCCGGCGCAAGTCGCGTTGAGTATATCGAGGGAGTGACATTCGACGAGGAGCTGGATATTCCGAGGGCGGTCTCGGCGGCGAGCCGTGTGGATGTAATCGTGGCGTGTCTGGGTGAGCCGACGTATTGTGAGACTCCCGGCAATATCGACGATTTGACGCTGACGGCGCCGCAGATTCGCCTTGTGCAGGAGCTTGCCAAAACGGGCAAGCCCATCGTTATGGTTCTGACCGAGGGCCGGCCCCGTGTGATTCGAACGATCGTCGATCATGCCGGCGCGATTCTGATAACGTATTTGCCCGGTATGGAGGGCGGACAGGCAATCGCCGACGTTCTCTTTGGCGATGCGAATCCGAGCGGAAAATTGCCATATACATATCCGAAATACTCCGGTTGGCACGTTTGCTACGATCATAAGAAAAGCGAGGATGCTGCTCCCAACAAATTCGATCCGCAGTGGGAGTTCGGGCACGGATTGTCATATACGACTTTCAAGTACAGCGATCTGCAGATCGACAAGAATAAGCTCTCGGCAGACGATACCCTTACGGTCTCGGTCAATGTCACTAACACGGGCCAACGTGAAGGTGCCGAGATTGTGCAGCTATTCCTGTCGGATATAGTCGCGACCGTAACGCCCCCGGTCAAATCGCTCAAGCGGTTCAACAAGGTGCCTTTGACGCCCGGCCAGAACCTGACAGTCAAGTTTGAGCTCAGCCGGGATGATTTCGAATTCATCGGTCGTGACAACAAGCCCGTTGTCGAGCCGGGCGATTTCAAGGTCAGCGTCGGCGGGCTAACCGATACTTTCGCGATTCAGTAGATTACCATTTGCGCATCGCGTATGTCGCGCTGAATGGATCGATACAAGGATCAGGAGCAGTAGATAAGAATAGGCGAAAATTGTCTGGCAAAACTGGTGTACCGATCAATTATTGCCCGCATAATCCTGAACTGCCGGATCTGGATCAGGGGCTGCGTAAACACGGCGATTGTGACTGCGTTTATGTGGACAAATGGCAATTGCATGCAATTGTGATTTTTCCGGTACATATTGCAAAAAGCAAACGTGATACCAAACACCCGGTCTCCGGCGTTGATATTCCGGCTATAATTAAAATATTACAAAAGTCCATCGGCAGCCACTTGCTAATGCTGAATAATGTTGTATGATACAAGCGTTTTCTCGTGCACCATTAATCTCTGGAGAAATTTAAACGGAACATTTTGATGGCCGATACAATTACTGGAATATTGAGAAGTATCAACAAACAGCAATTCGCGATAAGAACAGCCGACCGCTCTTATCGAGCGGAGCCGGCTGAAGTGATAGTGCAACCGGATATAACTCGCCGCCTCGGGCTCACTAAAGGAGCTACCGTCACCGCTCAGATCGAACGAAAGAAAGGCAAACGCAAGCTGGTTTCTATCGATTCGGTGGGAGGCATGAAACCGGAGGCATTTCGCAAACGCCCCCGGTTTACCGATCTGGTGGCCGTCGATCCTCACGAACGATTTGACCTGGGCGCTTCCGGCCAGGAAAGCATGCGTATCGTCGACCTCATTGCGCCAATCGGCAAGGGCACTCGTCAGTTGATTGTTTCGCCGCCCAAAGCGGGAAAGACCGTTCTCCTGGAACAAATCGTCCTGGCGATTCGGCAATGTTCCCCTGAAAGCCATATTATTGTGCTGCTGGTGGATGAGCGGCCCGAGGAAGTCACCCACTTTCGCAGGTCCGTGGAGGGAGCCGAAGTAGTGGCAAGTACAAGCGACCACAGTGCCGACGAGCACGCCGAACTCGCCGAGCTGATGCTCGCCCATATACAAACGGAGCTGGAATGCGGCAGAGAGATTGTCCTGCTGATCGACAGTCTCACGCGAATGGGCAGGGCCTTCAACAATAGGGGCCGCCGGCGAGGTGCACCGCGTCGCCAGACTATGAGTGGCGGATTGGAAGCCGGCATCCTGGAAATCCCCCGCCGACTCTTCGGGCTTGCGCGCAAAATTGAAAACGGAGGCTCCGCCACCATCATCGCGACGTGCCTGATAAATACCGGCTCTCGAATGGATCAGCTTATCTTCGAGGAGTTCAAGGGAACGGGCAACAGCGAAATCGTTCTCGACCGCGCCCTTGCCGAGGCCAGAATCTTCCCTTCGATCGACATTCCGGCCAGCGGCACACGAAAGGAAGCCAAGCTCTACAGCGATGACGATACCCGAGGTCTGGCCACGCTCCGGCGTGTTTTGTCCAACTACGGGCCCCGCGGAGCCCTGGACTCCCTCTTTAAGCTGCTCCAGAAATATCCTACCAACAAGGAATTTCTGGAGAGTATGTCCGCCGGGATTTGATCGCCGGTGAACCAAACTCCGGCTCAATACCAAAACAACGCCGGCGGCCGGCATGTCAATATGCCGTTCTGCGACAATATATGCGGAACATTCCTGGTTTCTACGGCTTATTTTGTCACCGAATAGCACACCATAATTATTTGTATTATTTTGTAATATTTTTTGTTTTTTCACTTGCCTTTTAGAAATAACCGAAGTATAATGGTGGTTTTCGCTGTTTATGGAAGATGTAAGCACCTTTCACTCACCTGTAATTTGCGGAAATCACTGAAGGATCGTTAGAGACCTCTCGCCAGGATGGTGGGGCGTGTACGGTTTCGCTATGGCTGTATTTAAAGACCAGGCGAAAAAAGAATTAACATTGTGTTTAAGTAATAGCATTGAGAAAAAATGAAGCAGATTAGTAGAATCAGAAACATTGGAATTTCGGCACATATCGACTCCGGCAAGACAACGCTGAGCGAGCGAATTTTGTTTTATACAGGGCGTATTCACCGCATGCAGGAAGTCCACGCCAACGAAGGCGGGGCAACACTGGACTATATGGACCTCGAACGCGAGCGCGGCATCACAATCACAGCGGCCGCCACACAGGTCACGTGGAAAGACAAGAGTCTCAACCTGATCGACACTCCGGGTCACGTGGATTTCACCGTGGAAGTCGAGCGTTCGCTGCGAGTCCTGGACGGGGCGATCATGGTCCTCTGTTCGGTGGGCGGCGTCCAGAGCCAGTCGATTACCGTCGACCAGCAGATGAAACGGTACCGCGTGCCGAGAATCGCCTTTATCAATAAAATGGATCGTGTCGGCGCCGATCCCGAACGGGTGCGTCATGACCTGAGAGAAAAACTCGGCCTGAATGTGGTCCCCATCCAGATCAATATCGGAGTGGCCGAAAACTTTCAGGGCGTCATCGACCTGATTACCATGCAAGCCATCACCTTCGAGGGCATCAGCGGTGAACAAGTCATCCGGGGACCGATCCCGACCGAATATGCCGATAAGGCGGCAAAAGCACGAGAAGAAATGCTCGACGCTCTGAGCATGTACAACGACGAGATGATGGAACTGCTGCTCGAAGAAAAGCCCGTCGAGAATGATATGATCCGCTGGACGATTCGCGAGGCCACAATCAACCGTGACATCGTGCCGCTCATGATGGGCTCGGCGCTCAAGAACAAGGGCGTTCAGCCCCTGATGGACGCCGTGTGCGATTTCCTTCCCAGCCCGATGGACCGCTCCAGCTTCGCCCGCGATCACAACAACGAGGGCACGGAAATCCCGCTGGCGAGCGATCCCGATGCCCCGCTGGTGGCAATGGTTTTCAAAATAGCGGACGAATCTTTCGGTCAGTTGAGTTATGTCCGCGTCTATCAGGGCCAAATCATCAGAGGCCAACAATACCGCAATGCCCGAACCAATCGTATGCAGCGGATCGGCCGGATTGTCCGGATGCACGCAAACGACCGCGAGGACGTTACCGATGCCGGCCCCGGCGATATTATCGCCCTGCTGTCTGTGGATTGTGCCAGCGGTGACACGATTTGCGGCAACGGCATCAACTATTCTCTCGAAAGTATTTTCATCGCCGACCCGGTTATCAGCCTGTCTGTAACGCCGGCCGGTTCCGCCGACTCCGAACGCATGGCCAAGGCACTCAGTCGGTTCATGAAAGAAGACCCGACCTTCCGGATTTCCACCGATCCGAAGACCGGCCAGACGGTTATCGCCGGCATGGGAGAACTGCACCTCGACGTTTATATCGAACGCATGCGCCGTGAATTCAAGGCCGAGGTGACTGTCGGCATCCCAAACGTCAGCTATCGCGAGGCCCCTACGGTCGAAGCCAAATTCAACTATAAACACAAAAAACAGACCGGCGGCTCCGGGCAATATGCCCATGTGGTCGGCCGATTGATTCCGATGTCCCAGGACGACGAATCCTCGTACGAGTTCGAAGACAACATCAAATCGGGACGAATCCCCAGCGAATACATTCCCGCAGTGAACAAGGGCTTTCAGGCGGCGATGAAGAAAGGCCCGCTCGCGGGTTATGAAATTGTCGGCTGCAAAATGTGTCTTGACGATGGCTCGTACCATTCGGTTGACTCCAGCGAGATGGCGTTCCGCACGGCGGCGAGAAACGCCTTCATCGAAGCGTTCAAAAAATCCAGGCCCTGCCTGCTCGAACCGATCATGACTGTCGAGATCGAAATGCCGGGCGAATTCCAGGGCCCTGTCGTCGGCGACCTCAACTCCCGGCGTGGAATCATCATGGGAACCGAAACCCGGGACAGCTACACAGTTGTTCGAGCCGAGGTCCCCCTGGCAAACATGTTCGGCTATGCCACGGTAATTCGCGGCATGACAAGGGGAACCGGCACTTTCTCAATGGAAATGTCACGCTATGCCAGGGTTCCGGTCAAGATCAGCGAACTTATCCTCGAACAGCACCGCCAGGAAAATGAGCAAGCCGCTCGAAAATAATTACGATTCAATCTGTCATTCCCGCGAAAGCGGGAATCCATTAGAACGTCACACTTCTGGATCCCTGCTTTCGCAGGGATGACAATGTGGATTATTTTGAGTTACTGACGTTAAATCCGAGTTGTACGTTTCCCTCGGATTTATTGACGATTCTTTCCGAGCCCGTGAATAAATTCTCCGTGATGATGGCACGGGTGACATTCTCTCCAAGCCGGATTTGCGGCCGATCCTGTCGGAACTCACATCCCCTAATAAGAACCGTGCCGCTGTCCGCCTGGATTGCGTGACGGTTACGTTGTTTGCCGCCCCACTGGACAAACGTGCAATCACTAAAGCCGACTGTCCCCGTCCCTGCGATCTTCGCTATCTGGTTGCACGGGCCCCAGAACGCGCAGTTCACAAAGCGGATGCTCCCCGTATTGCTTTTTTCAACCCCGACCATGGTCGGGTCCGGCCCATGAAACGATACGAACTCGCCATTCGTAATCAACAACCCGTACGGAGCGCATTGCTCGACGACAAGGGACGTATAGCAATCGTCCGCTCCGATGCCGAGAAAGTTGCCGTTGCATTCGCCCCTTCTGCCTCTTATGAACTTATAGCCGACCTTGTAACCGAAGCAGAAGGTATTATAGACATACTGCCAGTCGGATTTGCCGAAGATAAACGCCTCACCGTTTTCCTTTTGCCATTGGATAAGCTTCGGTTTCATGCTCCACCATGGATTGAAGTGAACGTTTTCGATGCGGCCTATATCGTAGATGGAGTCGACCAGGACGCCCCGCCGGAGCGGCTGGCCGTGCACGTCACGAACCAGGTGACGCTCGTTCCGCGTTGCGTCGATCCCGTTATATGGATTTAGCATTTCGACTGCGAGGACCGCCGGGTTTTTGCCTCGCATGGCGATTGCCCAGGGATACGGCTTGGGTATGTCATCTATGTTCTGTTGAGGATAATACAGCACAACGCCCTTGAGGGTACTGTTCGTATTGAGAGTTATGAAAGCCGGCCCGTCCTCACTGCCTGCACCGCTCGTAACCAAAAAAGTCGTACCGTCATCCGTCGGCTTGGGAAGTCCCCTGTTGCGCAGGCCGTTATGTGCCGGGACCGATTGCCAGACGCCCGCCAACGTAACAGCGTTGGGCACGTTCAAATTGCCGGCAAAGAAATAGTTACCGACTGGAGCATAAACAACACCACCGCTGGCTTTTGCCGCCGCATCAAGGGCCTTTTGAAATGCCGCGGTATCGTCCGTCTGGCCATCTCCGGCCGCGCCGAAGCTGCGGACATTGAAATAATCCGAAACGGGGCCCTTGACCGCTTCTCCGCCCAAAGCTCCAACCGTAAATAAGAGCGATAGCCCGAGAAAGAGCCGGCCAAACTGTTTCATCATACATGCTTTATAAAGACTGCGAACCATTCTTTTGCTCCTGTAATTTATCCATCCAATTCCTGTTTTTTGCCGGGATTTTCAACGGATATCGAAATATCCCGGACCGATTTGGGCAAAAAGCCCCATTTTCCAGCGTATACTATCAGCGCCGGGCGGCTTTTGCTA
>CAZSOR010000169.1:0-10222 GCA_964608395.1 uncultured Pirellulales bacterium
AGCGGGCGGGTTACTATCTACAACTATCCGATAATTACCAATTGCATCATTGCCGCGAATTTCCAGTCCGGCATCTCGGGCGGCATGCCTACAATCACAAACTGCACAATTGTCGCTCATACTCGCAGCGGCATTTCCAGCCAAAGGCCGACAGTTACCAACTCTATTCTCTATTACAACAAATCAGGCGCTGATGACGTTCAGATAGAAAGCGATTTCGCCACAGTAACCTACTCCAATGTCCAGGGTGGCTGGCCGGGCCAGGGCAACATTGACGCAGTTCCCTGTTTCGCCGAGCCCGGATTCTGGAGCCTGACTGAAACGCCGATCGAAATGAATGTTGCTTTCTGGATTCGGGGCGATTACCACTTGCGCTCGCGAACAGGACGATGGAATCCAGACAGCCAAACCTGGGTTCTAGATGTAGTATCCAGCCCCTGCATTGACGCTGGAAATCCTGATTCAGACTGCTCCGAGGAGATGTTACTGCCGGGAGACGAATGCATAATAAATATGGGCGCCTATGGAGGTACGCCGCAAGCCAGTATGTCCTGGGTCGTTGGCGACTACGGTAGCAGGTGGTAATGTTGTGCATTCGCGTGTCGACGATATCATCTGAATGCTCGGGATTTCGACAGCTTTGACGGTGGGCTGCAAGCTCGGTCAGGACTTGTCGCCCAGCAGCTTTTTGCTCCGCAGGATGTGATAGTAATGCTGGGCGAAGCGGTGTGCCTCATCACGAACGTACTGCAGCAGCTTGCGGGCGGGCGAGTTTGATGGCAGCTTCAACGGGCCGCTTCGGTCCTGCAGGTAAATCTCTTCTTCACGCTTGGCAATCGAGGCAATTTTTACGGGGGGGGCCTCCATTTCCGCGAACGCCTTTTCTGCCGCTCTCAAATGGCCTAAGCCGCCATCGATCAGGACGAGGTCGGGCCAGAGTTCTTCGCCCCGAAGGGCGTATTTGTATCTGCGCTTCACCACTTCGGCGATCATCGCATAGTCATCGATGCCCTTAACGGTCTTTATTTTGAATCTTCGATAGCCGCTTTTGAAGGGTTTGCCGTCGATGAATTTAACCAACGAGCCGACCGCCTCGGCGCCGCCGATATTGGCCACGTCGATTCCCTCGATAATCCGGATCGGTTCGGTTGTTTGCAGCACTTCCCGCAGCTTCACGAGCGCCTCGGCCGGATCGGTTGCGAAGACTTCCGGCTGGACGTGCTCATCAGGCGTGCCGCGCTGGTCGAGCCGTTCGATCAGTCTTATACGGTCGCGATACATAGCGGCCTTCTCGTATTCGAACGCCTCAGCGGCTTGTGCCATTTGCGTTCTAAGCCGGCGAAGAATTATCGAACGCTTCGAGCGAAGAAATTTTATCAGGTCGGTAATGATCTTTTTGTACTCGTGCTTATCAATCTTAGCTCCACACGGGGCGGTGCATTGCTTAATGCTGTACAAAAGACATGGCCGGAAGAATCTGCGTTTGCTGTCATTTTCATCCAGGCTCAGCTTGCATGTGCGAAATTTGAATATCTTCTGCAGCACAACCAGAACCGCCCGAAGGTCCTTAGCGCTGGTAAAAGGCCCGAACAGCCTGATGCCGCGATGCCTCGGTTTCCGGGTGATATAGACGCCGGGGAAATCCTCGCCGGTTGTGATTTGCAGATAAGGAAACGTTTTATCGTCGATAAGCTCTGTATTATATGGCGGACGAATATCCTTGATCAGGCGAGCTTCCTGTAAGACGGCGTCAACTTCGTTCGGGCTCTCGATAAAATCAACGGTTTCGACCTTGCCGATCATTTCAACAATCTTTGGCCCGCGCGTCGCGAACAAGTCGCCGCCCTGTTGAAAATAGCTGGCGGCACGCGAACGCAGGTTCTTGGCCTTGCCGATGTACAGGACCTTATCAGCGGGCCCTTTCATAAAGTACAAACCCGGCCTGGCGGGAAAATCCCTGATTTTCTGACGAATCATTGAGTATTTATCTTTTTCTTTGGCCATTGCCCTATTTTAGCCGTAGCCAGCCGGATAGCAAGATGGATCTATCGGCCTAAAATGAGACTCTGTCATTTCAAGCGAGACCACAATAAAATGTCATTTCGACCGAGCAAAGCGAACGGAGAAATCTGGCGGCGAAAGAGGGAAAAGTCAAAAATAGAAACCAGATCTCTCGACTTCGGCCTTAAGAGGCCTGCGCTCGAGATGACAAAAGGAGAATATAGCATTCCCTCGCTTAGCCCCATTCGACTGCGCTCAGGGCAAGCTTGGGTAGGCTAAAATGACGATAAAAATGACAGGAATTTTCTTGCAAACAAAGGCTGTTCTGTGTTAGTATAGTAATATAAAGGCGGATAATTATTTTGTTATGATATCGTAATTCTTGCCGTACTTATTTATATTGATTTGTCATTTATCCCAATCCCGCCTTGAACTAAAAGAAGTCTTGCCGGTGTTTTTTTATCAGGACCGGGCCAATACCCGTTCCGGCATTATATTTGTCATAATTTGATTGAATTTGTGTTTTAAGTTATAATGGATTCTGTGACTATACCTTTAAGAGGAGGATAATAAAACGCAAAGGTTAGTGTTCATATTAGTTTGTCTGCTTATAATTGTTCCTTGTGCTGCTGCTGAAGATGAAGATAATATACGATTAGCATTTACTCAGCAATGCCTTCATAGAACTCCAATACTACAAGACAACGACAATCAGAATTTGACAGATGATACTGTTGGAGAAGGGAGATTATTCGGAATATTCATAAATACGACCTTATATTGGCAGATAACCGAATCCATCGACACGTACATTGCAGATCTGGAGTCTGACGGCTGGCGGGTAGTGCTATATGCTGCCGAAGGCGGCACAAGCCACAAGTCAAACTCAGCCCAATGGACGGCAGAGGATTTCCTCTGTGAGTTAGAGGCCGCGAGACAACTTCGGGAATCGCTCAAGAACGAATATGTTCAAGGAATGGTTGGATGCATCCTTACAGGCGAACTTCCGGCAGGTTGGGTTGAAGACCAGGTAGGTTCAGGGACCGGGAGCCCAGTTGATTTATTCTTTCGGGATATGGACAGTCAGTGGAATGACACAGATGGAAACGGCTTATTGGACGAGAACCTTCCCATAGAAGGAGACTGCAAACCTGAGATCTGGATGAGCAGACTCTATGCAAGCAGCTTAGATGATGAGGATGAAGTAACACTTATGAAAAACTATTTTAGCAAAAACCATGCTTATCGAATCGGGGAATTGACATTGCCAAAAAGAGCGTTGGACTATATTGATGACAAATGGACCTCCTACGGTTTCGGTGTAAGATTCTATGATGAAATCACTCAAGTTAATGATAACTCGACCACCACAGCCTCCGATTACCTTGTGCGATTAGCAGAAGGGTATGATCTCATACGTGTTTCAGTTCATGGCTTAAGATCTTCCTATAATGATGATGAGGTCGGTTACGGACATAGCTTTGAAAATAATGACAAGCCAACAACTTATGCTTATTACAATCAAATCAAGAACGTCGATCCATGTTGTTTTTTCTATGATGTTTTCTCATGTGGAACTTTCAAATGGTGGACTACGAATTATATGGATGGTTGGTATGCTTTTTCTCATTCTTACGGTCTGGTGTCATGGGGTCTACTTCAACCTCACGGAACTGAAGTATTTTATACCACTATTTCTCAAGGAAAATGCCTCGGTGAGTCCCAGCTTATATACCTAAGCCAGTGGATATCAGTGGATTTTGGAATGTTTGGCGATCCCACTCTTGCTCCGGGACGGCCCCGCAAATGGTCTCTTATGTATGTTGACATAAGTGCTGTTGGTAACAATAGCGGCACCAACTGGAAAGATGCGTATCATAGCCTTCAGGGCGCCCTTTCTGTAGCTTCCTGGGGCACGGAAATTCACGTTGGACAGGGTATATATATGCCTGATAAAGGTGCTAGTGTCAGTCTCGGAGATCGAGTTGCTACCTTCCAGCTTAGAAATGGCGTGGTTATCAAAGGTGGATACGAGGGTTTTGGAGAAATGGATCCTAATGCTCGGGACATCAGTCTATACAAGACAACTCTAAGTGGTGAAATTGGCAGTCCTGATGTCAATGATAACAGCTATCATATTGTTACTGCTAATAATGTGGGCGCAGCAGCCGTGCTTGACGGCTTCACGATTACCGGCAGTTATGCAGATATTAACGATAGCAATATGAATGATTGCGGCGGTGGAATCAATATGTCAAGAAGCAGCCCAACTATTACAGACTGTGCTATTATCAACAACTATGCCAAATGTGGCGGTGGAATGTTTGCTGAGAGTGATAGTAGGCCGATAATAAATGATTGTCAATTTAGCTACAATATTGCTATAGACGGTGGTGGGTCAGCTAATGAGAACTTCAGTAGCCCAATATTTAACAACTGTCATTTCTTTGAAAATGAAACCCGATCAAATGGAGGTGGGATATACAATAATTATTATTGTAATCCCATCATGAATGATTGCACATTTATCAACAACTATGCTGAATATGGCGGCGGGATGTTCAATGATCGTGCAAGCCCAATATTAGCCAAATGCAAATTTAGTGAAAACCAAGCAAATTCAAACGGAGGTGGAATATACAATAGAAATTATTGCGAAACACTCTTGACCAACTGCACTTTTGAGAAAAACAAAGCAGACGGATACGGTGGAGGAATATATAACTATTTTAGCAATCCGAACCTGACTAATTGCATAATCAGCGAAAACTTAGCCGTATTATATGGTGGTGGTCTATATAACACGTTTAGCAACTCAATCTTAACTAACTGTACTATTAGTGGAAACTCAGCAGACCGGGGTGATATAATATTTAATCAGTCCACCAGCAGACCATCTCTGGCCAACTGTATTGTGTGGCGCAATAAACTTAATGAAATTTACGATTTTGGGGATTCAGTAACGGTAGTTTCTTACAGCGATGTTGAAGGCGGCTGGAGCGGTGAAGGTGAATTCAATATAAATGAAAATCCCGAATTCACTGCTGCTGAAAATGGTGATTATCATCTTAGATCTAAAGCTGGTCGGTGGAGCTGGGCCAGGCAAAGCTGGATTCAGGATGATATAACGAGCCCCTGTATTGATGCCGGCGATCCTAATACTCCCATTGGGCTTGAGCCGTTCCCTAACGGCGGCATAATCAATATGGGCGCCTACGGCGGCACGCCGCAAGCGAGCAAATCCATAACGACTATAAACAGCAGATATTGAAATGACGATAGATTTGAAGTTAGAATATGATAATCGCTAAGTAGTCCAAACAATCCCTCTACAATTTTGCCGGCATAATCAAGGTATTCTCTTTTGCCGATGGTTGCGGATAAAAAACTTGCCCATTGAATACCTGCCGATAAAATCTACGTTCCTGCGAAAATTAAGTGTATTAAGTGAGGATGAAGGATGCAAACTAAGATCGAACTGGAACCGAATTCATCAATCGTTTTTATTGGAGACAGCATAACGGATGCCGGCAGGCTTGAGCCGGCTTACAGACCGTTCGGATACGGCTATGTGCATTTTGTTGCTTACCGGCTATTAGCGAAGTATCCCGAATACAATCTTGGCATTATCAATACTGGTATCAGCGGTAATACGATTCGCGATTTGGATTATCGATGGGAAAGAGACTGCCTTAATCATAAGCCGGACATCCTGAGCGTACTTATCGGAGTTAACGATGTCTTTCGTCAATATACCGGCAGGTTGGATGCGGCCGTGCTGCTCGATGAATATCAACTAACATACAAACGGTTACTTACGCTCGTTAAGGGAAAATATAATTGCCGCTTGATACTGATGGAGCCTTTCATGTTCTGCGATGACAAAACGAATCCGGCGTACAAAGCTCTACAGCAATATATTCACGCCGTTCGTGCTTTAGCGGAAGAATTTGATGCCGTGTTGGTTCCCTTGCAGGAGTTGATCGATAAGAAAATCAAGAAAGTTCCGCCGGAAAAATTCTCCGATGACATGGTTCATCCTTACGTCTGGGCGCATGCATGGATAGCACAGCGCTGGCTCGAAGCAACAAAATTATGATCATCGTTTAGTGCGCGGTCATTTCAAGAAGATGAAAATTTTTTTTTCATCATAGATTCAGTAACTGCAAGGACTAAGAACAAAGCGAAAGAATTTGCGCCAAAAAATTCAGATTTTCGTCTTTACACATTATCAAATTGCGATTAATCTGCCGATACTTGTTTAACGGGTTTTACCACAACATCTGGCGTATCTCCCGGTTATTATTCTATATATTGTAGTCCGAATTTTTCGCACGGAGGCGTATAAATGTCGAACCAATTTGACCCTGGAAATCCTTTCAGAGCTAAGAAAACACAACAGGAAACGTCCATAGGAGCCTCCGAAACTATGGGATTGAAGGTAGAACAGTTTTTTTCGATGCCGGGCACTCATCCATTCGACGAGCTTGAATGGGAGACTCGGTCGGCCAAGATTACAGGCGATGACGGCCAGGCAATCTTCGAGCAGGACAACATCGAAGTGCCGACATGCTGGAGTCAGTTAGCGACCAAAGTCGTTGCCAGCAAATACTTTTACGGCGACGGAGAAACCGGCCGGCGGGAAAATTCCGTCAAGCAGCTCGTCCATCGCGTTTGCAAAACTATCGCCGACAGGGGCAGAAAAGACGGTTACTTCGGCACTGATGAAGATGCCGAGATATTCTACAACGAACTGACATGGCTCTGCGTGAATCAGTACGGGTCATTTAATTCTCCCGTGTGGTTCAACGTGGGTCTTTTAGATGTCTATGGTGTTTCCGGCGGAAAGCATAATTTCCATTGGGACCCGGAGCGTAAAGAGGCCGTTGCTTGTGAGAACAGCTACGAATATCCGCAGGCTTCCGCCTGTTTTATCCAGTCGGTCAAGGATTCGATGGAAGATATCATGCGCCTTGCGGCCAGCGAAGCGATGCTGTTCAAGCACGGCTCAGGAACCGGAACCGACTTATCAACACTGAGAAGCAGCAAAGAGAAGCTCTCCGGCGGTGGCAAACCATCGGGACCCTTGAGTTTTATGAGGGTCTACGACCAGATCGCGGCGGTGATTAAATCGGGCGGGAAAACACGCCGGGCAGCAAAAATGCAATCGCTCAAGGTTGACCATCCCGATATTAAGGAATTCATTACCTGCAAGACCGAGGAGGAGAAAAAGGCCTGGACGCTTATCGAGGCCGGCTATGACGGGGACTACAACAACGAGGCGTACAGCAGCGTCATGTTCCAGAATTCCAACCTGTCCGTCCGCGTGACCGACGAATTCATGCAGGCGGTGGAGAAAGATGCTAAATGGACAACCCATGCTGTAACGACCGGCGAGAAAATGGAAGAGCATTCGGCTCGCGAGCTGATGGATTTGATTGCCGAGGGCACAAGAATATGCGGCGATCCGGGTCTTCAGTACCACAGTACGGTCAACCGCTGGCATACGTGTCCGAATTCCGGGCCGATTAACGCATCGAATCCATGCAGCGAATATATGTTCGTGGACGATTCGGCCTGTAATCTGGCTTCTTTGAATCTTATAAAGTTTCGTAAAGAAGACGGCTCAATGGATATCGACGGCTTCAAAAAAGCGGTTCGGCTGTTCATCATCGCCCAGGAGATTCTGGTTGATAACGGAAGCTATCCGGATAAGGCAATTGCCGTAAACAGTCATTTGTTCCGCGCTCTGGGCCTTGGCTATGCCAATCTCGGCTCTCTTATGATGAGTCTGGCGCTTCCTTATGATTCCGACCAGGCAAGGGCGATCGCCGGAGCTATCAGCGCCATTATGACAGGAACCGCTTATTCGGCAAGTTCCGAGATAGCCTCGATAAAAGAACCTTTCGATCAATTCGAGAAAAACAAAGCTTCGATGCTGAAGGTTATAAACATGCACCGCCAGCATGTCTGCGATCTTCCGGAAGCTCATTGCCCGGAGTATCTGCGCAATGCCGCTAAGGACGCCTGGGATCATGCCCTCGATGCCGGCACGAAGGTGGGCCTGCGTAACGCACAGGTAACCGTCCTTGCGCCTACGGGAACGATCGGTTTCATGATGGATTGTGATACGACGGGAGTCGAGCCGGACATTGCTCTGGTAAAGTACAAACTCCTGGCCGGCGGCGGAATGCTCAAGCTCGTTACCAAAACCGTGCCGATGGCTCTTGAAAAGCTCGGATATAGTGCCGACGAGATCAAATCCATCTGCGATTATATCGATAAGAACGAGACGATCGAGGGAGCGAAAGAACTCAATCCCGATCATTTGTCCGTTTTCGATTGTGCTTTTAAGCCGCGCAGCGGTAAAAGGTGCATTCATTATGTGGCGCATCTGAAAATGATGGCTGCGGTCCAGCCGTTCATATCCGGCGCTATAAGCAAAACCATAAATATGCCTAAAGAAAGCACGAGCGAAGATATCGCCGCCGCTTATATAGAAGGCTGGAAACTCGGATTAAAGGCCATCGCAATCTATCGCGACAGCTCGAAGAAGCTCCAGCCGGTTTCTACCCAAAAACATAAGGATAGCAAAGCCAAAGCTTCTGCCGAGGCGATTCCTCCGGCCAGGCCATTCAGACGCCGGCTGCCGGATACTCGCCAAAGCATTACACATAAATTTTCTGTTGCTGGACATGAGGGTTACCTGACGGTGGGGCTATACGAGGATGGGCAGCCTGGTGAGTTGTTTATCACTATGGCCAAGGAAGGCAGCACCATCGGGGGCCTCATGGATGTTATAGGAACGTGCACTTCAATGGCGTTGCAGTACGGCGTGCCCCTAATCACGTTAGTGGACAAATTCCGGCACGCCCGGTTCGAGCCGTCAGGCATGACTTCGAACAGGGATATCCCCTTCGCGAAAAGCCTGATCGACTATATTTTCTGCTGGTTAGGCTGCCAGTTCATCCCCGGTTATGCCGAAAAGAACACCCCCAACAGAGGGGCATCGGCCGGCTCGGCGGAAAATAAAAACACAACGACCGCCAAGAAACTGGTTGAAAAGACCAAGGACCTCGCGCAGAAAATCGCCGAGGTAAAAGTATTGAAGCGAGAGGGCAAAAAATCCCCGGCTCCGGACCCGACGATTAAACCGGTGCCGGCCGAGCCGAAAAGCAGATTTGCCGGCCTGGCCAATCGAATCGGCGTTCTGGTCGGTTCGACTGTAAACGAAGAATCCGGCGCTTTACAGTCTGAGGCGAAGACCTTGGCGCAGTTTAACGCCCAGTTTGCACATTTCCCCGACGATGCCCCCGCTTGCGACATTTGCGGCTCAATAACCGTACGCAACGGAACATGCTACAAATGCTACAACTGCGGCAACTCTATGGGATGCTCCTGATAATTGATTATTGATTAATTACTATTGATTATTAAGGGATAATTCCGGGGCCGCCATACTTAATGCCGGCCGGTCTCTAAAAATATTTAGCCCGCCGATTTACTCGGCGGGTTTTCTTTCAAATCAATACGCAAGAGCATTTTATCCTATAGACGGGAATGCTGTTAATGTAACGTGATCCGAGCCGCATGTAGGGTGCGTTGAAACGCACTCCCTTAAGGGATGGCCAAGCTCACATTTGAATTATATAAATTCGTTCTCCCCTATGTCATTGCGAAGGAGCGCAGCGACTGCGGCAATCTCAATCCTTCACGCGATACGATATACGCAATACGATATACGAATTAATTATCAAGCACAACTCATCGAAAAGTGTACCGTATCCCTTTAATTCCCTGAAGCATCACTGTTAGCCTTTATTGCTTTTGACGAGAGATACGTTTTTTAGCCAACCTGCAACAATTGCGTATAATGTACAAATGCCACCGAAGATTACTGCTAATAAACGAATCCTAAAAATTGTAAACGTAAAACTGTACTGAGTTTTCCCAAGTGTTTCATTCAACTAAATCGTACGGTGCGTTTAGAACGTTGGAACCGGAATATCGTATAGTACATATGATATTTCTTCAATATAGGAATCCACGGCAAACTGAAATTGAATCGTTGTAACACCACCACAGGCCTTACACGAACCCCTACCAGAGAGGGTATAATCATTACCCGAACCACTTCCGCTGCTGCTAAAACCGCCGCTACTATCATAGCTTTTGACATCGACGCCATTTGCATCGAGAAATGTCATACCCATATCTATAT
>CAZSOR010000170.1:0-9989 GCA_964608395.1 uncultured Pirellulales bacterium
TTGATTATTTTGGCTGGAGACGCATTTTGGCCTGGCCTATGAGGTAGAAACTGCCGGTAATGCAGATGAGGTCTTCTTTGCTGACGGCGCTTTTTGCAAGCAGCAGTGCCTGGCCCAGGCTGGCGGCGGTCTGGCACATCTTGCCGCATATCTCCGTGTACATCTCAGCCAAATCTTCGGGAGAGACTGCTTTAGGCGAGTTGCTGCGGGTGAAAATCACCTTATCCGCACCATATTGCAGTTTTTCCAGCATTCCTCTAACATCTTTGTCACTGTTACAGCCGAAGATGACAACCATCGAATCATACGGAATATTTTGCCCGATGGCGTGAATCAAAGCCTTAATGCTCGCTGCGTTGTGGGCCGCGTCGATCATAATTCTCGGATCATCCCAAATCATTTCCATTCGGCCCGTCAATGAGACGCTATGAAGTCCCTCAGCCGCTTTTTGATTGTCTATCTCGTAGCCAATCGATTTAAGCTTATCCAGCATGGCCAGCGCCAGACCGCAGTTTATCGCCTGATGTTTGCCGTGCAAGGGCACTCGCAGATGCTCGAATTTACTCGTTGGTGTCGTCAGGCAGATTCTTGTATGCGGGCCGTGCTCCCGCGAAGTCTCAAATCGAAGCGAAAAATCGATATCGCCGCCGGTTATGCTCAAAGGTGCTTCGACAGCAATAGCTCGTGATTTCAGGACCTGCATCGCCAATGGATCCTGCTGGACGGTGATAGCCGGCACGCCGCGCTTAAAAATCCCCGCTTTCTCCTCGGCAATGCTGTCAATAGTGTTTCCGAGCAGTTGCGAGTGATCGATACTCAAACTCGTTATACCGACGACATCCGGCTGAATGACGTTAGTGCTGTCAAGTCTGCCGCCCAGGCCGGTTTCAACAACGGCAATATCAACGGACATATCGACAAAATGCATAAAAGCAAGGGCTGTCATGATCTCGAAGAAAGTGGGTGGATCGGTTTTTGACAGCTTCTCAACCGGGGCATAAATACGGTTCAGCAAGTCACGCATTTGCTTCTCGCTGATCATTTCCGAATTGACCGTAATCCGCTCGTGCAGGTGTACCACGTGAGGCGATGTATAAAGTCCGATGTTATAGCCGTTCGCCTCGAGCATCTTGGCCAGCATTGTGGCCGTAGAGCCTTTGCCTTTTGTACCGCCTATATGAACTGTATGGATTTTTTTATGGGGATTGCCTACTAACGACAACAGGTTGTGCATCCTTTTCAGGTTGAACGTAGTTACGTTATAGCGCAGACGCTGCTGCTTTTCGTAGTCAGTCCTCTCATACAGGTAGCCAATAGCCTTTTGGTAGCTTCTAAAAACCTTCTTACTCTTAACTTTGGCAACCTTGGAGGAGGATTTTCTCGTCCGTTTCTTTCCGGTTGTTTTCACTGATTTTGCCATGAAAGGTTTATTATAACGACCAGCAGTACATTAGTCAATTCCAGATTCAGAAAAATACATCGGCAATCAATGAATATTAGAGCGCAAAGCATTATATATAAAGTACTTATATAATAGTTACTTTATTTCATTATCTTTAATAGTCCTTAAAAACATTAGCATAAATGAATATAATAGTAATAAAACTTATGTCGTGGCGATTTATGCTCGTCCGAACTAACGAAAGATGCAGCTTTATTTCTGGTTAATTTTAACTTCTATAATATAATTGCCGGTGTGTACGAAGAAAGATCAAAAGGGGCAAATATTGTTGTAAAACAGACCATCACGTTCGCTATGCAAAGCTTAAATCAGCTTCTTTGGCCCACAGTTTGCGTAAATTGTCGCCAAAATATTAGCGATACGGACAACAAGCTGTGTAAAAATTGCTGGGACAGGCTACTGACCTGCACGGGCGCCGATTATTGCCGGCGCTGCGGCCGGGACGTTGGTAGATTTGCTATGCTGGCGGGAACATGTCCCGACTGTCAGGGCAAAGAAGTGCGATTTGACAGCATCGCTCGGGCCGGTGTTTATGACCAGACCTTGCGGAAAATGATATTAGCTTTTAAGAACGGCGGGACGGAACTTGATTTGGTTCTGGGCTTTTTAGCTAATTCGGCTCTACAGGGAAGCGGTTTCTATAGTGAAATTGAACTTTTTGTACCTGTGCCGCTTCATTGGTCGAGGCGTCTGTTTCGCGGCTACAATCAATCGCATGTCTTAGCCGGGAAACTAAAACACCCGACGGCTAAAATCAGCACAGACCTCGTCCGAATCCGCAGAACCAGGGCACAGCCGGCAATGACAAGTCCCGCTGCGCGAGCGAAAAATGTTGCCGGCGCGTTTGCCGTCCGCTATCGACATGACTTTGCCGGCCGAAAAATTTGCCTTATTGATGACATTAAAACAAGCGGTGCGACGTTAAACGAATGCGCAAAAATGCTGAAACAAGCCGGTGCATCGAAAGTTTTTGCCTTAGTGCTGGCCGTAGCAGGCCAAAAAAATATCAGTTAATACGGTTCCAGAGGAGCAATATCTTGAGAAATCAAAGCAATAGCAGACTTATGATTATGATAAAACAACCAATATTAGTAATAATAACGGCTTTATTCGTTGTGCTTATGGCCTCGGGCGATGCAATCGGTGCAGACTGGCTTCTCAGACAAATCAAAGAGCCGGTCAAGATCGAAAAACGCTTTGAGGGCAGGGAAATTGTTCTGAGCAACTCTCTTATCAGCCGAACGTTTCGCCTCCGGCCGAATGCAGCCACCGTCGCTTATGATAACCTGATGACCGGAGAATCCATCATCCGGGGCATTAAACCGGAAGCGATAGTCGAGCTTGATGGACAAAAGTATGAAGTCGGAGGCTTGCAGGGCCAGGTTGAATACGCATATCTTCAAGCCGGGACAATTGATTCTCTGAGCGGCAATCCCGATGCCTTTGCGTTCAGCGATTTTGAACTCGGCGATATTAAGGAACGTTTTAACTGGAATCGCAAGCGTTATTCGGCTCAGTCGGCTTGGCCGCCGGCGGGAAAATCGCTGACGCTGCATTTCGTTCCGCCGGGCGATAAGCTCAAAGGACTGACGCTGTCTATTCAATATGAGATGTACCAGGGCATTCCGCTACTGGCAAAACGGCTGACCATATACAACGGCGGCGACAAACCCGTCAGGCTCAATACCTTTACGAGCGAGATTCTGGCTGCGGTGGAGTATGAATCCCTGGTGGAAGAACCCGCTCAATGGGAGTATCCGAATATTCACATCGAGAGCGATTACGAGTTTCATGGGGACGATTCGAGAAATGCCAACGAAACGGCGTACTGGGTTGCCGATCCGCAGTACAGCACGCAGGTCAACTATAAACGAAAGACGCCGGCAATGCTGGAAGTACGGCCGCCCATCGGACCCGATTTGACTATTGAGCAGGGCGAAACTTTTGAATCTTTTCGAACATATGAACTGATCTACGACAGCAACGAGCGGGAACGCAAGGGCTTGTCGCTGCGGCGGATGTACCGCACCATCGCGCCCTGGAGCACGGAAAATCCAATTATCATGCACGTTCGTAACGCGGACTCCAAATCGGTCCGCCTGGCAATAGACCAATGCGCCGAGGTCGGATTCGAGATGGTAATAATGACCTTCGGCAGCGGTTTTAATATGGAAAATGTCGAGCCGGATTATATGGCACAGATTAAGGAATTGGTAGATTACGCCCACAGCAAAAATATCGAGTTGGGCGGCTATTCGCTCTTAGCCAGCCGCAGGATAAGCGACGAGCATGATGTTATTAATCCGGAAACTGGTAAAACCGGCGGGGCGATTTTCGGTAACTCGCCATGCCTGTGCAGCCAGTGGGGCATCGACTATTTCGAGAAAATAACAACATTTATCGAGCAGACCGGCCTGGACCTGCTCGAACATGATGGTTCTTATCCCGGTGACATGTGTGCCTCAACCAGCCATCCGGGCCATAACGGCCTCAAAGATTCGCAGTGGAAGCAGTGGAAGAAAATCACTAATTTCTACAAGTGGTGCCGCGGCAGGGGGGTATATCTGAATGTCCCGGACTGGTATTTTCTAAACGGCTCGAATAAAAGCGCTATGGGCTACCGTGAGGTCAACTGGTCGCTGCCCCGGGAAAGGCAGATTATTCTCGGCCGGCAGAACATTTTCGACGGTACCTGGAAGAAAACGCCGAGCATGGGTTGGATGTTTGTCCCGCTGGTTCAGTACCACGGGGGTGGAGTCGCCGCCACGCTCGAACCGCTGTCCGAGCATCTCGATGCTTACGGTTCGCACCTTGCACAGAATTTCGGCTCAGGCGTACAGGCTTGCTATCGCGGCCCGCGTTTGTACGACACTGACCGGACAAAAGCGATCGTTAAGAAGTGGGTGGATTTTTACAAGGAGTACCGGGACATACTCGATTCGGACATCATTCACGTACGCCGGCCGGACGGGCGTGACATCGACTGTATTTTACACGTCAATCCGCAACTGAAGCATAAGGGTTTGGCAATGGTTTATAATCCCCTGGACCGAACGGTTAAAAAACAGTTGAAACTACCGCTGTACTATACGGGACTGACCAAAACGGCAAGTATACGCGAGCAGCGGGGCAAGAGCAAAAAGTACGAGCTTGACCGGAAATATAATGTCGAGATCCCGGTTGATATAGCTCCGAGGAGTATTACCTGGTTTGTTGTAGAATAAAGCAAGATATCATCCCCGCTAAAGTCGGCGATTCGAAAAGCCTTTGTACAACTTTCAGCCGTCGCCGGCTCCGATATCAATTGAAGATCATAGTCGCCCGAGTTTTGCGTATCTACAGTATTTCGTGCTTAATTATGGCACGGTAGATGCCGTTGATGCGCTTGCCTTCAACGATTGAGGGAGCATATTTATCGTTTCTCGGCTGGAGACGCACTTTGTCCTTCGACTCGAAGAAAGCCCTCTTGAAGGTGGTCTCGTGCGGCATCGTGAAACGGATAAAGCAGTCATCGCCGCTGCTAACTTCCGTCGCGGGCGAGAAAATCACGATATCTCCCTCGCTAAATTTCGGTTCCATCGAGTCGCCGACCACGCGAACGGCGAAGGCGTTCGGATCATGCACGTCCGGACAGCGGATATAGTCGTCGGCTATGCCCACGGGATAGTCCAGGTCGTTAAAATCTCTCGGATAGCCGGCCGAGACCTTGTTGATCACCGGGACCAATCGGCCTGCCGATAAAGGAACCCTGTCTTGCTTCATTCTTAACTTTTTCTTGGAAACAAGCTTGCCGAGCTTATTCGGGCTGACTTCCTTGTCAATTACGTTCCTGACAATCTGCCGCCATTTCTTAACCTCTGCCTCAGCGGTTTCATATTTCTGGCGAATATCCGAAGGCATCCTTTCGAGATGAGCAATGTGCAGCAGCAGGCCCGGCTCAAATTCAAGCACCTCTTCGAGCTTGTTCAGTAAGTCATCGCTCGGCGGATTTTTGACTTTACTGGTCTCAATTGTGGATAGATACGGTTTTGAAAACCCGATGCGATTGCTGACCTCATCCAGCGTCAGCTTCATCTGTTCACGTCTTTCTCTAATTATTTGCCCAAGAGCCATGTCGAATCCTCAATCATTTATTAACTTGTTAATCAATCTCTATTAACTCGTAATTACTGCTTCCGAGCCCGATACTTTCGCCGTGTGCGATCTGGCAACTTGTGTCAAGTTTATCATTGCCAAGCAATTCGGCCAGTTTTTTTTCACTTTTGTTTTCCACCAGGTCCAGTGCCGCTTTATCGACGGCCACAGGGTCGGTCGAAGCGATTATGCCGATATCTTCGACTATTTTACGCATATTCGGTGTATCAAAACAATCACAATCTTTGGTGATTGACAATAAAAAATTAAAAAATGTTGCTTTTTTCTCTTTGCCTTTCAGTGCTCCCAAAGCGTGCTCGGCGATACTTTTCTGCAAAACTTCCGTTTCCTGGCCCCAGTTGCACGTTATGGCGCCGAATCTGCAGAGCGCCATACATTCGGCGCAGCCGATGCATTTATCCTGGTCGATGTGTGCCTTGACATCGTCAATTGTAATCGCATCAGCAGGGCAATGATCGTAACATACGCCGCAACGGGTGCAGTCTGT
This sequence comes from uncultured Pirellulales bacterium, assembly GCA_964608395.1. GTDB lineage: Bacteria > Planctomycetota > Phycisphaerae > Sedimentisphaerales > Anaerobacaceae > JAFGPJ01. The sequence continues at coordinate 6,105 of CAZSOR010000170.1, forward strand.
GCTGATATTCAGCGTCAGAGCGGCATGCTGTGTCATTTTACCTTTTTTGCTCGCACAGCCCATTCCCAGCGTTTTGAGCGTAGCTCCGAGTCCCGCGGCGACGTGGCCCGTGACATGGGCCACCGAGAGAATCGACTGGCTTCTTGTAATATCGTACGCGATAAAGACCTCTTTGTTAATCTGGCCGTTGATTTTCACAATAGTCTCGGCCGTTCCGGACAATCCGTCCGGAACGATAAACGGTATTCCTAATCCGTCCAGACTAAAACCGTGCTCTGTAGCCAAAATCGTATGGTCGATTGCATTGTGCCTTCGGCCGACGTATAACGTTGTAGTGTCGGTCACGAACGGCTTTGTATTCAATTCGATCAGCTCATCCACCAATCCCTTGATATACGGAGCTTTTACGTACGTGTTGTTGCCGTCTTCACCGACGTGGACCTTGACAGCGGTGAAATCATGTTCGTTAAAACATTCTGCAAAGCCGCCGGCCTTAAACAGCCTGCGGGCCTTTTCAGAAATTACTTTCGGGCCGTCATCAACAGAAGCTTTAATAATATATACTTTAGAACCCATACAAACATTCCTTGCGATCGAACAGGTCAACCTGCAATTTTACATCTATTCAGTTTGGTTTAAAACATACAAATTATAATATTTTTTCACAGGACTGCAAGTGTAGCTCAAAAAAGTAAATGCTCGCACAATATTTTTACGCCGATACCTATAAGAACCAGTCCGCCGAGAGCTTCGATTCTGTTCTCGAAAAAATGCCCGAATCTCTTGCCGATGAGAACCCCAATATAGGATAATGCGAATGTTATCAGACCTATGATTATTACTGCCAGGGCGACAGAACTCGTGATAAGTGAAAGTGTAATGCCGATTGCCAGGGCGTCGATACTGGTAGCGAGGGACAAAACCAGTAAAACAAAAATATTCGAAGGATCGGGATTTTCCTCGGCGGATTTGATTTTAAACGACCCGTAAATCATTTTGCCGCCAACCGCTGCTAAAAGAGCAAAGGCAACCCAATGGTCATAATCTTTTATGTAATCCTTTAAACTCAGCCCCGCCAGGGAACCTATCAACGGCATAAAAGCCTGGAAGGCGCCGAAAAAAAGTGCCATTCGCAGAGCATGCTTTACGTGAAGCTGCCTGTACGTACTGCCGCTGACGATTGAGACCACGAAAGCATCCATTGCCAGCCCGACAGCTATGACTATGATTGTAATTAACTCCATAACATGACTTAAAGCGGGCCTGTATCTACTCGGCTTTAATTATGCCCTTTTCGGTCAGGTTTTCCTTAATCTTCCGGCCGGGCTTGACGACTAAAAACTCGCTTTCGTTCCACTGACCGTCGACGAACTTTTGCATAAGAGCCGGGTCGCCCTTTAGCTCATCGTAGTTCCATTTGAGATATTCGGCACAGCGTTTCGTATAATCCCTGCATTCGTTCGAGTTGGCAAAACCCCAGTCGATATACGTTGCCCAATTGTACTGTTTCATCCACCCTTGTTCCATTTCCATCAGATATTGAGCGTTATCATCACCATATTTTTCCTGATATTCTTTGAGCGTATTTTCATAGCGTTCTTTGCCGGGCTGCTTGCCGGACTCGATCCAGCCGGCGCTGTACCAGTAAACGCCGCGGTGAGAGTCGAAATATTCCTGATATTTGTCCTTCGAACCAAGCAGGAGCGTAACGCAGTCATGGCCTCTCGGTACGACAATCGGAATTTCCGCCGATAAGCCCACAATTCCGTTGCTGCAAAGGCCATAGCCGAGCAGCGAGGCGTCGTAGGGCCGTCCCTGAATGTCGAGAGTATTATTAAGAGCTTTCTGTACTTCTTCGCGAAGCTTGTCGGGTTCATCGTGCAGGCCCTGCGGCATCAAAACTACATCAATGACGTTCTTCGAGCGTGAGGCACAAAAATACGCCTCTTTCTGCATAACTTTACATAAAATAAATTGAAGTCTCATACGAAAATTCTCCGCCGGTTCTATTGCCCGGGACGAAATCGGTCCTTATGGATTGCATGTTTTACAGGGTCTTTTCCCTGCTTTTATTGCTTCGTCTCTGCTCGTATAGCTTACGAGGTTTTCCTCGGAAATGTTCTTGGCCCAGCGACATTCCGGTTTGTGGAAGATGGAACTGCTCTTCGACGCGACATATTTGTGTTCGCTTATCGCCGAATTTGCATCTGTTTCGACTTGTTTGCCCGGGATTTTTGATGAAGCGGTTTCTTTTATACCTGGATCCGATGATTTTGTGCCGGGCGGATTCGTTGCTTTGTATATGTTGATAAAGCTTTCAACCTGCTCCAGCACGACATCAATGATTTTCTCAGGCATATTTTCCGCCGGTATGGTCAGCATTACGGGGGCTGCCTGCCAGATGTCGGCCTTGAAAACGGGATTTCGTTCATCTTTCAGGCATACGGCCCTTGCCAGTGCCGTCCGAATGTGGAATACGTGCTGCTGCGAATCTTCGAGGCTTAGCGTGCTGAGATAAATCCGTAGTTCCGGGATGCTTAAAATGTTTTCTGCCGTTGGAGTGTCTAATTCTATGCCGGCTTGGCGTAACTTTTCTTTTACATTTGTTTCGAACTGCTTGAAAAACGGCGCATCTTTGTCCTGGTTTGCACCATATCGCAATAAAACGACATACAATTTATCAATCCCTGCAAAAGCCGGATGGGGCTGGTTCATTGAAAAAGCTTTATCGCCGGACGCAGATTGCTCTGCCCGGCACGGAACCGCAGCGCAGAAAGTCACGGCGGCGATAGCCAAAATGAGATAATACGTTTTGATTTTCATGTTTTCCTCTCTTCTACCGCAATTGAGCCCGGTGTCGTGACTTTAGCTCGATTCGTGTGAAGATGGTGCTGAAGTTCCGGTCTCAGCTTGCACCTATTGCCTTGGCTACCGCACCCTTCATCTTCGCAAGACCTGTCTTCGCAACCGCCAGCGGATCCTGCTTCCAATAGGTTGGATTGAACAACTCCAGCGACAGAAACGCCCGGCTGCCGTTGGCTTGCAGATCGCGGATGATTTGCGTCAGCGGGGCTATGCCGTCCCCGGGATAGACACGGTCGCGGTCGCCTATTGTCTCTCTCGGCGGGTCGGCGGGATAGTCATTCAAGTGAAAGACCTGGATAGCGTGGGCGCTTAATTGTTTGAAGCCGTTGAAATCCGAACCGCCTTTGTAGATATGATAGACATCAGGCAGCAGGCACGCTTTCGGGTGGCCGCTCTCAATCACTACGAACATCGATTGGCCTAATCGGTGCAGATTCTTTGAGGAACCCCACACTTCAACCTGCGGCACAACGCCTATTTGCTCGCCCAGCTCCAGCAGCGCACGATAACGCTCGGCGGCTTTCATCAGGTCGAGTCCCGCCTGCCGGGTGGCGCCTGCCGGAGGCGCCGCGATGCGCTTGCCGCCAATTTGGGCCAGCACGTCCATGTCCCGCCTGGCCTGTTCGAGGCCTTTGGCACGCTGGGCGTCGTCGTCCACAATCCATTGAAAGAAGGAAATGGCGCTCTCGACGGTCAGGCCCGAATCGCTGATTTTCCTGCGAATATCCTTTAGATTGCCCCCGTCCCTGGCATAACCGTGGATTTTATCAACCCAGGGCTCGATCGCGTTATAGCCCGCCTGTGCGGTAATTTCGATCTCCTTTTCCAGGCTCTGCTTTTGTCCGCGAATCGTACTGGTGTTGAAACAGTAGCGAAACGGCACTCCGGAGCCTGCTTTGCTGTTATCGCCGGATGCGATGACTTTGCTTCGGTTGGTCATAACGGCGCCGATCGCAACACCGGTACCTGCTATAAATCGACGGCGGGAAAGACTGTTTTCTTTCATAATAATCTCCTGCT
>CAZSOR010000171.1:0-9972 GCA_964608395.1 uncultured Pirellulales bacterium
TCACACGCACGACGCCAGCATCGTCAACCTGAATCCACAGGCACACAAACGGATTAACGAATCCGAAATCAAGCGCCCGGTACAGCGGAAGATTCGTATCATAATCGACAGCTCCAACATGCACGGCCGGGTCGAACTCGTCGAAGACAACGTTCTGCCGTGACGGCCGCGTGCAGAGCATCTCGGCTTCCCAGCCCGCCCTGCTGGCCCGGCGCATCTGGGTAATGCAGTCGTCGATTTTCAGATAGCCGGTTGCCGCTTTCGCTTTGCCCCGGCAGTCTTCCGACAAGGGACATTGCGAGCAGCTTCTTCCGACGCACTTTTCTATCGTCTCCCACACGCACCATTTGAAGACCGGCGTGCCGAACTTCGGAGCCGATGTCACGACCTCGTGCATCAGGCCGTAAGGCCGGTGCATCGTGCTTATCAACTCCATGCCGGCGGTAATTTCCGCCGTGCTCTGCGTGGTAAACTTTGCCGCTGCGAATACATCCTCGTCGAACAGCTCCAACTCATCGCAGCGAAGCTTTTGAACGTGCTGACCCCGGACGCTGGTTGCAGACTGCGTCAGGACCTCGACCGCCGAACCGTTGATAAAGTGACATTTGGTTTTGCGGATGGGCCCGGCAAGAGATTGCTCGTAGCCGTGATGCAGAAAGCCGGTCAGATATTCATACATCCTGCCGGCCTGCTCGCCCGAGCCGCTCAGAATCCTGACCTGGCAGTTCGGCTTAAAGAGGCAATCCAGAAGCGTCGCGACGGCTGCAAGCTCGGTCTTACCGCCGGCACGATTCGCCCAAACGATCGAATCGTGATTTGCAACCCTTGGTTCCTGCTTAGATTCACGAAAAGTATGCCAGAGATAATCCATCGGGCTTTGATGTTCCGGACAAATTCTCTTGTCCGGCACGTCGATACCAAGAAAAACCTTCACATAATTCTTCAGGTCCCGCCTCGTCTGCGGCCGAATCTGCCGCAGCTCGGTGTAAACCCCGGCCACTCTTTCAATGTCGCTACATGCTGGAAAAGATAGTTGTGTCATGACGATACCCCCCTTAATTGAATGTCATTCTGAGTCAAAGACGAAGAATATCGCCTTCGGTTTGAGAAATTTTCTGTAGCAGTGGATAGCAGCGCCTACTTGCGGTTTTGCATACGCTGCTGCTCCCAGTCCGCAAGGTCCAGAGGCGGAGGGATGATCTCGGCATCGGGTTTTGGCTGTAGCGTTGCAGCGCCGCTTGGGCAGCCGGTGACACACAGGCCGCAGCCGATGCAACGCCTGGTGTCTACAATAAAACTACCATCCTGCTCAGAGATAGCACCGACCTGGCAGCGCTGCTCGCACAAACCGCATGCGGTACACTGCTCGGCGTCGATGGCGGCGTAGTAATTTGCCTGAGCGACGGAGTTCTCGATGCCCCAGTCGTTGATTCCGCGAAGTATGCCGCAGCAACAGCCGCAGCAGTTACAGATATAGCCGACATCACCCATGAATAGCGACTTGTTCCTGACGTTGCTCATCGTATGAACCAGGCCGATTTCCTCCGCTTCGTCGAGGACCGCCAGAGCTTCATTACGAGAGATCATATCAGGTGTAGGCGGAAGCTGAGCCGAATGATAGACCAGGCACGTCCTAAGCGGGAAATCGCACTTTCGGCCGAGTTGGTCCTGCTGCTTGCGGCAGACACAATCATTAACACGAAACGTTTTGGCATTCAGCAGGATTTCACGTACATCGTCGTAGGGCAGCACCCACTCGGACTTGACGGCGTTTTGTGCCGGGACAACGCGGTGGATGGCCGGGTCGGGCCTCATGATTCCGGCCGCTCCGCCGTCGGCCATATAGTGCTCGATCAGATGAGCCAGCTCGTAGTCCATGTTATCAAACTGCATTTCGTATATTCCGACGACGAACGGAGAGAGTCTGAAACGCGGATTATCAGGCCGGCCGTTGAACCATATCAGGCGTCGCTGTGCCAGAGCCATAAGGCCGGCACCGGCCCGTCTCTGGTCGAGTCCGGCCCGCTTGGCAATTGCATCGACAGGCTCCAGCTCACAGCCCAGGTGCCGGGCCAGCGATGCCTCGGCCGGCGTGAAAATCTTCTGAAGCATCGGCACTTCGACATTCGAAGGTGTTCGCGGAAAACCGTTCGGAAGAGCGTTGAGCGCATCTGCAAGCTATTCATAGATTTTGGTTTTTTTTGACTCGTCCATCTGATCTCTACTTATTTTTTTAATGACCTGCGAACCGCTCCTGTGAATAATCACTGCACAATCAAATACTGCGGAACGCCGGTCTGGAGGCTGATTGTTATGCCGCCGGCCAACTGCTGTGCTGTATAAGATTTCCTCGTATTGGAAGTCAGGTCACGTACCATGTAGCGTTTATTCTGCTTGACGGTGAACCATTCGGGGAACTGGTTGATACGCGGCCAGTCGAGTGGCATATTCATAATCGTCTTATGACGCGGCGTATCAAAGAGCAGCTTTCCCTGCCATCTTCTGTCGGCACTTATGATTATTTTTAGTCCATCTCCTTCCTGGATAGCTCCAAAAACCACATCATCCCGCCAGGGACGGATGGTCAGGCCTTTTGTCTTCCAGAGGCAGTACATAATTGTGGTACGTGCGAAGTTTCCGTCGCCATGCCATCCCTCGATGGTGCCGTCGGATTGTTGCATGTCCCACATCACTTTGATTTCGCTGTCCATCCACTTCACAGTAGAATCAACGGGCTCTCGATTGTAGAGGTTGATCGCGCCTTCGATTGAATCGGCGTAACCATCGGCACTGCTGCCTTCCCACTGATAGTTTTTATAGTAGTCGTTCAGGTTGCCGAGCGCTTTCTGAACGGCCTGACGGTAGGCCTCGGTTTTGTCTATCAGATACACGGTATAAAAGCCGTTGAGATTATAGCCCCAGGTGTCGGCCAGATCTCTGTCGTGCCGGCCGGTTTTGTTATACATACCGTTGTAAAAAAGACCATGCTCGTTGGTCCCGAATTTGAGAACGCTATCGAGCATTTCGTGAATGGGTGTTTGATAAGCACCTTTTTTAGCCGGCATGGCGAAATTAACGGTCGCGTACAGCTCGCACAGGCCCGAGACGATTTCGCAGCCGTGGTCGCGAAGTCTGAGCGCTTCTTCATCGCGTGTGGGGTGATGCCCGTCGAGCAGATAATAATCGCCGAGACGAACAGCCCATTGCAAATATTTCCTATCGCCGGTCATCCAGTAAACACGGGACAATGTCTGGAGCATCTCGCCGTTAATCTCCTGGTTTTCCGAAACGATTTGTCCATATTGAGTTTTAACCGGCGCCCGCTGCCACAAATCGTCGAGAATGTTTATCATGCGTTCGGACCATGGGCTCGGCCCGAGCCATTCGGTAAGCGGCAACAGCCCGTCTTTGACATATTCCGATGAGCCGAAGATTATTCGGCCCAGATTTTCTTTCGAATCATGGAAGTTCTGCTTGGTAAAAGAGTACGTATCGGGCAGGCTTCCGATACGGGATGTAAGACTGGTTTCGGCGCGCAGCATATTTCGCATCCGGCCGTCGAAAAGCGGGCGGTCTATAATGGCCGCGGTGAGCACCATAAACGGATAATTGTCCGCGGCACTGTCCTGGGCGTTCCAGATGTCTTTGTCCCGGCTAAGATTCCTGGGAATCAGCCCGGTCTTCCTATCGGCATATCGAAGCCAGCCTTTGACAAAGTCCCGGCAGTGGATAAATCCTTTATTGGCCAGACGTCCGTTCTCTTCGGCCTGTCGGAAGGTATCTTTGTCAATCTCAGCGGGCTTTCCGACACCTTTTCGGGCCAACCGTTTCAGCTCGGCCAGGTGATTCTCATAGACGCCACGAGGTGTAGTATTGTGTTTCCTGCAAAGTGACGCTGCCATTCCGATAAGCTCGCCCATCATTCCGCCGGTTCGCATTACGCGGACGGTTCCGAGTGCTACGTGTGTCACGCTGATGCAGCGTCCGGCCATTATAAGATTGCTGATGTTGCGGGAATACAGGCTGCGGTAGGGAATCGGGTAGGGCTTTATCTGGGCATACTTCGCAATCGAACGGAATTCTTCGCCAGGAAAGTATTGAGAGTTTTTCGGGTCCGGATAGTGAAGATCGATGGACCAGGTGGAAGTGACAAACGAATCGGGGAATCTCCTGCGTCGCTGAATGTCCTGCTGCTGCAATATTACATCGCCGAGTAGCCGGCGTGATTCGCGCTTGCCGGCGATATACGCAACCCACTCGAGCTGACGGTCCGCATATTTTGCCCTGTCCCGGCTGCTGTTCTTCAGATACGACCAGTTGCCGTAGACAGCACGAAGAGCGTGGTCGCGAATGAACTCGAATTCGGTTATCTGGTCACGGTTCATTCCCGTCTCCCAGTCCCAGTCACCTCGGATCAGATAGTGACAGCTTTGTTCGTTAAACTGTAAAGCCCAGGGACAATCAGGAAACCTCGATGGCCTGTCGCCTGCAGTCGAGTACCACTGAACCGATGCGCCCATCGTCATTTTGTCGGACTCTTTCGGCGCCAGAGGTTCGCCGGTCTGTTCTTTGCTTTCACGTCCCATTCGGTATTCGGCGCCGGCCAGAAATCCGAGCGTTCCGTCACCGGTGCAATCGGCAAACAGCGGAGCTGTAAAGCGCGACATGGTGCCTTTTTGAATATCCTGGGCGACGACAGCTACAATCCGGTCGCCTTGCTTTTCAACCTTAAAAGCGTGCATGTTCAGGAACAGGTGGATATTCTCCTCCGCCTGGACGACTTTGAGTTTCCGCTGGTCGTCATAATGCTCCGCCGGCTGGGCGTTGCCTCTAAGCCCGGTATCCAGTTCGTTAACGACGCCGCCAAGTGCCGGGTAAGGCGGTAGATTTACCTCGCCGTTCAGGTGGACGCGGACTTCCGTACTGTTGTTGCCGCCCAGCACGGGACGGTTCTGTATGAGCGCCACCTGCATACCAAGTCTCGCCGCTGAGATCGCTGTGCAGGTGCCGGCAATCCCGCCACCGACTACTACCAGGTCAAAATTGCCTGCGTTCTGAGGCATTTCAGACAGGCCGAGCAATCTCCGGCGAAAAGACGCCATTGATTCGCCTTCGTTCGGCGGGATAAAATTTGTATCGGCGGAAAAGATAATCGCATCGCATCGACCATCGAAACCTGTTAAATCGTGCAGTTTGAGCACGACTTGATTTTTCTTAATCTCGACCATCCCGCCGTTCTGCCAGTGCCACTGGGCGCCTTCTGTGCCGAATACGGCATCGAGCGGCTCATTGTCGATAATTAGCTGGAACCTGCCGGGCGCTCCCGGAGCCTTCCACGGAGCAACCCAGTCGCGCGTCCGAACCCAGACGCGGTATGTGCCCACCGCCGGAAACGATACAGCCGTCGCGGCGTCGCCGACCGGTATGCCCAGGCCGTGTGCTAATAAGAAAGGCGAGCCCATCTGGTCCATAAATTGCTGGTCAATTACCCAGCCGCCACGGTTCGCGAAGCTCTCGGCCTCGATAAGAACGGTCTGTGCCCGGCTACAAGAAACCAGCACCGATAACAAAAACACAAATATAAATGCGCTCAGGATTTTCTTTCTCATTTCAGCGTTGCCTCCCTAATTCTCATGGTTAGCAGTCGGCTATGTCTGTAATTATCTGCCGTGTTGTATCGGCAAAAGACCGTCGATGTCAAGGTTTTAATGGTTCGAGGCCGTCCGATCCCAACCGAATGCTGTCTGAGTTCGTTGAGATATCACTTGAAGAATATGATATGCCGTTCTGTATTGTCTTCTTCGTCGATTCGTCGAAGTAAGTCACCGTAAACCTCCCCTTCGAATGTGGTGGAACATACAGCATGACGATGCCATTTTCGTTAGTAATAGCCTTCTGTCCCAAGAATAAGCCAAACTCGTCACAACCGCTAACTGCCAAGCCTTCAACCGGGTCACTCGCATTGACACCAGTAGGGAAATCATTAGCGACCACACATACAGCTATTACGCCAATATACAAGCAAAACCGTACAATCTTCATGATCGTTTTTTTTTTCACCGCATCTTCCGTGTGATGGCCATTCCCCAGCGTGATGCGTCTACAAACACAGTCTCTAAGTCGGGATTCCCAACGATTGCCTGAAAATAGTCTTCCATCATGTAAGCCTGCCCCGACGAATCGTGAGCGATTATCAGGCCGCCGGTGCGCACGAGCGGAAGCAGCTTTTTCAGGTAGTCGGTGAAACCCTCTTTCTCGGCATCGAGTAGCAGCAAATCGATCTGTTCGGTCAATCTCCCAATGGTTTCGTGTGCATCCCCTTCAACCAACGTCACCAGATCTTCGACACCCGCTCGATTGAAATTCTTTTTCGCCAGAGCGATACGTTTCGGGTCAATCTCGTGGGTCGTTAGTCTGCCACCGGTGGAGCGCAGCCCCAGGCAGAACCACATTGCCGAGTATCCGTTGGCCGTTCCGACTTCAACGACGTTCTTGGCTCCGAGAGTCTCAATGAACATCCTCATCAGCCGGCCGTCCTCGGGCAGAATATTCCCCATACCCCGAGACTGGTTGGTGTACATGTCCTCCATAACAGCGATTATGTTTTTCTCCGCTTCATCTCTTGGCTTGGGATGTCGCGAGAGGTATTGACGCGAGACATCTTCTGCGGTCAGGTGCCGATGTTTCACGGTTTTTACAGGCCCTTGGGCCCAGAGGAGCGGAATCAGTAGCGCAATGATAGTAATTCCTCCAACGACAAATGACATCCTTCGTGACTTATGCATAATATTGCTCCTTAGGTTTCGTTCGTTATTGCTGTCTCAGAAGTCATATATGTACGAAATCGTGTCGACCAACAAGCCCCGTTCTTTTACAATGACAAACAGCCATTTCATTAGCTTAATCGTTTAATCAAACGGATAGTCAACATAGTAAATGGATCATTTGCGTATGTCAATAGAAATAGAGCGTCGATATGGTAGAGCATAGATATCTTCGGCCAAAGTATATCTATCCGACGTATACGCTCTATAAATTGCTTTTGTAAAGCAATTTATAAATCACATGTTATATTAACGCCCCGGACATTGAATACTTTGACGCCCGATAAACTTTTTATAAATTGTGTCTTTGGCCTAATATTTGACATTTTTTAGGACTCGATATTGACAAAAACAGTATTTGTGTTAGCAAAATGGTGAGTGCGGCGAGCTAAGCTACTGTAAATCAGATAGACAATCCAGCGCCTTCTGCTCTCCAGCCATCAGATTCCCCGCCGAAGCCAGAACCGCCGCCCCAGCCCCCATCGCCTTCAAAAATCCCCGCCGTGTGTAGTCACTGCTGCATATCATGCTCATAAACTCCTTTACCCTAATGCCTTATGCCACCTTCCGACCAGATATAAATTCTTCCGCCCTTTTTGTACGTGTAAAGCTCAGTATATACAAATTTATCTATTATCGCTGCAACCGTTTCGTCGGTCTGGTCTTGCCCGGCTACTACGATAGCGGCTGATTCGGACATTGGGCCAAAAGCTTCTGTAACACTATCACATTGAAACGAAAGCCCATCAAGCTCGACCGCAACGAGCTTGTATGTTCTCGGGGCCTTTATCCAATCATTAATAGACCCGCACACATACCTTTCTACCGGCCAGGACTTCTTGTGCTAATTCCATGGCCTGACTTTCCTTATCCTCGCGTAGGGATTCGCCCGTCTCTTCGCCGGTAAACGCAGCCGACAAAAATAACAACACAAACAACAGCGAGAACATAGGTATGTGTTTCATTGTACCGCTTCCCGTCTCAGTCCTATTATTATAATAACTCGCCCGCATTTTTCAAGTTTTTTTTCGGAGCGGATAGGCAGATTTTCGGGATACTCACTTTGCCATGCCTAAGGGCGATCAAATTGGACCGGGTATTTCTGCCAGGGTACTGCTCCGGCCTCGATTATATGATTGCGTAGAGCGGTAAATAGCTTCTGATACATTTTGTTCTTCTTGCCCAGCGGTTTCTGCTCCTTCGGGTCGTCCTTGAGATTGTAAAGCTCCATCGGCTCGAATGGATTGTTTTGCACGAGCTTGTATTCGCCGTACCGTGCGGCGTAATATGCCCGTCCGCCGTAGCCGCCTCCCTCGCGACGTACCCAGAATAAAAAGCGATCCTCGGCCGGCTGCGATTTACCCAGTAGCGTTGGAAGAATGCTTCGCCCGTCGATCTTCTGCGCAATCTTCGCCCCGGCCGCGTCGCAGATGGTCGGGTACAAATCCATCGTAAGCGCGACGCGGTCGCTGCGCGTGCCGGGCTGAATCCTGCCCGGCCAGACGGCGCACATAGGCTCGCGGATGCCGCCCTCGTACATGTCCTGCTTGCCCGCCCTCAGGGGGCCGTTGCTGGCTCCGACACCGAGCTGTCCACCGTTGTCGGATGTGAAAATCACCAGCGTGTTGTCACTTACTCCGGCGTCTTTTAACGCCGCGATAACTTTGCCGATACTGTCATCGAGATGCTCAATCAAAGCGACGAGTTTTGCTCGTCTGTCACTGATATTCGACTCGCGTTTTTTGACTCGGTCGAGCCAGTCGGCCGGCGGCTGAATCGGAGTATGCGGAGCGTTGTAGGCCAGGTACAAAAAGAAGGATTTGTCCGATTTGGCGCGGTCGTTGATGTAGTCGATCGACCACTGCGTGAAAAGGTCGGTGGCGTGACCTTCGGGATCGATTTCTTTACCGTTCAGCCGCATGTAATTATTGCCGTGCCGGCGGTGGTTGTAGTAGTCGTCCATCATATCGCCGAGAAAGCCGTGGAAGTGATTGAAGCCGCGCTCGTTCGGCGTATTCGGCGAGTCCAGGCCGAGATGCCACTTGCCAACGATGGCGGTGTGGTAGCCGGCCGGCTTCAGCAGTTTCGGCAAAAGCACCGCATGCGGAGCCAGGTAGCCCCAGCTATTGGTAATATGCGTGCGAATAACTCCCGGCACGCCGGCCATGTCCGGATAGCGCCCGCTGAGTAGTGCCGCCCTCGTCGGCGAGCAGACCGGGCAGTTGGCGTAGAAATTATCGAACCGCATCCCGGCCGCCATGAGCCTGTCGACATGAGGCGTCTTCAAATCCTTCGCCCCATAGCTCGACAAATCTCCATAGCCCAAATCATCAACCAGAATCATCAAAATATTCGGCTTACCCGCTGCCTTTCGCTCTCCAGCCATCAGATTCCCCGCCGAAGCCAGAACGGCCGCCCCAGCCCCCATAGTCTTTAAAAATCCCCGCCGTGTATAGTCACTGCTGCATATCATGCTCATAAACTCCTTTACCCTAATGCCTTATGCCACCTTCCGACCAGCAAATAGCATTTTCATGCTCAGCATATCTTATTATACTTTCGTTTAATAAGCGAATTCTTATTATACTTTAGGCCCGAAAAGTATAATAAGGCAAGAAATTTGGTCTTTGATTAAGATGTACTAATCGCTTTTTTCTTCTGCTAAGACGGCTAAGATTTTTCCGGCGGTTTCTGGTGAGAATGGCGGGGATTCGGGGGGCGGGGCTGGATTGTCGCCCGGCGTCGTTTGGGTGCCGGATAAACGGTTGGCTCGTATTGTGATTATGTCGATGCAGGCCTTGCGGGCGGTTTCCGGTTGTTTGTGAACAGGATCTGTGAGTTGCACGAGATTTGACACAGCCACCCGGGCGTAGTGGGCCAGCATAAACTCGCTCCTGCGGTATTCCCAGGCCGTGCGCCAATCGAGGTGGCTGGTGAAGGCCTCATCGGCCAGCCACTTGTCGAAGAGCTTTCTGCTGAGACTGTGTTTTTCCAGAATTGCCTGCTCTTCCAGCCGGCCTTCAAATAAATCCTCAATCACGGCAAGCTGTTTGACGCTAAATGCTTTTGCTTTGGTCATGGCTGTACCCTCCTTATTGCCCTTATCAAAATTCCGGCTTGAAATGAAAATCGGTTGCGACTGAATTTA
>CAZSOR010000172.1:0-9882 GCA_964608395.1 uncultured Pirellulales bacterium
TCTGCGGGACAAGACAACGGATTATCGCGAAACCATCCTGCAGAACGCAAAGTGGCTGCTGACCGGGCCGGCAAGTTCCGGAATCGGGCTGTTAGGATTGGCGGAAGATTCCCGCAACCTGTTAGTGCGTCTTGACTGGCTGGAGAAAAAAATCTGGAAGCACCGCAGCCTGCGCATTGTCACGGTCTGTGCCGTTATTGCCCTTATGTTGGTTTGTGTTCTGCCAATGGCAAGAGCTAAAAACGCCGATGTGCTTACGGTGGCTGCGGATGGCAGCGCAAAGTACAGTTCGATTCAGAAGGCAATCGACGCCGCCGGTGCGGGCGCAGTTATTCGTATCGGGCCGGGTATGTACGAAGAACGTTTAAAAATCAATAAGCCGCTCACGCTGGCCGGCGCCGGGTGGGATAAGACCACTATTATGACAGAAAGCGCCGGAGCAGATGTGCTCGAAGAGACAATGCGCACGCTCAATACCCGAATACGAGAAGCTAAATCGGACGAGCAGCGCAAGTCTATAGAGGCCAAATTCAAAGCAGAATTTAAGGAAAAGTATGGCAGGCCGATTCTCCTCGTAAGCGATACCCAGGGCGTTGTGATTAGTGACCTGAAGCTCACCTTGCCTGGAGAACGTTTGGAAGGGCGTAACATGCCTGTGCCCATCCTGGAGTTCATCAACGCCAAAGCATCCGTTTCAAAATGCGCGGTCATCGGGGGCCCCGGAGACGGCATTCATATTTTTAACGGTTCGGATGTTGAAATTCGCGACAGTTTGGTAGCTGCAGTGTGGAGTACCGGTATCATTGTCGGCGAAAGGCAGGGCGAAGGTTCCAGTTTGAGATTGCTGGACAGCGAGCTTCGCAATTGCCATTACGCCGGTATTTGTATTCGAAAAGGCAACGATTCAGCAAGAGTGGAGTGCTGCCGAATATCCGGGGCGGCGTGGCACGGAATCCGTTATGATGATTGTTCGCCGACAATTATTGGAAACTGGATTTTCGGAAATGCTCGCAGCGGGATTTATGCATCCGGGCAAACTTCGGCTACTGTCAGGCAGAATCTCTTTTACGCTAATGAAATGGGCGGTATGTCATGCTGGTTTCAGAATCGAGATACAATCGAAGGCAACACCTTTGCCGGTAACAAACAAGTAGGCCTGTCGATTCTTGGAGCTTCCGAACCCATTGTGCAAAAGAATATCTTTTTCTCCGAATCCAACGGTGTCTTATGCGGCGACATCGGCAGCGATTCATCTTTTGCCAAGTCAGATGGCACTGTGACCATGGAAAAGAACCTGTTCTGGAACAATGAGCACATGGTCGCCCGGCGACGCGCCAAGAGCGCCGATAGCGGGAGCACAACCGAGGATATTGCGCTCGATAAACAAGCCGGTAATTTGGAGATGAATCCGATGTTTGCGGACGCGGCGGGCAGGGATTTCTCATTGAGGGCGGATTCGCCCGCCCGGCGGTTGGGAATTGGTGTTGTTGAGCCGATTGGATTTGAGAGCCCCTGGCCGATCCAGCCGGAAGAGGCCGCTATTATTCCCGATGGCCCGACGCGCGATTACCGAAAATGGAAGAAGCCGACGAAAGCTGTGCTGCCGGCCAAGAAAACGGCTCAGGACATTACTGCGGTTGAAGTGAAGGACGGCTTGCGTATCAAAGCCTTTATCGACGGCAAGGATACGATCAAGATAAAGGGCGTCGAACTTTGGTACGAGCACCATGCCTGGGATCTGCCGGGTAAATGGTGGGACAGGGGCGGCAATATCAAACACGATGAGCCTACGTATATCAACGGGACTGCGTGGAAACCCGAGTGGCAGGAAAAAGTATCGAAACCATATCGACTGGAGCAAGCCGTCCCGCTGCGGGAAGCGAAAAATCTCATAAAATTGACGAAAGTTACCGGAAGGGGTTCTGTCTCCATCGCCGATAAGCCGCAACAGGCAAATGATTACACGCTCTCGATTCTGCTGGATGACAGTCGCTACGGTAGAGCACAATGGTATGAGTTTGTAATCCAATGGGGAGCGAGCGACTCGCAAAAACAAGGCCCGAGCCTGCCGTCTGCCGCGACAAATGATTTACAGCGAATGATCGATTCCGCTCAGCCTGGCGGGATGGTAATTATCCCCAAGGGTGTTTATACCGAGCCGGTGACTGTTACGAAACCTTTGACACTTAAAGGCGAATCCAGGAACGGCTGCATTTTCGAAGTAACTTCCAATCAGCCGGCTATTTCTGTCGACACTAAAGGTAAAGGCAGAGTAATAATCGATACGGTGACAATTAAATGGCAATTGGCAACAAGTGACAGGACCGAGCATCCCTTTGCAGTCGCCGTCAAAGACACCAAGGTAGAGGTCAGGAATTGCTGCTTCCAGCCGCTGGGGAATTTCAAACGCTGTCCCGTGGCGATAAATGCTATGGGATTTTCCGAGCTTAATATAAATACTTGCAGATTCGAGGGATTCGAATATACCGTCTGCTTCGGCCAGGGCACAAAAGGGACGATACACAACAGCCTGGTTATGGGTTCCGGACATCAAGGCATTTCGCTATACTCCGGCGCAACGGCCGAGATTATCGGAAACGTTGTCACGGGCTCAAGATATCACGCTGTACGCAGCACCGGCGGAACTTTGAATATGAAAGATAATCTTATCATAAAGAACGCCAACAGGGGAGTCTATCTCGGCAATAAAAGCGCACGCGGCACGATTGCCAACAATGTGATAATCGGCAACGGAACCGGCATCAGCGGCTTTGCACGATCCAATGTAAAAGTAGAAAATAATATTATTGCCGATTCGAGTTACGCCGGCATCGGAATGCGAGATTCGTGCGGTCTGTCGATTCGCGACAATATTTTCCGGGCTAATGAGCGAGGCTTGATTCTATTTAAAGAGATTGGGGGCAATGGCAATACCGTTTACAGAAATACATTCTGGCGGAACAAGGTCGATACTGAAAACCTGGACAAAGCAGCCGATTCGATAATCGCCGATCCGGATTTTGTCGATGCTGATAATGGTGACTTTTTATTGAAGTCCGGGCCGGCATTGCAGCAGAAGCAAGGCCTGACGAATCCGGAGATATTTAAGACACTATGGAAAATATGGAAAAATCGTGAAGATAAAAATGTGCCGGTCGCAGGAAATTAAAAACTTATGGAAGGGCGAATTTTCATCGGGAAATATTTGCCATTTCAGACCTGGCTTTAATATTTCATAGCTTTCGTGGTTCTGTACCTATCCATACGACTCTCTTATACCAATTGTGCATAATCAATGCGCTTGTTCGTGTCATTTCGAGCGCAGCGAAGCGGAGTCGAGAAATCTGGATTCAGACTGAACTTGCTTTTCGTTCGCAGCCAGATCTCTCCACTTCAGGCCGCTCCGCGGCCCTCCGGTCGAGATGACAAAGGCGCAGATTTTAATCACAATTGGTATTATTTGTCAATGTCTTTCCTCAGTTTTTTTCTCCCGCTTAAATTATGTCACGAAAATCATTGTTTCAGGAGTGAGAAATCCTATAATCATCCTTACGTAATGAGAAACAGGATGGGGAGTATTTCCCACCCGGCGATTAATAGTGTTGTTGAATCCTATGAAACAGGACCGGCGCAAATGAAAACCACGAAAGCTGCAATATGCCAGATATTTTGCCTTGACGGCGACCGCCGGGGCAATTTTGTCAGAATTGAGAACGCGATCCGCGAGGCGAAAGACGCTGGGGCCGATATTGCCTGCTTTCCGGAAACTGCGTTGCTCGGCTGGGTCAATCCCGATGCCCATAAAAGAGCACGCCCGATTCCCGGGGAAGATTCGGATCGGCTTTGCAAGCTGGCCGAAGATTTTGACATTCATCTCTGTGTCGGTCTGGCGGAAAAGCAGGGTGGCAACTTGTATGATTCGACGGTCCTTATCGACAACAAGGGAGATATTCTGCTAAAGCATCACAAGATGAATCTTCTGACGGAATTGATGAGCCCGCCTTACACCCCGGGCGAAAGCATCGGTGCCGTCGAAACCAAATTCGGAACAATCGGTCTGCTTATTTGTGCCGACACACATGACAATATAATCCTCAAACGTATGGCGGCACTGAAACCGGATTTACTGCTCGTTCCGTATGGATACGCCGCCGCCGAGGACGAGTGGCCGGGCCACGGCAAAGAACTTGAGAAAGTCGTCGCAAACACGGCACGGAAAACCGGAGCGTTTGTCATAGGGACAAACCTTGTCGGAGAAATAACAAAAGGTCCCTGGAAGGGCCGGATATACGGCGGCCAAAGCGTGGCTGCCGACAGAAAAGGTCAGGTCGTGTCAATTGCCAAAGACCGCGACCGGGACATAAATATCGTTATCTACTGATTGTTGTTCCCAATTTCCCAGAAGCGCGTTTTGGTTATTGATTTTCTTGTCAAATAAGCCAAATTCGGCCGTGAGAATGCCATAACTACAAGTCCGTCATCTTTCTCTATTCTTTTGAAAGCTGTGGTGCTTCTCTTATCGTTCCGTGGATTTAGCACGATTCTGTTGTCTCTGTACACACCGAGCAAAATGACAGGATTCTGTGACTGTGGATTTCTATGCTTACTGATAATTTCGGCACACTCTTCGAAAGTCTTGTTAGCACATATGCCGGGAATCTTGCTCTTATCTTCATCTACTAACACGTATATCTCGTTTGTATGCGGTGAATAATCAAGGAGCTCACCATAGACGTCTGAAAGATTATGATGAAGGGCACACTGTGCTATAACACCCAATCCCAATTGAGTGGCACATACTGTCTCATGCACACCCACCGCCTTCAATTTGGTTATCATTTCAGGATCTAACACCTCTGCTACTATATGGGGTCTCTGCTTTTCCATCTTACCTGACTTGTCTTCGTCCAGCTTTTTTTGTATCGTTATCTTTATTGCAAGGGCAATGTCTGCAGACTTGTCGTCCGGATCGCGAGGTTTATCATCATCACAACGTTCATCATTCGCCAGAATTATTATACTCTTGGCTAAGTGAATCCTGCAAGACTCCAGCACACTAAGCGAATCGGGACAGCCTTTCTCAATGTAAACGTTATCATACGTTTTCGGGTCATTTTTGCGCAGTTCTTCCTCATTAACGTCCCTGTCAGTAACAATTACAACGTCCGTGCCTGGCGCCGCCTCCTTCCGGTGCAGTTGCTCCACTACCTTGTGGCCCCGCTTGTTCCAGTTACATATCACCACGTGCATGTTTATATGAGGTGGCATCTTTTTCTCCTTTGTCATAAACACGGCTGCAAACTTACCGGTCAACACTCCACCAAAACCAGCACCTAAAATGAGAAAAATGAATACAGAAGTGATCATTCCACCTAAAGTCATAGGCGGCCGGTCTTCGAAACCGCTGGAAAGATAGACAACTATTGACCAAAATGACTTGGGCAAATTCTCAAAGTTCCTGTTAATTGGACCTTCCCAAAAAACCATGAATATCGCACCAAGAATATAGAGGCAAAAGAAGATTATGACTACTCGAGTATAAACACTCTTTCCTATAGCCTTTGGGAAAAATCTGCGATTCACTAAGTAATACACCAAGAACAGTATTATGCCGAAACTGAAGATGTAATTAAATATCGCCGGCCAGTATTGACGAAGTTTTATAAGCAAAGACACGCTCTCGAGATATTGCCTTGCCCCGGGGTGAAGGTCGATTGTCATCCCTTTAGTGGCGGAATCCACAGTTATATTCGCACCCTGTGAGTGCCTCTGCTTCAGTATTCCAGTTTTTTCAAAGATTGCAGCTGTAACTTTGCGAACGAATTCTGGCTCGAGATTCTTACGCGCAACTAACAGTGCCCTAACACCCAAAGTCGCAACCTTTTCATTCTGCCCCTGATATGTATCGGCTGGGATTGATTCGTATACTAAATAAGGGCAGGATCTACGTGACTGTCTCGCCAATTTCTTCGGCAATTCGACGAGTTCTATCTGTCCGCCCTTGCAGGCCTCCATAATGCCAGGAGTTGGAATACCGGCTATAATGAAGGCAGCTTCATTTGGATCATTGGGGTCCGCCACTGCCTCACATGCTTTCTTTAAAGAGAGTCTTGTCTCAGTTATGTACGAACGTTCAAGTCCAGCCGCACTTAAGATGTCGGTCGCAGCAGAGAACTTCCTGGTTTCGCTTGGGCTTGTACAAACTGTTTTGTTTTCGAGATCTCTAACTTCTCTTACATTCAAATCCTTCCTTACAATAATCTGAATGGATTCGGTATATAAAGAGGCTACTCCGGTTATTGTCCTGGATGGTAAAGCCCACAACTTCTCACCGTGATAGAACCAATGGGCAATGTTATTCTGGGTAAATGCAAGGTCAGCTTTCCCCTTTTCTAGTAGCTTTAAATTTTCCACAGCCCCATTTGTGCTAACGACTTCTATTGTGATATTCGGATCTATTTCTTTGACGGCCGCCTTTATTCCCAAGCCTAATTGATAATAGACGCCGCTTTTGCTTCCGGTTGCCAGCACATATGGTCTGTGTTCGTTTGGCTCTCCGTGGCCTGAGTTAACGCAGAGAGCAAAAATGACGATCAGAACCAATATATTGTTTCTTCTTATACGCATCTATCAGTCAAGTTCCTGGATGTAGTCTCCAATCTACCATAGATGTTGCCAAGTTTCTGCGTTTCCGTTTCATTCTATGATTCCGTATTTGCACGAGAAAAGCAGCTTTCTAAACCATCTCAGCTAAACCAGCATAGCAAACTGCCACCTCTGCAAAACTAAGATCCTTGAGCAAGCTTCCGCAATGATCCCTACGCCTTTTTAGAAATTAGCCATTTTCACGACCAAAGTCAAGAATAAATTTCCTCGGACGACTTTTATTTCACCTTATTACTGAAGCCCTCGTGGCTGAAAATCGGTTAAATGGTAGATGCAAAGTTGAATGAACGGGTCTATGGGGCATTCACCAGCGCTACGAGTGGCCTTAGGCGAGCTTTTCCACACTTGCGGCCTCATTTAGCACCTATTCGAATCACATAGTTAGTTTCCCGAAAAATTCCTGTCGAGCATAGTTTTTTGTTTCCTTTGCGAGCAAAGACAAATAAATTATAAACCTTTGGGCCGTGAAGTTTTTCAGTGACGGAATTGTTAACCCGTTTTGCCGGAGAAATGTGAGGTGAATATCATGAGAGGTCTTGTAAAATATTTCTGTATGATTCTGCTTTTTAATGGGCTGGTTCTTTCGAGCCGAAGTTATGCTAAGGTCAAAGCCTGGGAAGGTACCATCACGATTCCCACTTACGGATGGGCCGAGGATGTGAATCCCAAGCTCTGGGCTCTCGAAGGTAATGTGAAATTCTCGACCACGGTCAAAGGCTCCATCGTCTATCCTTATTCTATGCAGGACCATCTTTCCAGAACCAAACAGGATCGGACCTACAAGGCTTTGTTTCTTGAAAACGAATACCTGAAGGTCACGTGCCTTCCGGAGTTGGGCGGCCGTCTGCATTCGGTATTCGACAAGACCGAAGGAAAGGAGATGTTCCATCTCAATAACGTTATCAAACCAAGTATGATAGCAATGCGCGGGGCTTTCATCAGCGGTGGAGTCGAGTGGAACGCCGGGCCACAGGTACACACGGTCACTATCCTTTCGCCGGTCGATGCCCTGATCGGCAAAAACGCAGACGGCTCGGCATACCTTGAAATTAACAACCTGGAAAAGACCCAGCGCACCCAGTGGACTGTGCGCGTGACTCTGCACCCGGGCAAAGCTTATCTGGATGAGCAAATTCGCATTTTCAACCCGGCCGATGCGATAAGCCCTTATTATTTCTGGAACTGTACAGCTTTTCCAAATCTGCCTGGCACGCGGTTTATCTATCCGATGACTCTTGGCACAGACCATTACGGCGTTAAGTTTTTCTCCTGGCCCATCAACGAAGGCAGGGACATATCCTGGCTAAAGAACTATGAAATTTGGGCTTCGATTTTTGCTGTGGATTGTGCCTTCGATTTCTTCGGGGCCTACGAAGTCGACGCCGATCGTGGGATCGTTCAGGTGGCGGACAAACATGAGCTGAGTGGGAAAAAGGCATGGACCTGGGGGACATGGGATTTCGGCATTGTCAGCCAGCAGAATCTGACCGACAATGACGGCCCTTATATCGAGGTGCAAAGCGGGCCGTTGCAGACGCAGTCAGACTACGGCATGTTGTTACCGAGACAGGAGGTCTCGTGGCAGGAATGGTGGTATCCGGTGCACGGGCTCGGCGACGGTTTCGAGTTCGCAACGAAAGACATTGCCGTCCAGACGGCCCGTGAGGATGATACTCTTCAGCTACACATTATCGCGACGAGTTCTTTCCCGGGGGCGACCTGCCTGATTACTCGCGACGGCCGGCGGCTGCTGAGAAAGAACTTAGACCTGGGGCCTGAGAATCCGAAGACGGTGACGCTTTCAGCCGCAGGGCAGTCACCCGTTGAGGTCACCATACGGACCGGTAAGCGGCAGGTTCTTGTCTCGTTCGTGACTCCTTTGCCGATTCCCGAAACTCCCGAGCCCAAACCTTCCGACCTTATGAACAAGCCCGATGAGCAGCTCACAATGGAGGAGAAATTTCTCAAGGGCCGCAAGTTCGACCTGGCGACCAGTCGCAGGAGGGCGCGCGAATACTATGAGAAGGCACTGGCCGAAGATGAGTGCTATTCACCCGCTCTGCGGGCGCTGGCTGTGCTTGATATCGAGGCCGGGCTGTGCGAAAAAGCTGCCGGCCGGTTGAGAACCGCCGTGAAAAGAAATGATAGCGATGGTTTGTCCTGGTATTTCCTCGGTGTTAGCCAGTTGCGGTTGGGAAACGACGCTGAGGCTTTGCGCTGTGCTTACAAAGCGATACGATGTCTCGGCACAGATTCTCTCGGCTGCGATTTGGCAGGTCGTGCTCATATGCGGCTGGGCGAGTATTCTAAGGCTATAGGAGTTTTCAGAAGGGCGGTTCGGCTTAATCCGAAGGATTACAAGGCGAAGGACCATTTGCTGCTGGCCCTTTATGCCGCCGGCAGGAAAAAAGCGGCGTATAAAAAGTCAGAAGAGAGGATCGCCAAGAATCCGACGGCTCTGGTCCCGAGGATGATTATCGCGCTTCAAAGCAAAGATCGGATGAATCGGTTCGTGCGGGAGGCTCGGGCTTTCGTGGGAGAGGATGAATTTGAAATGCTGGAAGCCGGTCTTGTCTTTGCGGAGGTTGCTCTGGCGAAAGAGGCCGAAGAGCTGCTGCGGGCGGCCTGCGTCGAGGCAGTGCCGGAAGATCAGCGAAGTCCGCTGCCGGTGTATTATCTGGCTTATCTCGCATCGCTGCAGAAAGACCAGGCAAAAGCCGGTGCGTATCTCACTCAGGCTGCCCGGATGCACCGTGATTATGTCTTTCCTTCCCGCCCGGAAGAAGTCGCAGTCTTTGAATGCGCTGTAAAGAATAAACCTGATGATGCTCATGCACATCTGCATCTTGGGAATCTTTACAGTCACCTGGACCGGCAGGATGAAGCGGTCCGGCAGTGGAGCAGGGCGGTTGAGTTGGATTCGTCTTTGAGCGTTGCATTTCGCAATCTCGGTCTTCATGCCTGGGCGGCGGAAGAAGACCTTCCGAAGGCGGAGAAATTCTACCTAAAGGCAATTGCCGCCAGGCCAAAGGACCAGACTTTGTACCGGGATATGGCCGATATTCTACTGGCGGCAAAGAGACGACCCGATGCGATAAAGACCCTCGAATCGATGCCGTATGAGAAAAACCGCCGGGCCGATATCATCATAATGCTCGCCCAGATGTATTTTGACCAGCAGCAATATACAGATGCTATCGACCTGCTCGAATCCAC
>CAZSOR010000173.1:0-9835 GCA_964608395.1 uncultured Pirellulales bacterium
CATCCAAACGCTGGATAAAGTCAAATCAGCACATCCAAGCCGAAAAATAGAGGTATGGTTTCAGGATGAAGCACGCTTTGGCTGGCAAGGTACGATAATCTCTGCATGGGCAAAAAATGCTCTCGCCGCTCAGACAGCATGCTTCACCTTCCACTTCAACATCATCTCATGAAGAAGCATGTTTCTTTTTGCGGGTTAAATGCTCCGACAATAGATGAGAACAAGAGCCGTCATTTTGAGGTACCAGGCGCGTAGTCAGATGACTACGACGAACGGCAGCGTTCATATCGTTATCTCCGAGTGGTTTCAAGAACAGAGTATCCTCCTGCAGTGTGTAGTATACCCCGGCAACAGTATTAGGCGCGTAGTCAGATGACTACAACGAACGGCAGCGTAAATATTGATATCTCCGAGTGAATTTAAAAAACAGGGCGACTTTCTGCTGCGTGTAGTATACCCCGGCAACGGTATTAGGTGCGTAGTCAGATGACTAAAACGAACGGCAGCGTATATATCGTTATCTCCGAGTGATTTCAAAAACAGAGCATCCTTCTGCCGTGTGGAGCATATCCTGGCAACAGTATTAGGCGCGTAGTCAGATGACTACGACGAACAGCAGCCTGTGTGTTGTTGCCCTTGAGCGTTTTGGCTACGCAAGAAGTTGTCTGTAAATTTTTTCATTTTGCATAGGCGGTTCAGTCGTTCACTCCTGTGTTCATATTCAGATATCGTTTTCCAGTGAGCCATCGTTCATCCGTCTCCATCAATCCTGTTGAGAACCTTTGGCACTACCTGCGAAGCCATTATTGGGCCAACAGGATTTACGCCGATTATGATGCTCTTCGCCTTGCTGCTGTTGACGCGTGGCAGAAAGCTGCTCTTGATAAAAAAACAGTCAAATCAGTTTGCTTTACCAAATATGCTCAGCGCATTTATTAATCAGAATCGGTATAATAACAATTTTATTTGTTTTTTTAGTGTTTTTAGTGGATTGATTATTCACTTAATATTAACAATTGATTCGACATGCTAGCTCTGATATCTTAGCTGTATAATTTAATCACAAATAGTATCCCCCATAATTAATCATATATATTGACAAATAACATGAGTTCTATTGGCTATCGAAACATAATTAAGTCTAAATATATGTTGCCTATCTCCTTTTACCGTAAAGGTTTATGTGAGCCTTGGGGTTGATTGAATAGCAGAGTAGAATAGGCCTGTAAGCAATTTGGAATCTAGAACATTTCATAAAATGGTTAATAAATGAGGATTTAGCTATTAATGTTCCAGTCAAATGTGATAAAATAGGGAGTATGTGATAAAATAAATAATTGCAAATAGTCATTTTTTGGATTTAGCCATTGACATTTGTTGGAATAGTGGGTAAAATGGCAATAATAGTGAAGGGTGAAAAAATTAAATATTTTATTGATTTTACCATTGACACAGAATAAGAAAACAGGTAAACTTGATTAAAGAGCAGAAGGAATGCTTGTGTAAGTTGCGTTACTTTGATAGCAGGACTTTGCTTTGACAGTGCTATATTTTAGTGCTAGACCGGAAGTGAGGAGAGTAACGATGAGGATGATGATGAAAAGGAATGAAACTATCCAACCCGTATACCATCTCCATTCTGATCTTACTGGTTAAGCTGGGCTAAGTAGCCAGGGAATGCTGAGCAGCTAACATCGCTCGGTACTATCGGCCCTGACGGATAAGGGGTCGAGAGGATAAGATCGAAAACGGATTTTCTTAAACCAACGGATTGTCAAAACAGGCAGTAAAACGAGGCTGTAGTAAGTTTGCAGCAAGAGATTATTGTCGGAAAAAGTTTTTTTGGGTGGGGGGACAACAATGAAAAGATTAGTCATAACATGGGCATTAGCAGTGGGATTGTTTGGGCTGGCGGGATTTGCCGAGGCTGAACAAACCAATAAGCCGTTTGTCAACGTATCCACTACACCGGATAAGCTTGACCTCGGGATTGCTTCATTATTCACTGGCACCTATGATGTGCCGGCAGCATTAACAGTAAGGGTGGATTCGAACTGCATGCATGGTCCAATTATGATCTCCACGACCAAGCTCAAACGCCGTCAAGGAGGGTCGATATCGCCTAAGCGTATTTTTGTAAAGACATCGGCAACAAGTGGATTTGTTACGATGGCAAGGCCGGTAGCGATATCGAAGCCGACAATAGGCTCTCATAATATTGTGTTGGATTTAAGAGTGCAAGCTCAATTCTTAGATCCTGCAGGTGAATACACGGGAACACTTATGCTAACGATAATGCCACCGGCTTAGTTTGAGAGTTGGTGATGCAAGAAAGAGAAGGATTAAGTTTAGGAAACAAAGTCATTATATATGCCCAGGATTGTGGATAGATGTTTTGTCCAAACTGAAGAACCCCCTTCCTTAGTAAAGGATGTGGGAGAAAGGAGGTGTGTGAGGTAGTGAAAAACTGATAAGTCGCAAGCATGGAATTGTTTGCGAAACGCCGAAAAAAGCTGGCCTAGTTTTAAGGCGGAAGAACGATTGAAGAAACGAAGATTGAATATCGGAGATTCGAAATCGTAAACCTCATAAGGCCCCGGCTCGGCAGTAAAGCGGGCATGTTTGCCAGAGTCGGTGATTTAATCCGCTGATTTTGTGGCTCAGGTGTGTAAATATCCTGGGCGGAAAAAACCTTCATTAGCTCCGGAAGCTAAAATCAGCTTTTACGGGGCATAAGTTAAGAGAGGGAAATGAAAATGATAAAAAGAACTTTGATTGCAATTGCAGTAGTAGCTTTACTGGCAACTTCGGCGCATGCAGCCCTCACCGAGTGGTATTTCCCCACCGGGACCATCGATGATAGCGCCGCAGTAAAAGTAGACGGCAAGGAAACAGTAGACTTTCGTTGGCCCTATACGGTTAGTTACAAAGCCCTTACTATATGTACTATACCCATAAAGATGCAAGTGGGCATGTATGTACAGGTATTAGACTGCAAAGATAAGAAAATCCTTCTTACGCAGGTTGGCTGTGGCGATATCGGACAGGATGCAAATAAATTCCCATGTTATCTCGGCTGTGTATCCCTTGATGTCAGAGCCAACTTTAATGTAACAATGGGAGCCAGCTTAGTCAAGGAAGGAGATATTATCACTGGGGATCATTGGGGTGCCTACTACGATGGAGGCGATTATGTTCCCGGCGATGGTGAATACCATCCAGTAAAACTCTGTGTCAAGGCTTGGTCTACTCAGATCTGGAAAGCTGCAGTAGGTGATGAAGTCACTGTTGGTTCGGTTAATGTTACGGTAAAACCGAGCACATAGGACAAACTCTTTTTAAAAAAGAGTATGTGAATCGAATAGGGAGGGATGATTATTTCATCCCTCCCTAAATTTTTATATCTCAACATGATAGGTGTGAGAGTGGTAGTAGTTATAAGCTTTTTGCAGGAATGTGACACAGTTTGTCATTTTTTCTTCGACATCCATTCCGAGAAGGTTTTCCAAAAAGGGATGAAAAATGATTTTTTGCCTGTGCCGTTATGGGCTTATGGGGCGAATACAAAGTTTTCAGGGCGATAATAATGGTCTTTTTGTATGCTATTCTAATATTTTTTATAGTGAACTAAATTGTTTGCATCAGTGCATTAAAGTGGGCAATATGAGCACTTTAAGCTTGACACAAGCAAGTAAAATTGGTAAAATTGGTAATATCTTGTACTGGGTGTACATAAATTAGTTATACATGCCTTTATGAGATATTAGAAGCAAGACTTTAAGCAGTCAAGAAGGGATTGGATTAAGGGGATGCGGGCTTTATTAGGATTGATGAGGAATTATAAAAAGTAAGGACATCAAATTGCCGAAAAGGTAAAAGCGTAAATATTAGTGTAAAATCGAGGAAATCAACCACAAAAGTATGTAATAAATAACAAATATGGATGCATACACTTGTCACAGGCGTATGTCAGTTGTACGGCGAACTCTCAGAGTTTTGGACAAGTTGGTATTGTAATATGTTATTTTGTTTGATTGTGGAGGCTTTGAATGCGTGACAGAATTAACAGAATGGATGCCTGTTTGAATAACAATACGAACAAGAGCGATAATAACAAGCCCCGCCAATCCGGAGCAAACCGCATTGTTGACAGGGCCGGATTGATTTGGATTATCGCAATTGGAGTAGCTTTTTTAGTGTCTGCCAGTCCTGCATTTGGCCAATTTACAGTCCAACCAATGCAATTGGAGCTTGCAGTCACCCCCGGTAAATTAATCAAATCGGCAATTCGTGTTCAAAGCTTCGATCCTAATGATGTCCACGACATCTATTTGTCGGTAGTCGAGCTGAGCCAGATGGAAGATGGATCGTGGGATATTATTGAACCTAATAACTTTACCGATCCCAACTCGCCGTACTTTGGTTTTGATATATCAAAGCTGTCTTCGTGCAAGGATTGGATAAGCTTGAGCCCCAACACTTTTGAGCTGGCTCCTTATGGATTAGTTCCTATAGAAGTAACGTTGAGGGTTGAGCGTGGTACCCGTGGATTCTATGGTGCCGCAATCATCGTTACGACAAGCCCCATGCAAGGTGTGGGAGATGTTTCTGTTGTTTTGCGATTTGTCGTTCCCGTTATCGTTGAGATACAAGATAGGCCGATGCGGCCCAGAGTGCAGGCCACTGATATCGGATTGGAATTCATTAAAGCAAGTGGACAGTATCCTGCAAGATCGATGGTTACAATGGACATTCAAAATGATGGCGGTACATTTTCCCGGATAAAGCCTGCTGTAAGAATATGGTCTTTCACGGATGGACACTGGCGTGTAATTACAACTACAGATTTCCAGGAAAAAAGTATTATCCCGGGAGCTAAATTGAAGTTAAAAGAGAATATACGTAAGCCTCTTCCCAGTGGGAAATACAAAGCAGCCGGATATCTCTTCGTTGACGGCAGACGTACAAAGAAGATTGAAAAGGAGATAGATTTTGTCGGTGACACGAGTATTACCGGGATTGCGGAAGATGCGCCAGTTGACCTGGATCCTATAGATCTTACCATGGAAGGTCTGCCGGGAGCAACCCGAACATCGACAATAAAAGTCATTAACGCTTCCAATGAAACCATCAATGTACAGACAGCTATGGGATTGCCGAGTATCCTTCAATCCAATGCTATGGGTGAAGTGAAGGGAGAAGACTTGGACTGCACAGGGTGGATTCAAGTAATACCAGAGCAATTTACTCTCCGCGGTGAGGGAGGAGTACAAACGTTACGTGTTGTTAATACAATGCCGGAAACTGCAGCAATACATCCCTGCTATTATTCGCTTTTGGCTCTGTGGGCTACATATCCGGATGGCCGGAAAGCCGGCGTAACAACTACGAACATCTGTGTTAAAAACAAACTTGTTGAGACCGAACCTGCAGCCGTGGCATTGAAGCTAACTCTCCAGGATTTAGGTGAGTCAAATTATCTTGTTGTAGCAAGATTCGGTAATTTCGGAATGATACACTTTGTTCCTATCAGGGTTAAAGCTGGATTGACAATGCCTAATGGAATATTTAGAGTAAGCACATTCATGATGGGTAATCCGAATCTTATGCTGCCTTTTGAAAAAAGGGATTTCTCCGGAGTTTTGGACCTTTCATATGTTCCTGCTGATGTATACGCTCTTGCGGCAGCAATAGAATATGCTCCGGGTCTATGGGCTCCTAAGCAGATGGCTGTACGGGTCTCCATCGAGGGAGATCGGAGAATCGTTCAAATCCTGGGAGTCGAAGAAGAACTTAGTGATCTGATAGAGGTTCAATGGAAATAAACCTGCAAATTGATTTTTTGATAAAGAAAGAAGCTGGATTGCCGATACAAGGCAAAAGAGCTGTAAGATTGCCAGTTAATGGCGAGAGAAAGGGACGTTGACTTATGGCGAGGAAAAAAATCCGTAGATTATTATCGGGCGGTGCGATAGTCCTTTTTATCGTTCTGTTTTGCGTTCTGGATATTAGTGTCCAGGCGTTCGAAGTGACCACAATACAATATACTATCTCCGGATCAGCGGGGATAAGTGGGGTAACGATGAAAGGTCTGCCGGGCCCGACGGTTGTAACCGATCAGAACGGCTATTACAGTGCGATTGTTGACTATGCCTGGAAAGGCACTGTTACGCCGGTTTTGGAGGGGTATGAATTCACACCAGCGAGCAAGATCTATTCCAAAGTGACCGGTGATATGAGTAATGAGGACTACACTCCGACGGAGATCACTTATACTATCTCTGGCAAGCTCGGTATGGAGGGTGTGGAAATGAATGGTCTGCCGGATAATCCTATCACCGGCAGCGACGGCACATATAGCGCCACTGTCCCACATGGCTGGCAAAGTCCGGTTACTCCGATAAAAGAAGGTTATGAGTTCAAACCGTCGAATAGAGGATATGCTCCAGTCAAGAGTAACCAGACGAACCATGACTATAAGCCCGAACCCATGATGTTGCTCATTGCCGGCTCAGTTGGAGTCGAGGGCGTCGTAATGGAGGGTCTGCCGGGTAATATTGTCTCTACGCAGGGTGGTAATTACAGTGTCAAAGTTAAGTATGGCTGGGAAGGTACGGTTACGCCGAAGAAGGAGGGTTACGAGTTCAACCCGGCTTACACGGATTATTCCAACGTTACCGAGACTCAGTCCAGTCAGGATTATTTAGCGGAAGCGTTGACTTATGTAATTTCCGGTACAGCCGGTATGCAAGGTGTCCAAATGAAGGGCCTGCCGGGCGATCCTACTACTGATGAGAACGGATATTATAGTGCCACTGTTGAATATGGATTCAGCAAAACGGTTGAACCGACTTTGGGCGGCTACACCTTTACACCGGCCAGCACGATCTACACTAAAGTTAATAGTGATCGACTAAATGAGAATTACAGTGCAGCAACGATTACTATAACTATTTCCGGAACGACGAGAATGGAAGGTGTGGTAATGAACGGCCTGCCGGAAAATCCCATTACCGGCAAGGATGGTAGTTATAGTGTCACAGTAGACTATGGTTGGAGCGATACGGTTACGCCGATGATAGAGGGTTATACTTTTACACCCGAAACTAAACCGTATGTTGCCGTTACCAAAGACATGACAAATCAGAACTACACGGCGAAACGGATTACCTATACGATTTCCGGTTCTACTATGGTGCAGGGTGTAAC
The DNA here is from genome assembly GCA_964608395.1 of uncultured Pirellulales bacterium. Classification (GTDB taxonomy): domain Bacteria; phylum Planctomycetota; class Phycisphaerae; order Sedimentisphaerales; family Anaerobacaceae; genus JAFGPJ01. Next base: position 7,210 of record CAZSOR010000173.1, read on the forward strand.
AATTAAAGGTTTTCCAGGTAGAGCTGTTGTCAGCGATCCGAGCGGTAATTACAGCGCCACTGTTAATTACGGTTGGAACGGTACGATTACACCGACGAAAGTTGGTTACGATTTCGATCCGTCTAATATACAATTCGACAATATTGTAGGCGAACAAACTAATCAGGGCTTTACGCCGACAATACAGAAGCGTACGATCTCCGGTAAAATACTCTCTCAAAAGGGACAGCCCATTGCAGATGTATATATCATAGCGGATAGCAGCGGTTCCGCTACAACCAGCGCTGATGGTGAGTACGAAGTGTTAGTGGATCACGGCTGGAGAGGCAAAATAATGCCGACAAGGGATGGCTATACTTTCAGCCCTACTAGTAAACAATACTCCATTGTTACCAGCGATCAAAAGCAGAACTTCACTGGGATAGTGCGAACGTTTACCATCACAGATACGCTGAAACCACCAATTCCAGGCATTACGATTACAGCAAGTAATGCCGAAGGCACGGTTGATACGACTACTACCGATGCCAAGGGCAAGTTCGGTGTCAAGGTGCCCTATGGCTGGACTGGTGAGATCATTCCAACAAAAGAAGGTCTTCGGTTCAATCCACCCAGCCAGACCTATACGAATATTACCTCAGATATGATGAGCGGCGACCCTGTATTGATGAGGACGACTCCGGCGCCGACGACTCCGACACCTACCATCCCGACGCCGACTACCCCGATGCCGACTACTCCGACGCCTACTACGCCGACGCCGACTATCCCGACACCAACGACGCCGATACCTACTACGCCGACGTCTCCCACAGAGGCTGAAGCGCCGAAGACAGCTTTGGAGCAGGATATTGAAACGATGCGAAAACAACTGGCACAACTCCTGGACCAGCGGTCTGGACCAGGGCAAGCCCCAACGACCTCGGCGAGAGGGGATATCCCAGTCGGATCTGGAGGGCCGCTTATTTCCAATACTTTTGTTGATAACGATCTTGTGACAGAGGTGCTGCCTGTCATTGCCACTCAGGCCGGTATTTCCATTATTCCTGATGAGACTGTTACCGGGATGATAACAGCCGACCTCCAGGATATGCCTCTCGACACAGCCCTCGATATAGTCCTGGCCGGCACTTCTTATGTTGTAAAGAAGACGCCGTATTATTACCTGGTTTGCTCAGGAAGTATTAAAGACAACCCGATGTTTCCGATTGTGAGCGAAACACGTCGACTGAGAATGAACTACATCTCATCCGAGGCGGCAGTAGGGCTTTTAGCCACTCCTTTCAGGGAGTATGCCCAGGCTGAAATCGGGCCGACGACTGGAGCCGATACTTATACGGTTGTAGTTACGGCACCGCCAGCTTTGATGAATCGTATCGTCGCAGACTTGAAACAGATCGACCAACCGCTCTCCCAAATTCTGCTGGAAGCACGCGTTGTCGTCATGGAAAAGGGTGACTTGCTGAACCTGGGCGTCGAGTGGGGTTGGCCTAAGATTCAGGCCGGGACGTTCAAATCAAGCCATATGGGGCAAGGGGACCCAGATACCGATTTTAGCAGCGAAGGGCCTTGGAGTATCCAAATGGGTTATACGCCCGATGCACTATTCACCAATGCGCTGGAGTTAACGCTGAACCTCCTTGCTCAGAATGGCGAAGCAACCATATTGACCAAGCCTCAGGTGATGGCCCAGGATGGTAAGGAGTCAAAAATCGAAGTCTCGACTGAAGAATACTATATGCTGACCTCACCGGATCTCGCAGGCAGCTTCTATACGCGTACTGAACTGCAGGAAATTAAGTCCGGAACAATTTTGACTATTACACCCCACCTCGGGGATAATAATGACATTACACTGCAAGTAGCCGTTGAGGTCAGTGACAGTATCCCGCGAGGTGCAGGAAGCGATCTACCCGTTGTTACCCGGCGAAAAGCGGAAAATAACGTTACTATTAAAGACGGCGGAACGGTTGCACTGGCCGGCCTGACGGAGAATCGAACTCGTAAGGACATAAGGCGAGTTCCGGGTCTCAGCAGTATCCCACTGATCGGTTCGTTATTTAAGAGTAGTAACAACCAAAATTCGACACGAGAGATCGCTGTCTTCGTCACGGCACGTTTAGTATCAAGAACAGGGCAGACAGTTGAATTTACCCAGCCGTCTGATATGCCGACTCCAATTCGACCAGCAGGAAATGATTTTAAAGCGAGACTTCGAGAAAGTCTATTACGTTAGTAACGATAAGAAACATCTTAAGATGGAGACAAACGCTGTGAAGCCAATCAAGTACAACTCAAGAAACAGTAGCGTGACGATTATGCTATTGCTGCTGGCGCTTCTGGTTTTTGGCGTAGTTGGTTGTGTGCGCAGTACAGGGATTCGGGTCATACCTTTGAGCAACCGGAACGTACTTGCTCTTAGCTCCGATGACGTTGTTGTTGTAATGAGGCGCGCAGGCTTTTCAGATGAGCAGATTCTGGAATACGGAACGGGTCTGCGTAACGGACTTGCTGAATCAGGAGCAGTGCAAATCAAGATAGGCAAGAAGGTGGAAGCTGTTTTTGCCATCAATGTTGATGATGGTGATTGTGTGTATATCAGTACCCGCCTGAGAGGCAATTTCAT
>CAZSOR010000174.1:0-9788 GCA_964608395.1 uncultured Pirellulales bacterium
CCACGGCTCACCTGTCACATAGTCGTATAGCGTCACCGGCTCAGCGGTGATATTGCGCAGCTCGATGTACTCGTATTGGTCATTGGTATACGATCCGCCATAGAGCCAGACCGGATTGTACATAATCTCGCTGATTACGATGGGCCCAACCTTCGGATAGGCATTCGCGGAACCGGGCGTGATTTGCTCGGTCGCCACGAAGTTGTAATTGCCGGTGCTGGGCTTATAATAACGCCCGAACGATACGCCGGTCTGCGAAGCTCCAAAATCCTCAACGGCGCGATAGCCTGTCAATGTGCCGTTTTGTGCCGAGCTTAAATACAATTGATCGCCATTTTCGCTCAGGGCAAAAGGCTCGAAACATCCCGGATCATTGCGATTGCCGAAATGCTGGCTTTCATATAACACAAGGAACCGGTTCGGGGCAATCGTTGTTCCGTTGGCAATCTTATACTTGGTCAGATTGTCATTACTGTCACTGATAAACCAGCCGCCAATATCAATAGCCGTCCCGGTCGTGTTGTATAATTCGATCCAATCCGATGCATCAGCGTGCGAATGGGCCAGGACCTCGTTGATTACCACATCGCCCGGATCGGGAAGGATACCGCTGTCATCGGAGTCCGGCGAGCCGCTGGTGTATGCACTCGGGCGCCAGGAGTCTTTCTCGTCCCAACTGTTAGGATCGGGATTTGCCGGATTTATTACAGTCAGAGAAAAATCCTCGCCATCGGTAATAGAGTGCCATCCGTCTTGGTAGTGAAAGTCCAGAATTGCCCTGCCGACCGAATCGGCCAGAGCAATTCTCTCGCCGGCATTGTCCAGTCGGCCGGAGTATTGACCGGCTACATTTATCGCCGTGCCGTAACGTGCCCTAAAGGCATTGCGGTCCTGGGCGACTATGACGTGCTGGCCGGCTGCAAGCTCAAGGCTCGGGAAAGTAAAATCGATGCCGTTCGTGAAGCTAACCAGATTAAGGTTGATTGCCTCTGATCCGATGTTCTTTAGCTCGATGAACTCTCCGTACGGATCTTGCGGATTATACATGATCTCTGTTACGCGTAAATTTTCTGCGACGGGCCCAATCGCAAAGACCGCTTCGGTCAGCGCGCTCCATGTATTACCGTCTAAGATCCGAGCCTTAACATGGGCGCTGAGAGGCAACGTAATCGGCTCGTTATATTTATTCACACCGGGCAATGAACTGCTGTCAGAATCATCCTGGATTGCGATAAGCTCGGCGGAGATAAGAAAGTCGGAGCTTGCAGCGGAGGCATTCAAACCGTGGATGGCTAACAAATTCCTTCCCTGCCTAAGATTGCCAAGCAAGTTGGATATATCGATACTCTCGAATTCGATTGCTTCGGAGTCGACATGGCTGGCGTTTGCGCTGGAATTCCATGTGATTATTTCGTCAACATTACGCCGGGCCACCTCGGTGCCGTTGAGATAGGCGACAAAGCCGTCGTCATACCGAATGTCCAACATCATGGAATCCAAATCCTCAACCTCGCCGCTAAATGTAAATGGGATACGTATGTAACAAGTTGCGTTTCTTGAGTACATTTGCTCTTCGAGGTCAAGACTAATAAGCGATTCGTAGCCTGACGTCCTCTCGTAGCCAACGCCGCCCGGGCTCCCGGTGGAGTATAGCCATGTCGAGTCATCGAACGCTGCACTGCTATTCCAGTCGGAGCTGGCCGGACGAACCGGAATAAGCACCCGCTTTGAGGTGTTTTCAGCGACCAGAATCGTGCTCGCATTTGTGTTTTGAGGCGGAATCTCCGTGCTAATCGGGTCAGAACCATCAAGCGTATAATATATAACACGAAACCTGCCGTGATCTGTCATGGCCAGAGCCTCACCTGGTAACAGGCTTCCACCGTGCTGCTCAAGGCCGTCCACAGTAAACGTCGGACCCGAAAATGTGTACATCCCTTCCCGTACACAAGCATCCAGAAAAATCCCAAGGCGATTCGGAACCCATGTATTTAATACGTACATGTCCATATTGGGAATGACTCCCTGCATTTCATCGCGAAGCTCGAAAAAACGTATCGTAATATTGGCTTCCGACAACGCACCGTTATTGAAGAAGTGTTTGTGTAAACGATCCGCAAAGACCTGCCTGAACGTGCTGCTAACCTTGAGCGCCCGGTACAGGTATCCGTTAGCGTTATTCTGACTGTTGAGACTGTTGAAATAAACCGTGTTGAGTCGATCCGAAAACATCCCTCCTTCGGCATCCCAGATGAAAAATCTCCACCTTCCTTCTTCCGAGCGTTCGCTCGCCGCGGCCCAGTTATTTTGCGGCCAATCCCAATTTCCACTCCAGAGCTGCAGAATGAGATAGTCGGCAAATGCAGGAATATCGAGGAGTCTGTCCATTTCCTGATAATTCGTATCATCGGACAAATTGTGACCGCGAGCGTAATTAATCATATCGTTCCATGACACTGTGTCGCCGTCACGGATTCCGTTCATAGTCATCACGTCCCAGTCTTTGTCACTATTGTACCATTGCCGGCAGAATTCATCCTTAATGTGTTCACATGGATTGAAATAGCCTTTGTACTGCCCATTGATAAAGAGATTCGCCATCGTTCCGCCGCTGTCAATATGTCCCATATCCTTGTGGAGTCGTCGAAGCAATTCATCCTTAATAAAAGGATTGACCCTGTCATTATGCCCTCCGCGAAGAACGATGCTCTTAAAACGTTCAACCTCGAAAGGAAACAGTGGATATTCAAGCATGTTCTTGCTGTAACTGTCACGGAAGTAAAGCCTGAAACTGAATTTCGAGTTACCCGACCACTTTCCGCCGCTCCGGTGATACCGCGGTCGCATATACTCACTTCCATGAACACGGATTCCACAATCAATCTGCAGGCCCGAGTTGTCTACCGGTTCAATCCATTCAAACGAGACAGGACGTTCGTATGCCATTCCCCTGTGCATCGGATTGTTGTAGCTATTCTGGCCGTCCGAAACCCACCGTCCGTCGCCGCCATAGGAGCCTCCAACAATAGCCATTACGCCGTCCGGCTCGTAAAACGTTGTACCTTCATCACCGACGAGAGAAATAACCGGCAATGACTTAACAGTTTCGCTTGCGTTCAATAAATATGTATTGGTTATAACGACTGACGGCTTCCAACCCTGTTTGATTGCTCTTGCCCTCAAACAAGTATTCCTGCTGATGGAAATCGGGCCGGTATAGATTATGCCATTTGGAAACCTTCCGGTGAATTCATATGGCTCGGAGCCGTCAAGAGTATAATAAATAATCGCGTTTTTGGTTTCGGTGGCAAGTGTCAAATAAAACGGAGCATCGTAAAAACCACGTTTGTGGCTGAACTGAGCGGCATCGACCTCGCCCACGTATGCTCCATCATTCTCGGCTCCCGGCGTGGGGGTGGCGAAAAAACGTATCTGGCCATTAGTCTCGGGATCCCGGCCGTAGGAAATATCCGTGGTCTGTTCGGGAAAGTTAATGCTGTCGATAAGGGTAACGCCGTCTTTATCGAACAGGCCAATCTCCTCACCACCGGCACTGAGCTTGAAATTCGCGTGCAGGCCAAAATCGCCGATATCCTCATCTGCCCAAATCAACAGATAGCCGCCTGCGGGGATATTGGTCAATGCCGGATAATTTTCGGGAATCTGCCACTTTGTGGGAACAGACAGATTGTCCGTTAGAAACATGCCACCTATATCAATCGAACCGGTGCCGGAGTTGTATATCTCAATCCAATCATCGTAGTGCCCCTGCGGGTCGCGGATCGTATCGTCGTTGGATGCCATGAACTCATTAATGACCAACGGAATACCCACATGGTGCCAGTTCCCAACCAAAAGTGCAAGATCCGACATATTCACGCCATCGGCACCATCCAGGTCGGCATAGCTCGTTTCCGGATCGCTTCCCGAAGGCTCCAGCCATTGCCCCGTTAAGAGCTGCACATCCAGAAAATCGATCCGGCAGTCACCGTTTAGGTCGCCGGCAGGACAACCGGCATTAACAGAACCGACCAGGGATACGCTAAATACAAGGCAAAGCAATAACAATCTGAAATGTCCGGGCACCTTCTAATCCCTTCCTCAACAATGGCTTTGGCCGCTAACTGCATCTTCACCTCTGCCACTTTGGGACCTCAGAAAGATGAAATCGCAGATATAAGTTTAGTTAATCAATCAAGCATACACCACTTATTATAGCATATTATTAGCAGTTTAGGCAATAACTTTTGATGGAGTATCCGAATGTCATGCACATTCTGCCGGAACCGGCTCAGTGCGAAATGGCATACATAATAATGTTAATCCCCATTTGAATGGCTTTTTCATAATTTTGCCTGCCGAATTCAAAACCATTGCTGTCGCACCAGCCGCAGTGAATATCGGTTGAGCTTAGAAAAATCGCGAGGCGGTCGCCGATAAATACTCCCCTGGCGCCATGATTCTGGCCGTGCATATACGGCAAACCAACCTGCCTTGGCTGTCTCATGCCCGGTAGAAACACACGATTCTGACGCTCCATATGCGGCAGGCCCTCATCGCCAAGGTCATACACGTTATGAAATATTTCGTGCTGCAACGGTATTGACTGCACGGCTCTGTTTCCAAAAACCTGTTCAAGCAGTTCATAAGAGCTTTGATAGAAGAAATCGCCGCCCGAACCCACAACACAGTCGTCCATCAGCAGAAATCCGCCACGGGTAATATATTTTCTCAAGTTGGCTTTCTGCCTGTCATCGAACTTGTAATGGTTTTCTCCGGTCATAAAAAGAAATGGATATTTCTTCAGTTTTTCCAGTTTGTCAAACGAGACCACTGCATTGAACTGGCCTTCCATAGCCCATTGCGGCTGCCAGTCGTACGCTCCATTTATTGGCTTGACCTTACAGCGGATTACCGACCTTAGCTGCCTTAATAAGTTCGCATCCCCACCTGGTCGGACATTCCACCGGTCGACTTCCTTCGATTCATGAGCATATTTTACTCTCGGCATCAAAAAATCGTACATATCGAGGTCGTCCGGACCTTTTTCGGAATCCGAATCTTCTACAGCCGAGGCAAGACCAGCCGTTGTACATGCCGTACCGAGCATAGCCCCGCCCGCTCTCTTCAGGAATTGCCTTCGATTTATCTGTCCTTGTTCTTCATTCATGACTCAACTCTTTCCTGCTATCCACCTGAGAGAAAAAACCTCGAAGCGGCCAAACCGTCCACCCTGTTTTGCTCATATTTCCAGGGCTGCTTGCTCGGTACGCCATCCGCGTTATCTTCCATGACCGGTGTCTCTGTTGTCAGCAGGGATCCAAGGCGATAGAAATCATCCACGCCCCTGCAAGCGGATGTGAACGCCTCCAGCAGCGAAATCCTGCCATTACCATCAACATCACCCGCGTCGTCAACTAATGCCGGTACAAAATATTCACTGAATTTCGTGCTGTAATGCTGTTCCGCGGTACACGCGCCGATAACAATTCTGCCCCGCCCCGTAACAGCCTTTACGGCCAGACCTGCACCCGGGCAATCCAGCACAATCAGCATCGAAGACGCTTTAATCGAGTTTATCAATTCGGCCAATCGCTTATGAGTAATGTCGGGACCGGGAAGATTCAAACGCAGAGTCTCCGATACTACATTGGCCTGACCTATATAGTAAAATATAAACCTGTCCTCAGGATTAACAGTAGCTGCGAATCTATCCATTTGCTCCTTCAAGTTCACCGCTGTCGAAATTCCCGAACCTTTGCGAGCCGTCGATTTACTATCAACCAGGACACTCAACCGCTCAGGCAGAACTCCGGTAATATCGAGGAAAAAACCGCTAAGGCCCGTCACCGCGCGGTCTTTCGCCAGGCGCTCTTTCGAGTCCTTATTGATACCGCTGACAATCAGGACATAAGTCTTTCCGCTCTCCTTAGACTTCGTGCTTTGTTCGACACCAGACGCTTCGAAAAGTGGAAATCCACTTACTATAAGCAACAGAATTGCAAATATTGTCCTTTTCATAACAACCGTTATACCTTTCAAACCAAACCAATAGCGCGCCTTAGTAACCAGCTTGCACTAAGTACCATACACAAAACAACAAGCAGCGGCCAACCGGGCCAGATACTTGTCATCCGGCGGGAACTACCCACCCGCGTTTGCGCCTCAAACATCTTCGCAATATCGTCGTCAACATCGTCAGCGTATAAATATCTGCCATCGAGCTTTCCCGCAAGCTCCCGGAGAAATTTTTCGTCCAGTTCGACATTCGCCATCTCGGTCTTAACCGGCGGCAGATTCACGGCAATAGTCTTCTCGCCAAGGAACACGCCATTAACCTCGGCCTGTGCCGTCGCTAAAATCGACTGGTCCTGCACATCCTCGACTTGGGCGACGTAGTACCCGCGATCAACCTGGATCATTCTTAAAACTTCATCCCGCATATTAAGCAGCACGTTAGCACCGGCAACAGGGACGAACGAATTGTCGCAGACATAGGCCTCGAACTTTATCTTGTTAGTTTGCCCAGCAGCCCTTTCGGCGAATAATTCTATCGCCGCTTCACGAGCTGTTACTCTGCCCATCTGAGCGGTAAGCCCGGCCATCATCTTATAGAGCCAGCCGCCCTGAAAGTCTTCGCGGTACAGCGAGAAAAGCCTGGAAATATTGAGCAGACATACCCTGCCCCGCCCCACTCGATGAACAGAAATAACAGGGGTCTCTTTAATCGTAGCCAGTGTTGTCGAGGCAGGCTTGTGACTAACTATTCGATAATAGGGGCAAGCCGGCCCATCGATGTCCTGCAGCGATCCTTGGTCGAGCAATTTGCCGTCAACCGCCTCAGGTGTCAGTTCTATCTGTCCCGGACTGCTCGGCCAAATTGTCGGATTGCCGGCATCGAAAATTACCGGCATCAGGGCTTTTGCCTTCTTGTTTGTCCACTCGGCGGGACCGAATTCGGCCTTGCCCGGCAACAGGATAAGTCCTCCTCCCCTATCAACTACAAAACTATACAGACCGGCAATCTGGGCCTCCGTTAAAGCGTCGAATTCGCAGGGACCGAATATGATAATATCGTACCGGTTAAATCCCTGCCGGTTGTCAGGCAGACTGACATACCCATACGTCCGGGCAATGTTCTTAACCAATGCAGGTGTGCGAATAACATCCAGGCCCAGGTCCAGCTCAATCTTTTCGTCTCTGGCCAAAACCTGCCTGAGCTTGCCTATATCGAAACTCGCTACTTGCGAATATAAAAGAACCTTGAGCCTGGTTTCTTCAACGACATCGACCATCGTGCTGCGAACGTTATTTGCCAGATTCGTTTCATGCTCGAGCGCCTTTGCACGGATAGAAAAACTGTAGCTGCCGACTCTATCGGCTCCGATAGTGAACTCTGCCGTTACATCTTTGGCTGAAGAATCGCTTCGGCGCCGATTCCGGTTAAATAACTCGGCGGGAATCTGCTTCGAATCTACTACGTAATCGTCTTTGAGCAATTCTATTGTCACAGGCTGATTCTGAAAATTCCTTGCGCTAACGACAACCTGTATTTCACAGGCTGTATCAATCGCAATTCGTGAAGGGGCATTTACCGATTTTATCGCTATGTCAGTTTGCCGGTCTCTGGAACCGACTCCGATAATGGCAATTTGAAAATCCTTGCTTCGAAGCGGCAGATATGAGCGAATATTATTGTCGTCGGCCCGGCCGTCCGTAAAGATGACCGCTCCGACGACCCTGCTTTGTTTATCACCCGATGTCTCCGGGTCGGAATTTTGCGCATTTTTAGAATCAAGTGATTCTTCTTCGAAGTCATAATTGCTCATCACTGCCAGAAGACTGTGCATATCCGTTTGTGGGCCCCAGCGCCGCAGAAAATCTGATGTGCCGCTATGATAAGTCTGCCGGTCGAATCCGAAAATTTTGTAATCGGGACTGTCCGCCTCGACAGGGCGAAACTTCTCTTGAAATATATCAAGCGCTTTATCCAGCCGGTTGACCCGCCCGTCTTCAACAATCGACATGCTCTCGCTCGTATCGAAAAAAGCCAGAACCGAATTTCTCGATAGAGTCTCGCTCATTTTAGACCGCGACGGGTTCCACAGAATCAACAGTAATATGACAATCGCAATATATTGCAGCGCCATCAACGGCCACCTGTATGATTGCCGGGCAGCCTTTTGCAATTCGCTGGAGCGGAAGGCAAAGAAGATGAGCACGGCAGAGACGATTAAAAGCAGTCCTGCAATAAGATGTCCGGGATAGTCAGCGAATATCATTTTTTCACCGGTTCCTGATCGTACCTTGCCGCGTTTTCAAAAAACTCATTCTCCTGTCCATAGAATTCCACATCGGAAGGTTCGTCATCAATCCACTGGGAGCCGCGTTTTTTCGCATCGATGGCGATAGACCAAAACTGCCGGGCCATTTGCCTTGCCGCTTCCGCCGAAACCAGATTCGGATTCTTTGTGAGAACAAGGCCTGCTCCCGACCGCGTCCCCCCAGCCTTATCTACCGTTGCCCACTGCGGCTCCGGCATCATTTCAAGCAGCCGCTTTGCCGCTTCGAGCCGGGCCAGCATCTGCTCGCGTTCTGCACTGGTGACAGACTCAGCGAGAGCATCCGCATCCTCAATAAGCTGCTCTGCCATTTCCTGAGCCTTTTGTGCGAGCTTCTGTTCATTGCTCATCGTAAGCTCACCATCAAGCGCCTCTTTAGCCAGATCAAGCTCGCATTTGGCTGAGTCCATCATTGCTACAGCGCTATTCGATCTTTGCTCGTCCATCTTCGCTCGATAGCGGGCCTCAGCCATTTCATTCTGAAAGTCTTCCATCCTGGCGCCGGCCTCGCTCAGGTGTTCCTGTGCTTGAGCCCGGCCTTTACCTTTACCGCCGTTCGAGCTTTCCGGCAGCTCCTGAAGTTCTTGCTTTAACTGTGAAACCTGCTCCTGCAAGGCCCGCTGCTTCGCCTGGAGCATTCGGAGTCTGGCTTCGGTGTTCACGCTGCCGTCTTGCCCGCTGCCCTGACGCTGTGCATCAGAAGTTGTAGGATGGGCAGGTTCTCCTGCCCATGCGGTTTCCGATGCAGCATGGGCAAACGAGTTGCCCATCCTACGCCTTGTTCCATCGCCGGAACTTTGCCCTTCCGATGCACTCTTACCCTCTCCGGGACTCTGGCCCTGGGAACTTTCCTGGCTCGCTGTATTGTTCTGCTCGCCATCGGGAGTGCCCGAAGCTCCTGTGCTTTTGCCTGCGCTTTGACTTTTGTCAGATGAGCCCTGTTTTCCGGTACCATCCTGGCTGTCGCCAGAACTTTGACTATCCGATGCGCTCTTACCCTGCCCGGGACTCTGGTCATGGGAACTTTCCGGGCTTCCCACATTGCTCTGCTTACCATCGGGAGCGCCAGAAATCCCTGTGCTTTTCCCTGCGCTTTGACTTTTGGCAGATGAATTCTGTTTGCCGTAACTATCCTGGCTGTTGCTAGAACTTTGATTATCCGATGCACTCTTGTTTTCATCCGGACTTTGGCCTTGAGCATTTCCCTGACTTCCGGAATCGTCCTGCTTACTATCGGAAGCGCCCGAAGCTCCATCGCTTTTTCCGGCACTTTGACTTTTGGCAGAAGAATCCTCCTTTTGGTCGCCACCCTTGCCGCCACCGGAACTTTGACCATCCGAAGTACTTTCGGTTTTTTGCCCGGCGGCCTCGCTTTGCTGCACGGCATTCACTGCATCCTGATCCTGTTTTTCGGCGTCCTTTTTTGATTGACTGTCGTCTGTGCTT
>CAZSOR010000175.1:0-1515 GCA_964608395.1 uncultured Pirellulales bacterium
AGAATCGGCCTTCTGATTAATCATAAGCAGGCTCTTGGAAATATGCCCTATCAACTGGCCCGAATCGGTGTACGAGAATGCCATATCGTATGCAAGCTCTTCTGTTTTGCCGATGTCGTGGAGGAAAATCCCGGCCAAAACCAAATCGGGCTGCACATCCGGATACAACGGTAATATCGCAACAGCGACCCGCAGCATATTGTGGGTGTGCTCCAAAAGCCCGCCTATATAATTATGGTGCATTTTCATAGCAGCCGGGGCGTTGCAGAATTTCTCCATCAATTCAGTATCCGCAAGGAACTCTCCGACCAGGGCCTTCAACTGCGAATTTTCTATCCGGCCGACGGTCGCTTTCACTTCTTCAAACATCTGTTTCGTATCTTTTTTGGTTCTCGGAAGAAAATCGTCAATATCGACTGTGCCCGGATCGATGACGGCGACATTATTTATAACGATTTGCAGATTGTTCTGATACAGCTCGCTTCGGCCTTTTATGTGCACGAAGCCGGGTTTCGGCAGTGACCTGTAAGTTGTTTCGGTTGCCTGCCACATCCGCCCGTTTAATTGTCCGGTGCGGTCAGTGAGGAACATTGCTATGTACAAATCGCCCCGCGTCGTGCTTCGCAGAATCGGATCTTTGACTATATAAATATCGTCTATCGTCTGTCCCGCTTCTATCTGGTTGATGAATTTATGCGCCATAGCAATCTCCGTTAATTGATTTATTAGTTCCGTGCTGCATACGTTTTGCGATTATATACAAGATTTCCTGCGACTGATACATTTTCATTTCGATGTTTTTTTTTCAGGTTCTCTGAGGTGCTTGTCGAAGAATTCCGGTACCATCCTGTCAACCTCCGGGTCCTGAAAACCATGTCCGCCGCCTTTGACTGTATGAAATTTCACGTTAACACCCGCCTTTTTCAAAGCTGCGTTGAGAAGGACGCTCTGGTTGTGGGGTACGGTCATGTCCTTGTCGCCGTGACAGATTAGAAAAGGCGGATCGTCTTTGCTGACATATGTAATGGGATTGGCACGCCCGCAGGTTTCCTTATTTTCCTGCACCGGCCCGCCGACGAGCTTCGACTCCGGCGAATCGGGGGCATCATGGTCCATTGAGCTGGCAAAATCGCTCATTTTCGTCAGGTCGGTGGGGCCGAAGAAGTCACATACCGCCTGGACCCGGCTGGAAACGTGCAGGTTCGGTCCTTTGTCGAATTGCTTTACATCTCCCGCGGTGCCGAGAAGGGCGACTAAATGCCCGCCGGCGGATGAGCCCCATACACCGATTCGGTCAGGGTCGATGTTGTACTTTCCCGCGTTGGCGCGGAGAAAGCGGATGGCTGCCTTGCAGTCTTCTATCTGTGCCGGGAAGATGGCATGCTGACTGAGTCGATAGTTAATACTTGCCGCGGCGTAGCCTTGCTTAAGGAATCGGGCCGAAGGGCAGTTTTCCTTGCTCCCGGCGAGCCACGCCCCGCCGTGCACCCAGACAATCAGCGCCATAGGTCCGCC
>CAZSOR010000175.1:1615-9722 GCA_964608395.1 uncultured Pirellulales bacterium
TCCCAGCTACATTTAGCTATTTACTCCATAACTTACTGATAATCCACTCACCGGCAATGATATTGCCCGGCGAGCTTTTTTGCAAGCACCGTTATAAATTCGATGCTGAGCAAAGCGGTATGATATTACCCGCCGATGGTGCTGTTTTTCAATTGATAGTATGGAGCGAAGATTATATCATTTGCGGTAAGAGTGAAGTAATTAGTGCTCTACATTATATTTTAAGAGGAGATAACAATGGTACTCAGAGGATATTTTAACAGCGTTCATGGAAACATAAGGAAAAAGTACGCGGAGCAATTTTTCATTTTTGCACTTTTAATTTGTATTATTGCCTGCAGCAAGGCGGCGGCGGAGTTTGTGCCTTTTGTGATTCCCGCCAGGCCCGACGTCAACTCGCCGATTGCTGTAACTTCTTACGAACCGATCCTGACCGATGGTGACCGCCTGCTGGCCGATAGCGGCCATTTCTATCGTGCCGGGAAGCGAGTTCGCCTCTGGGGCGTAAATCTCTCCTTTGGAGCGAATCTGCCCACGCACGAGGATGCCCCTTTTGTCGCCGCCCGGTTGGCTGCGGCCGGCGTTAACACCGTCCGATGTCATCATCTTGATACGTCCCGGTGGCCGCAAGGAATATGGAACGCCGCCGACGGCAAAAATATCGCTCCCGAGGCGCTCGACAGGCTGGACTTTTTTATCAATCAACTTGCCCTTCACGGCATCTTCGTCAATCTCAACCTGCACGTCGGGCGGGCGCACAGCGAATATCTTGGATTACCCGAGACGAACCGTGGATATGACAAGATTTCCAATATTTTCACGCCCGCGCTGGTCGATGCTCAGAAGAATTATGCCCGTCAAATGCTGAGCCATGTTAATCCGTATCGCGGGGTCCGTTACGCCGACGACCCGGCGTTGGCGATTTTCGAGATTACCAACGAGAACAGTTTCTTCATGTGGTCCAGCGACGAAACGCTGCGAACGCTGCCGGCGTACTATGCGGATATTCTGCAGAAGCTCTATAACGCCTGGCTCGTAAATCGCTATGGCTCGAACGTGAATCTGCGCAATGCCTGGGCCGAGGGTGTCCAGCAGCTCGGAGGTGACCTTCTGAGCAACGGCGATTTGCAGATGGCCGGACCGGCCGGGTCTGTCCCGGATGACTGGAACCTGGAGCAGCATGAGGGCTGCCTGGCTTCAATGTCCCGGGGTCAATACCGCTCTAAAGGTGCGCTGTTTATCGAGATCGGAAAAGCCAACGATACGCAGTGGCACTTGCAGTTAAACCAGGGCGGGCTTTCCATTGCGGCGGGGCAGTACTATACGGTGATTTTCGAGGCCGCCAGCGACGCCGCCAGGCAGTTGGGATGCAATGTCGGCCAGGCGGCAAGTCCCTGGGGCGGTCTCGGGCTGTCAAGGCAGGCCTCGCTGACAAACCAATGGCAGACGTTCAGCTTTGGTTTTGTGCCCACAGCGGATGAAAGTAATGCGCGTGTGAACTTTGCTTTCAGCGGCAGCGACGCCCCGGTGTACCTTGCGAATGTCCAGTTTCGTCCGGGCGGCAGGATGGGCCTGGCCGAAGGTGAAAACCTCGATTCCGGTAGCGTCTCGCTTTACGCCGACAACGAGAGCTCTCAGCGGGCGACCGACCGGATGCTTTTTCTCGCCGAGACGGAAAAAAGTTATTTCGACGGCATGCGCGACTATATCAAAAGCGATCTCGGCTCCGGCGCACTTGTCACCGGCACGATTGTCTTCGGTCCGCTGGGACTTTATACCCAGAGTGACATGGACTTCATCGACACTCACGCGTACTGGCAGCATCCGCGTTTTCCCGGCCAGCCCTGGGACGCCGAAAACTGGCTTATCGACCAGAAGCCTATGACGGATTATCCCGACGAGGCCACTATCTTCAATCTGGCTGCGGCGCGCCTTGGCAATAAACCGTTCACGCTGAGCGAATACAATCATCCCGCACCCCTTGATTCGCAGGCCGAGTGCGTTCCGTTGATCGCTTCCTTTGCCGCCGCCCAGGATTGGGACGGGATATGGCTGTACACGTATAGCCACAGCTCGGACGAGTGGAATCGCGAGTACATGAACAGCTATTTCGACATAGACACGAATCCCGCCAAGTGGGGCTTCATGCGGGCCGGGACGGTTATCTTTCGCCAGGGCGGAATTCAGCCGTTGAGCGGCATCTCGCTGATTCCGTTGACCGACTCCGGGGAAATGCTTTCATCGCTGGCGAATCTGCATCTCAAACACGGTAGTGGCATGTTCGACGTTCTGGCCGAGCGTGCCCGGATTTCCCGCTACGAAATGCTCAAATCGCAATTCGTTTCGTCTCTTGCCGGCAGTAGTGCTACGAAAGACCCGGATGGTTCGGATCCAGTGTTGGACTGGTTTGTCGAACGTGGCCGCGGATTCTACGCCGTGTGGGGTTCGTCCGCCTGGGCCTTTGCCGGTCACGCGAACCGGTATGAAGAGTCGACTGAAGGGCGGATATCCGTGACATCTTCGGGTTTTGTCGCAATGACAGTCGCGGCCCTGGACGATGCGGCCGTAAATGAGAGCCGAAAGATATTGGTTACAGCCTGCGGCCGGTGCGAGAATACCGGCATGATATTCTCCGATGATCGTCAAACGGTCGGCCGGAACTGGGGCGAGTCGCCTGTTCAGATAGAGGCTGTCGAGGCGGTCTTTATTCTGCCGGAAGGCAGGTGGAAATGCCAGGCGATCGGAGCCGATGGAATGCCGAGCGGCAATGTGCCTGCTTCAGACAGGTCTGGAAAAGGTGTCCTGCGACTTTCGCCTCAATACAAAACCATGTGGTACCTTTTGACACGATAAAGGAATTCAAATGACAGTTCGTAAATTCCAGCTTTTTATTGCGCTCATCCTGCTGAGCGGCAGGGCGTTCGCGTTTAACGGGCATGTTGTGACGCAGGGCCCGCTGAAAATGACAATCGGTGAGATTGCCGACGTGACCGAGTATGATAAACCGCGGCAGGTGATGGTTACACTGGTAAACAGTGCCGACACAGAAATGCGCATGAACCTGCGGATGGCCGGGTTAGTGGACGAATGGCATGCCGTTAACGAGACGGAAAAAAGTCTTGTGATTGCCCCCGGAGGGCAGGCGAACGCCGTATTTCAGATTGCGGCCGGATATGGGGCCTGTTCGGCGTTGTATCCGGTTCATATTTATGCCGATTTTCAGCACGAGGGCCGGACTGTAACGACACACGCCGTGCAGATATTCGAGTCGAATTTCGAAAAGGTGGCGACTTCGTCCGAACAAGCGCCCGATATGCCGGTAAACGCGGTCCCGGATAACGGTGCTCTGCCCCTATGGCTGCTGCGAACGCATCGGGCGGCATGGAATTATTACGACAAGCCTCTGGTCTATATGCCGGTTGGCTGGCAGGGCTCTTCGATGGAATCTTCCGCCAATCTTTCATACGGCACCATTACCCGCGGCGCGACAAAAAACGCGATAGTAATGCATCCGCCCTGGAAGCCGGGCGGCGGAACAATCTTTGCCGAGTTCTCGCTGCAACTGCCGAGCGTAGCTCCGATTAAGCTGGTTTTCGCCAACGCTATCAGGGATCATTCAGCCACCGAGCCCGCCAGCGACGGCGTGACATTTCGCGTCTGGGCCGATAGCGAGAAACTTTTCGAGCGTCACACCGACAGCAAAAAATGGCTGGATGCCCAGGTGGATTTGAGCAAATTTGCCGGCAGGCGGATACTGCTGCGGCTGGAAAGTCACCCGGGGCCCAAACGCGATACGACCTGTGATTCGTCCTATTGGGGTGAGCCGATGGTCGTCGCTGGCCGGCCACTTGAGTCAATGCCGGAAACCGAGAGAGAAGCCTTGCGCCGGTCGGCAAGGATGCTGGTCAAGACGGGATATGGCAGGGGCTATCTTTTTGATCTCGATGGTAAATACCGGGCGGCGGTCATCCCGACCGGACAGGGGACGGCAGATGCGGTCATCGCTATCGGCAGCGATGAGAAATGCGTTGTGTTAGACGGCCTCAAACTCACGGTACTCGGCAGGGAAATATCTACGCTTGGCAGGGGGGGCGGGACATGGCGGCACGTAAATCAGGTACTGACCGGCAGGCAGCTTTTGCAGATCGAAGGGCAGGATGTTGAGCTCGTGACGCGGATCTGGTCCGAGAAAGGCGGACTGCGGATTAAGGTCGATTGCCCGAAGCGGATCACTGACTTCGCGGCAGGCCCGGCGGACCAGCATGCCCCGCGTGTGTACTATGGGCACGGATATTGTATAGTCGAGCCGGAAGCGTTCAGGGCCGGTTTCGGCGGACACAATCTCTCAACAAGCCATGTCGGCTTCGATTTCGAGGGCGGTCTGTCGCTGCTGATCGCCTGCGATAATCCGCCGGACTATCTGGAGGTGAATCCCGAGCAGAAGATTTATTCTCTTCACACACATCTCGATGCGACGATGACTCTTGTGCCGAGCGATAAAGGAGCATTTGACTGTGCCCGCAGGTATCGTCCTTTGTACGACAAGCAGCGGGCCAGCGGATTCGAGCAAAAAGCCGGACGGTTTGTTTTCGATATCTGGGGTGGTCACTACGCCGAGATCGCCGAGACGATGAAGCGAATGATCGCTTACGGCCTGACCGATTCGCTGCTGACGGTGCACGTCTGGCAGCGGTGGGGATATGACTATCGCCTGCCCGACATTTATCCGCCGCTGCCCGAACTCGGCACGGTAGAGGATATGCGGCGGATTGCAGAGGTCTGCGGCGAGCAAGATATCCCGTGGGGCCTGCATGATAACTATATCGATTTTTATCCGGATGCGACCGATTACAGCTACGACGACATCTGCTTTACCGAGCAGGGCGAACCGATCAAAGCGTGGATAAATAATGGCCGGGACGCCCAGAGCTACCGCTGGCGGCCGGACCGGATTATGCCGTTCGTAAAACGCAATATGAAATTGATAAAGCCCAACCTCAGGCCGACTCACTATTTTATCGACGTATTCACATCGCTGCCGTGCTTCGATTTCTACGACAAGCAGGGCAATTTTCATTCGATGCTCGAAACCCGCAAAAGCTGGGGCGAGACTTTCGCCTGGATACGTGACTACCTGGGTGACAATGCGCCGATGACATCGGAGGCGGGGCATGATCAACTGACCGGTTACCTTGACGGCTCGGATTGTCAGCACCTGCAGCTTTCGCCTGTCGGCAAGAGTTTCTGCAACAAGCTGGCCTGCGAAGACTGGGAAATGGTGCCGTGGTTCGATGCGGTGCTGCACGATAAATTCAGCCTGCACGGCGTCGGTTATTCCAGCCGCTACCAGGGCGGGCGGGACCGCCGGGGACACGGCATCGAGAGCGACGATTACGTCAGCGCCGAGATTCTCGAAGGCCACGCCCTGATGATCGACCGTGGCGCGTTCGGCCGCGGCGCCGTCCGGAAGTACTGGCTGGCACAGGATTTTGTCCGGAGTATTGCGGTTGATGAAATCGAAAGCGTCGAATTTGTAGATAGCGATATCCACAAGCAGATCATCGCGTGGAAATCGGGCGCACGCGTTTTCGTCAATCGTGGCGCAGATGATTGGAGCGTGGCCGGAAAGACGCTGCCGCAGTACGGATACTATGCGAGGAAGGGGCGGATTGAATCCGGCATTGAGAGGATTGACGGCGTGATCGTCGAACAATCACACGGACCTTCGGGTGATTATTTCAACGCCAGGGCGTTTAACAGAGCCGGCCGGCGTGAAATCCGGTCCGCCGGGCGGTGGAATGAAAAAAAGGTGCCGATTGATTTCGGTTCCGTAGTAACCGAAGGCGCGTTTCGCTGCCGGCTAAAGGAAAACTTGATTGTTGTCACGCCGCTGCCCGATATTGACCCGTTTACAATTGAGATGCGTATCGGCAAGTTGACCGCCACAGGCGGCCAGCGAGTAAAATCAATCTCCGCCGTGGATTCCGACGGACGAAAAATCCGCAGCGTCGAATTTGACGGCACGGCGAATCGCGTGAAGTTCGAGACGCAGAGCAAAGAGTTTGCTTATCATATACTATTATTGGAAGGATAAACCGATGAATAAGACAGGGTGTTTTATTGCTGTTCTGGTGGTTGTTTCAGGCTGCTTTTTAACCGGGCCGGTCGGACTTTCTGCCGCAGAGCAGGTTCTTTTCGAGTTTGGCAGCGATTTCGACATAGGCTCAGTTATTACCAGCGACGCCAGGACCACGCGGGCGGCAGCGGCAGGATTACGTATCGAAACAGGCCATGAGAAGCCGTGGCCGGGCATTACCTTGAAAGCCCCGTCGGGAAAATGGGACATGTCCCGGTACGAGTATATTTCCATCGATGTGAAGAACATCGCGGACGAGCCGGTTACGGTTAGCTGCCGGGTCGATAATCCCGGCGCCGACGGCAGTAAAAACTGCGTAACCGATAGCATCACACTAACAAGTGGAGAGCAAGGAACTCTGACGGTGCGGATTTTCCCTGTGCCCTGGAAGCTATCAGAGCCGCTGGAACTTATCGGGATGAGGGGATATCCAGTTCATGCCGGGAAGGTCGATACGTCGAATGTCACCCAGATGCTTTTCTATGTTGCCAGACCTCGAATAGACCATGTTTTCGAGATCAGGAATATCCGCGCCGGCGGCAGCGTGACAGTTCTGGATACGAAGACTTTTTTACCCTTCATTGACGAGCTTGGCCAGTTTGTGCATCGGGACTGGCCGGGCAAGACTCATTCGATTAATGAGATGATTGCCTATAAGGGAATTGAGCAAAAGGACCTTGCCGCTCATCCCGGACCGGCGGACCGAAATAAATACGGCGGCTGGGCCGCCGGGCCCCAGCTTAAAGCCACGGGCTTGTTCCGCGTGGAGAAATACAAGAGCAAGTGGTGGCTTGTCGATCCGGAAGGCAGGTTGTTCTGGTCACACGGCACCGATTGCGTTCGTAGTCATAATGCTACGCCGATTAACGACCGCGAGCATTATTTTAGCAGCCTTCCGGAAGACGGCTCGGAATTTGCCCAGTTTTATGCAGGTGGTTCCTGGGCTCCGCACGGCTATTACAAGGGCCATTCATATAAGACATATGATTTCAGCCGGGCCAACTTCTTACGCAAATACGGCGAAGAATGGGCCACAACTTTTGCTGAGATAACACACCGCAGGCTGAAAAGCTGGGGCATGAATACCATCGCCAACTGGTCGGATCGTGACATTTACCTGATGCGAAAGACGCCGTACGTATGTACTATCAGCTACAGTGCAAAGACGCTGGAGGGCTCGGAGGGGTACTGGGGTAAGTTCTTCGACGTTTTTGACCCGAGCTTCCGCGAGGCGCTCCGGCGGCGATTGGAATCCGAAAAAGGCAGAGCAATCGGCGACCCGTGGTGCATCGGCTACTTCGTGCACAACGAGCTGGCCTGGGGGGATGATGTTTCGCTGGCTTTGGCTACGCTGATCTCGCCCGCCGAGCAGCCGGCCAAGAAGGTTTTTCTTGACGACTTGATGGCTAAGTACACGACGATTGACAAGCTCAATGCGGTCTGGGGGACAAATCATGCCACGTGGGACGCTCTGCTGCAAAGCAGGCAGGCTCCTGATAAAGTGAAAGCCCGGGCCGACCTGACGGCCTTTTATACGAAAACAGCGGAGACCTACTTCAGCACCATTTGCGAAGAACTCAATAAATACGCGCCGGGCCAGCTCTATATGGGCTGCCGCTTCGCCTGGGTTAATGACCTTGCCGCGCGGGCCGCGGCGAAGTTCTGCGATATCGTTGGCTACAACCGCTACTCCTACAGCGTTGCCGAGCAACGTTTACCCGATGGAATAGACAAACCTATCATTATCGGTGAGTTCCACTTCGGCGCTCTGGATCGCGGCATGTTCCACACCGGCCTTCGTAAGACGGCCAACCAGCAGGACCGCGCCGACAAGTATGAAAGTTACGTCCGGGGCGCGCTGCGGAACCCGTATATCGTCGGCACGCACTGGTTCCAGTACAAGGACCAGGCGACAACCGGCCGTGGCGACGGCGAAAACTACCAGATCGGCTTGATCGACGTTTGCGACAA
>CAZSOR010000176.1:0-9719 GCA_964608395.1 uncultured Pirellulales bacterium
GGAAGAGCTAAGAAGGGCGATCCTGCATTATGAAATCCTCGGCAAGCCTTTGTCACTGCGAGATTACCCATAACTTTTATCGGACTTTGTGACTCCTGCAGAATAGCACATATTCAATCAATATATTCGAACGGCTGTTATTATTTTGACAAGGATCAAGTGTTCAGAATTTCTGCCGTTCCCGCCGCCCGCCACGCCTATGCCTGGTTTATGGCATAGATAAATCATCCGGCAGATCAGGCGAAATCAGGATTTTCCTGCCGGGTTTACGCTCGATAAGACGAATTGCGATTAGTTGACATGCACTGGTTTTAATCCGAACGTATCGAAGCATCCACGTCATCCTGAACGAAGCGAAGCGGAGTGAAGGAACTGTGCTTGAGCCTTATTGATCCTTTCAATAGACCTTTTTCTGTTAAAACCGGTAATATATTGAATAACTGTCGAAAACCGAAGATTAGAAAAACACTATTATTAAAGTCCTATAATATATGTTATGTTTCATTCAACCCTGATTCCCGGGCGTCAAGCGTGTTTTTGTATTTTAGGCTCTTCCGGCGTGTTTTTCCGGCCTACGGTCAAAATTCGTTTTCGGCGCTAATTGCCTGGTTGGCCGTGTCCGTGAGATTATCCCACATGGCAGTCGCCCTATCCAGCAGGCCCAAATTCTGCAGAATGATTGAGATGTTGACCGTTGCATCGTGACATGCAAAATTTCTCTCCAGATAATGCTCAAGGTTGATTAAGGACGATGCGAACTTTACCCTGTCGCAATATAATAAGGCAGTCTGATAGTGCAGTTGCAGCGTGTCCTTATCGAGGCAATCTGAGCTGGTCAGTTGATTCAGTGCCTCGTTGTTGCGGTCTGTTTCAAGCATGCAAACGGCTAATTTGCTTTTGGCTCTTGTATAAGCCGGATTGATCTCTAAAGCGGTTCGGAATGACTCAATTGCATGCTCCATCCTTCCAACGTTCATCATCAGGACGCCGAGTCTGTAGTGCAAATCCGGATTTTGCGGACGAAGCGATATATGCTGGCAGTGAGCGGCAATCACGGCTTCGGTCAGAGTGTTATAATCCTCTTTATAATCATACGGCATGTTTTCTTTAAGACCGGCCTTGAGTCGCAGTGTAGCTGTTTCAGTGAATAACAACGAGCTGTTCGGCTGAATCGCCGCCGCCAGCGATAACGTGCCCAGGGCATCTGAAGTGTTGCCGGATGATTTCTGGGCAATTGCCAGGCCAATGTAAGCTTCGACGATGTTGTCATTGATTTCAACCGCCTTGTTGAACTGTTGTGCGGCAAGATGATCCTGTTCAATCTGCAGGTATTGTGTCCCGAGTTTTATGGTGGCCTCAAGGAAATCCGGGCAAACCTGAAGGGCGTGCTCGTATTGCGAGACGGCGTCCGATGTGGAGCCAATCATCCGCAGGACGTCGGCATGCCTCATGATTAAATCGGGTTTGTCCGGCTGGGCCTGTAAAAGATCCTCAATGCACTCCAGAGCCTCGTAAAGCTGGCCCTCGGCGATTAGCTGGTCTATATTCTCATCATGGGCCTGGAAATTGTCCGGATGGATCAAAATCGCCGTATTAAACGTTTCGACAGCCTGCGCATGCCGGCCAGTGACAATATACAGATGCCCAAGCGAAATCAGTGCCGAGATATCATCGGGGTATTCATTCTTCAGAAGCTCATATTGCTGGATGGTTTTCTCCAATTGACCATTCTTAAAGTAAATGGCGGCCAGCCGCTGAGCGGGAAGCTGCAAATAGTTTTTGAACTTCAAACAGTCCTGATAGAATTCCACGGCCTGAGACTCTTTGCCGAGCCGTTCATAACAATGCCCGAGAGCATAGAGAGCCATCGTATTGTTCGGCTGGCGCATATAAACCGAATTGAGTTCTTTGATAGCCTCCTGCAGTTGGCCGTTATGCAGAAAAATCGCTGCCGCCGCCAGCCGGCCGTGAGTACATGAAGGATTTTCGAAGAGATATATCCGCAGTTGCTCGGCGGCTGCATCCAGCTTCATGGCATGCATCAGCTCGATCATCTCGTTCAACTGCTTGTGTCGAGGTGATTCGCTATCCTCCACAGGAAGTCTGACAGTATTTAACCAGTGCCATATCAAATCAGCAGTATCGACCGTTATCGCCCTGCCGAGAATTTCCAATAATCGACTCATACACCACCCGCACCCAGTTTCTATCTTTTGATTTGCATTAATAATTGTGGATTTGAGTCTCCACCCGCTCCCAATCACAATCAAGATATCGACAATAGACAAGGGCGGATTAAGCCTGGATTTGGCAATTCATCACTTAACGTGCCATTTTGCTTTTTCGTTGTGGGGATTGTGCGTTGTGTGCCGGTTGTTACGATTTTAGAAGCGGATTATCGGGTTCGGATTTTGCCATTTGTGCCTGTTTTTCTATCTCGTTTAAATACGCCAGAGTGCGTTCGAGCTTATCGGTCAGGTGTTTCAATTTCAGCATGGTTTTGACACGCGTCAGAAGCTCCAGCTTATTCACGGGCTTGCTTAGAAAGTCATCCGTGCCCGAATCGATGCCGCGTTCGATGTCGCCGAATTCGTTTAGTGCCGTAACCATAATGACGGGTATATCGCTGGTTTTGGGATCGTTTTTGATTCTTCTGCAGACCTCGAAGCCGCTCATCTTAGGCATCATCACGTCCAGCAGAATCAAATCGGGAGGATTTTTAGCGATAATTTCCAACGCCTCGGGTCCGTCGTTTGCGGGTATCGCCCGGCAGTCCACGTCCTCAAGATATGCCTGCAGCAATTCACGATTCTGCTGATTGTCATCCACCACCAGCACCACAGGCGTTGTATCCTTCTTTTTAGCAGTTTTAACCTTGCTCATATCAAATGCTCCTGTTCGAATCGGAAAAGCTTTTTTCGTCATCAAAATATATTTCATCTGGGTTTTGGATTAAATTCAGCCCGCTATTTTTCCAGTGCGTGTAAAACAGCCGTACAAAAGGCGGGCAAATCATCGGGCTTGCGTGCAGTAATCAAGTTGCCGTCCACGACGCATTCGTCATCTACGTACTCGGCTCCGGCGTTTATAATGTCGTCTTTTATCGCCATAAAACAAGTCGCCTTTTTGCCCTTATAAATTTTTGTGCTGCACAACAGCCATCCGCCGTGGCAAATGGCCGCGATCACCCTGCCGGCGTCAACCATATCGTTTGCGAACTTTATCACATCGGTGCTTCTTCGCATAAAATCCGGCGCGAATCCGCCCGGCACAAGCATACAGTCATAATCGCCGGCGTCAGCTTCTTCGGCTGCAATCTCAGATATGCACGGATAGCCTTCTTTCGAATGATATTCTTTTTTCGCCTCGGCCGCAACTAAATTGACCTGAAGGCCCGCCTCCAGGAACCGATAGTACGGATACCAGACTTCGAGAACCTGATACATTTCGTCGACTAAAATAGCCACTTTTTTCACTGCCATATTTTCGCTACTCCTTATTTATTGTTTCAGTGCCCTGCTGGATCCAGGCGAGATTGAAGACGTAGTGTTGTTTGCTGCTGATCAGGTGAATGAGGCCGTCGGGAGTTTGGGTCGCCGCCAGGTAGCCTCTCGGTTCGGCATGGGTTGGGTCCATAATGAACCTGCCGGTATTGCCGCCGCCGTCGAGTTGCCTTGCGAGGCCTCCATCGGTGAGCAGCCTTATTACAGGCCAGGTTTTGCCTTCATCGAACGACAGTGTTGCGAACATGCCGAAGACCCGGCGTTGCCTGCCGGTGGAATCTTTTAGCTTCATTCCCGTATTACGGTTTGTGAAACTCACCAGGAGGATGGGTCCTTCCGGCAGTCGCCTGAGGATGAGTCTTTGCCCGCTGCCGAGCGGTTGGAACTCGCTGGCCGAATATGTCCAGTTTATACCCATATCTTTAGAGATGCTCATCGGCATCTTTCCGTTAATGCTGTTGCCGCGTCCCAGCGCCATCAGGCTGCCGTCCCTGAGCTGCGTGACGCCGGCATGAATCCCCGCAACCCAGGCGCCGGTTTCATCGGCGGCAAACTTAGGCGCAGGCCTGCCGGCTCCGGCATCTGTCCATGTCTCGCCGCCGTCGCGGCTGACGTGCACGGCCGTCCCGCCGTTGCCCCCTGTCACCGCATCGCAGGGCAAGACAAGGAAGCCCTCGCGCGTTCGAAAGACCGATTCGACGGGCATGTGACGCAGGCCGTGCTCAGGATTAATCAATTGAGCCTTCGACCACGTGGCACCGTTATCGGTAGAAAACCGCATCACAGTAGCGAGATTTCCCCACGTGGCCGCTGCCGAGAGACCGTTAAAGTGATAGATAGTGTCTCTGTCGTTGAACCAGAGCGCAGGAGCGTGGTCGTTGCGGTCCGG
Source organism: uncultured Pirellulales bacterium (assembly GCA_964608395.1). Taxonomy (GTDB): domain Bacteria; phylum Planctomycetota; class Phycisphaerae; order Sedimentisphaerales; family Anaerobacaceae; genus JAFGPJ01. The sequence goes on from CAZSOR010000176.1 coordinate 4,393, forward strand.
CGCATTCCAGAAAACCGAGGCTGGCTCCCACTGCTCGGCACCGTATCGCAGGCGGCTCGCCAGGATGGTTAATTCGCGCCCGGGTTCGTCCCGGCACGAATACCAGATCGCCAGCAGGTCGCCGTTAGGGCAATCGACCAGTGCCGGGTCGTGATTGTGCTCGGAATACATCGGGCCCTCAGAATCCGGCGGGATTTTGACATATTCGACAGGGCCTTTGAAGTAGGGCTTATTCGGGTCGGGATCGCTCGCCCAGTCGGGTCGATTTTCCTGGTCCACGTCGCGTGCGTACAATGCCGGCTCAGGACTCGCAAGCGGGTCGGTATTTGGCATCTCGCCAGCGACTACACGGAAACCTATCAGCCAGCTTTTGTCGTCCGGCAGCGCACCAAGCCGGTTCGCCGAGCGCAGAAACGAGACCTGCGTACTATGACTGCCGCCCCGCGTGACCTTAAAATCACCCCCTGCACGCCCTACCGGATCCGCCTGCCCGCCTTCTTCGTACGGGCCGTACCAGTCATAGCACCATTCTTCCACGTTGCCGTGCATATCGAAAAGACCCCACGGATTCGCTTCGGTCTGCGCGACAGTCACCAGCAGCGGTTTAGCACTCTTGCGTTGACGCGCAGGATCGGGAAACCAGCTCATGCGAGCATTCTTGTAAAATTCCTCCGGCAGAATGTCGCCGGTGTGGTAGGCCGTCTCCGTGCCGGCCCGGCAGGCATACTCCCACTCGGCCTCAGTCGGCAGACGGTAGGGCTTGTCTTCATTCTTTGAGAGCCATTCGCAGAAATCCGCCGCTTCGTGCCAGCTAACAAAAACCACCGCTTCGTCGTCCCCTTTGGAAAAACCGAGTTTACCTCGAAGCACGCGGTGCTCGGGATCGAACTGCTCGTACTGGGCGTTCGTCACCTCAGTCGCGGAGATTCCGAAAGATTGCGTGATGCTCACACTGTGGACGGGCCGCTCGTCCCAATCGCCGCCTTTATCCTGCCCCATCAGGAACGATCCCGGCTGAATGCGAACAAATTTCATGCCGATCGAGTTGACGGATGTCTGGCTTACCTGTGCCGAATTCAATACCGACGTGCCGCCTAAGTGACATAGTACTGTCACAAGACAGATTACCATTATTGCCGGCCATTTGCTTTTTATCATTGCATTACCTTTCAAGTTACCTGGTTGCTGTTATTTTCAATAAACTGGCGGATTAGCGGTTTGATATATACTTGCTCAACATCCACTACTTTCGACACCGCCTCGGCACATATTGCCGCAGAAACAATGGACGAAGCCTGTGTATCGGCAAAAAAAATACGCTGCCCCTTGATCGTGCAAAGTCCCCCGCCGCTGCCGCCAAGAGGCTCGTTACGGATTGTCACGCCGTTTGCCTCCAAAAGCGCCAAAAGCTCGTCTAAAATACTCTGCTCGTTCATTGCACCCGTGTCATTTTATATCGGTCAAGGTTCAAGAAAAAACGCATTATAGGTCGATATACCTCAATAGATATCAAATTTTATCGTAGGAACAGAAAATTGACAAGTATTACGGAAAAACGCCTGTCGCTGCACAAAAGTGTAGAAGTCCAGAAACTTCAAAATGAGGCCTTAAAATCCCAGCTCGCCGGGCTCCAGCATCTGGCCAATATTGGCACTGTCAGCCATATGATAGCCCACGAGATGAATAACCTGCTGACTCCCATGAAAAGCTATGCTACGTTTGCATTGGACAACCCGGACGACAGAGCACTTACGGAAAAAGCTCTTCAAAAAGTGGCCAAAAACTGCGGGCGTGCCGCGAAGATCATGGAAAGTATGCTCGCCCTGGTCAGCGGCGAAACTCAGGAAAAGCAAAATGCCCGACTGCTCGATTTGATCGACGAGATTTTCACCTGTCTTTGCCGGGATTTTGCCAAAGACGGAATTACCGTGGATATGCGGATTCCTGATGATATGACCTTATACGTAATACCCGTTCAGATACAGCAGGTTTTAATGAACCTGATTCTCAACGCCCGCGATGCGATGCTGCCTCGCGGCGGAGTTTTGACCATCAGGGCCGCTGAGACGGTCGATACCGTTGTGATCGAAGTAGCCGACACGGGCGAAGGAATTGATCCGGACGACCTGGCAAACATTTTTGAAACCTTCTTTACCACCAAAACGGATAAGGACTCACCGTCCGAATATTCCGGAGCGGGCATCGGGCTGGCATTTTGCAAAATGATTATCGATAGACATGAAGGCTGCATTTCGGTAGAATCCAAACCTGGTCATGGTAGCACGTTTAAGATCGCTTTACCTAAAACCACAGTCGGATAGTTGCTGATGGCGGCCCTGGTGCCTAAAATTATTTTGATGTTGATATTGCTTGCCGGTTCCGCGTTTTTTTCAGGATCTGAGACCGCATTTATCAATCTAACACCAAGGCAGATACGCCTGCTTGTGAAATCCGAGCACAAACTTCAAAAACTGGTCGCCAGGCTCCTGGGCAAACGCCGGAAACTGCTTAACTGCTTTCTGCTCGGCAATATGACGGTCAACGTACTTTTTTACGCCGTCTCCAGCGTCCTGATAATCCGGCTCAAAGACTATGGCGGCCTGGTTGCCGCGTTTGCCGCCCTGATGAGCTTTGTCGGGGTGCTGCTCTTCGGCGAAATTCTGCCTAAATCCCTGGCTTACGCCAACTCAAAAAATTTCTGCGTCGCCGCCGCCCTGCCGGCATATCTCTGCCTCCAAATATTCGGGCCTGTCGAACTGGTTTTCAAAGTTACCATTTTAGAACCCACCTTAAGGCTGCTTTTGGGACCGGCCAGGGCCCCGAAGGCAATAACCGTCGGTGAATTCAAATCCCTGATCGATACCACCCGGAAACAGGGATTGATTACCGCCGACGAAAACAAGCTCTTTTCCGAAGTGATCGAACTTGGTTTTCTGAAGGTCCGGCACGTGATGAGGCCGCGAGTGGATATGATTGCCTGTGACGTGACTGAATCGAGCGCAGCAGCCCGAGAAATGATGAAAAAAAATCACCTGATAAGGCTGCCTGTTTATGTCCGCTCGATCGACAACATCATCGGCCTGGTCCACCTCCGGCAGATACTGCTCCGGGGCGAAGTTACGCTGGACAAAATTGTCCAGGAGGTCAATTTTGTACCGGAACAAAAAACGGTCGAATCGCTGCTGGAATTTTTCCGCAGGAGCAAAACCGACATGACAATCGTGGTCGACGAATACGGCGGTATCGCCGGTTCGGTACGGCTCGAAGATATTGCCGAAGAACTGCTCGGTCAGATCGAACCGACAAGCCAAACCGAACCGATCGAGCAGACAGGACCTTTTGAATATCGACTGTCGGGAAATGTCGCTCTTCACGACTGGGCCGAAGTTTTAGGGATTGATCCGGCACAGACCCGCATGGTAACGTTCGGCGGACTGGTCACCGCCCTGCTCGGCAGGGTACCCAAACCGGGAGACTCGGCGTATTTGAAAAATCTTAAATTTACCGTGGAAAAAGTAAAACACCACCGAATCGAAACGCTCGTATTAACTCTTGAACCGTTCCAAAACAATGTTTAACAACACTATTTTAGTTTTGGCTGTTGCATGCTGCATTATACTGGGAGGTTTGTTCTCCGGTTCCGAGACCGGCCTGTATCAGCTCAGTCGGCTTCGACTGCGACTGGGCATCGAAAAGAAACAATTACCTTTTGTAATCCTCGGCCGTTGTTTGCGCGACAGCTCCGGCCTGCTGTTGTCGCTGCTGATAGGCAACAATCTAGTCAACTACTTGGCCACGAGCATCGTCACCAGTTCTTTTCTGACGCGGTTCGGCGCCGAATACGAACATCGAGCCGAGCTGCTCGCTACTTTGCTAATGGTTCCAATACTTTTCATCTTCTCTGAGCTTATCCCAAAGAACATATTTCTCTATCGTGCGGACGTGCTGACGCCGTATTTTTCTCCCCTCCTTTACGCCATTTACAAACCTCTAAACTTCAGCGGCATATTACCTGTGCTCAAATTCATTTCGAGCTCTTTTGCCCGGCTGGTAGGACTTACAACAACTTCCAGAACGTTCATCGCGTCGGCACAAAGACATAAAGTTCAGGCGATTCTACAAGACACTCACGAAGAGGGCTTCCTCAGTCCCGTGCAAAGTGAGATTGTCAATCGCCTGGTAGGCATATCACACGTTCATTTAAGCTCGGTTATGATTCAAATCCACAATGTCGAGACCGTCGATGTCAATTCTGATAATTCCGCCTTATTGAAGAAACTAAACAAGTGTGCTTTTACACGGCTGCCGGTCACCGAGGGCCGGGCTGGAGACATCATCGGCTTTATCGGTATATACGAAGCGTTAAGCTCGTCGGAAAAGTTCGCCGACCTGCGCGGTTTCGTCAAGCCTATCCGAAAACTCGACGCCGACATGACTGTTATAGATGCCATGAACATCATGCAGAAGGAAAATTACAAGATTGTCCTGGTAGTAAGAGCCGGCCGCTTCGGACGGGAAAAGCCTGTCGGCATCGTAACGATGAAAGATCTGGTCGAGGAACTGCTCGGCGAACTTGCGGAATGGTAATATGGCCCCAAAGCGTAAATCTAAATTGAATAACAATATGTCGCCGAAAATCATTAATATTATCGTCGTTCTAATACTATTTATTCTGTCGCTCGCCGTGGTGGCAAATACGATGAGCAAGCCTGTTGGCCGGGATGAGCAGATGTATTGCACGGGGGCGGCATTGATGGCCCAGGGCAAGATGATCTACAGGGATTTTTCATACGCCGCCCAAATGCCCTACCATTCATTGCTCTGCGCGGCCTTATTTAAGGTGTTTAACACAACTTACTATCTGCTCGTAGGCAGAATCGTATCTTGCGTGTGCGATATTCTCGTGATGCTGGGCATAGTCGGTATATACCGGCACATTTTTAGGTCTTTTACAGCTTCCGGCATGATTTTGGGCTTGTGTGCGGCCGTGCTGTACGTATTCAATCCGCTCGTCGATTATGCCAACGGCTACGCGTGGAACCACGATGTCGTGATTTTCTGCGTTATGCTGTCTTTCTGGCTGTTTATATCCACCGACTTTCAGCAAAAATCAAAATATTGGCGCATCGCAGCCATCGGAGCCGTGCTCACATTCGCTACCTGCATGCGTGTAACCACGGTTATAGTGGAGTTATTGTTTTTTGTGCTGCTGCTGAGCGTCCATGCCGGGTCGATCAAAGAGAGATTCAAAAACGCCCTGCCGTTTCTGTTAGCCGGGGCGGTTGTTTCGATTTGGCCTGTCTGGGTGATAGCCCAGGCCCCGCGGG
>CAZSOR010000177.1:0-9703 GCA_964608395.1 uncultured Pirellulales bacterium
CTTCCTTAAATGGATCGATGTCCTTCAGGACGGTCTGTTCGTTAATTGTCACCGAGAAAACCCGTTCGCCTTCTACCGTTATGCCGTCATATGTTTCGGCAAAGTGCAGCCGGACGGTATATTTGCCGTTGGGGACGGTGAATTTATATCCCTCCATGCTGTAGCGTTCGGTCTCGTAAATCTTTGGCGCATCAGTACCTTCAATACCCAATTCACCGCGGTCAACGGTCAGGCCATCGACGGCACCCCATTTTCCGCCGGGTTCCACGCCCTGGTCGGCAAGCCATGTGTTACCGGCCTTGTCGGTGTAAGGTTCGGTGGCTCCGCAATTAATCCGAAGCGTCAATTTAGCGATTTCGACCTTTTGTACCTCTTTGACTTCTTCAGCCGCTTTAACCGCTTCGATAGCCGCTTTAGCCGCTTCGACCTCTTCAGCCTTGCTGACTTCCGGGGTCACCTGGGTCTCTATAAAGCCTTCGTTCTCATAGACTTCGTTCTGCGTATCGCAACCCGCCAGAGCGAAAAGGACTGCCCCAACCATTAAACCTGCAACAACTAATCTTCTTGTCATTTCCTGATTCCTTTCAAATATTTAACGATTCGTAACGGGATTTATTGATATCAACAGCGTCCTGCTAAATCCTGGAGCCTTCGGAAAGTCAAATATACCTGAGCTTCCGGTTCTATGCAACAATTTTGGCCGGTTTTCGCAATTTTTGTGCCGGGGGAGATTTTCATCATTTCTTATATTGATTATTGCTTGTCCCGGAGCAATCTCTCGATTATAATATTACGTGAAGTTTTATAAAGGCGGTTAAAAAGAATAATGGGCGAGCAGGTAGAAATAGAAATGTTCGAAAATCCCCGTCCCGGGCGGGATTATCGTATAACGATCAGATGTCCCGAGTTTACGAGCGTTTGTCCTCGAACGGGCCAGCCTGATTTCGGTGAGATTGTCATCGAATACTGTCCCGGTAAATTATGCATAGAACTTAAGAGCCTGAAATTCTACATGCAAAGTTACCGCAACAAGGGGATTTTTTACGAGACTCTAACGAATGATATACTGGATGATTTGACTGGTTTATGCAAACCACGCTGGATGAAAGTTATCTCTCGATTTACACCTCGCGGCGGAATAACCACCGAGGTGGCCGCGGAATATAGAGCGGAGAAATAGAAAAGTTTTCATCAGAGGTGTCAAAATGGCGATCGTATTTCATTGCGAGTATTGTGGGAAAAAGATAGAAGCGGCGGACACCGCCGGAGGCAAATGGGGCAAGTGCCCGGCATGTCACAATAAACTATATGTCCCCAGCATGGATACCGGCGAAGAGCTGAAGCTGACGCCAATAGATGAGACCGATGTGGAAAGAGAGCACCGGCTAATGGCTGAGACACACAGGCTTACACAAGACATTCTAAAAGAAAGAGAGATTCTGGACGGGCCCGCTCCGCCAGCCGGGGCGGTATATCAGATGGGCGACAGGGAGTTGACACAAAACATAATCATGTATCTCCGGCAAATGGTGTACGGTGAATTGGACGAAGCCGATAGAACGGCCGCTTTGATTGCCCCTTTCAGTAAACGGGCAGTTGAGATTATTGATCGAATAGCGCTTAGCGAAATCCCCGACCCGAAATTGGCTGATATTCCCCCACAGGTTCTTGCAGGTACGATAAGAACTTTACGAGAGACAATCGGCGGGCCCAAATAAAAATTCCCAAGGCCGGCCAAAAGCGTCCTAAAATACACGTTATCTTTGCACATTTCATGCCGTTTTTTCGGTCCAAATAAAACAGCACGTCACAGGGCCCCTTTTATTTGGTTGTAATGATCCCATTTCTTATATTTTACGTAGATATAATAAGAACAACCTGATTATACCTCAGACTTAAACTTGGAGGGAAACTTATTATGACCAGAGAGACAACAGCAGTACACGTCACCCACGAGACGGTGGGGAAGGTCGGCGGTATAGGCGCCGTTCTGCATGGATTCTTCACCAGCAAACCCTATCTCGATGCAGTAGAACGCTCAATACTCATCGGCCCGCTGTTCACCACGGAAGGCTCGGCATCGGAACGGCTCGGCGAGAATAGTGAAGTGCTCTACTCGTCTATCGATCAATTTGTAAACACAGGGTATGCTCATGCATTCCATAAGATCGAAAATTTCTACAACGCGGGCATAGTATACGGCAGACGTACTTTTGTTGACAAGCAGACCGGCATAATAAGCTCGCCTGAAGTTGTGCTGGTCGATGTAAGACATATAGATAAGGGTCCGATGAACGAATTCAAGAGGCGGTTGTTCGAGGAATTCGGCATCCGCAGTAATTTATTCGAGAACCTGTGGGAGTTCGAGCAATATGTCAGATTGGCCCCCGTGGCAATTGCTGTGCTCAAAGCGATCGGCGCCGCTGAAGATTCGACCATAATCATCTCGCATGAGTTTATGGGAATGCCAACCGCATTGGCAGCTATTCTTGAGCCTGCGTGTAACTTTAAAACAGTTTTTTACGCTCATGAAGTGGCCCCTATGCGACGCATTGTAGAAGAGCATCCCGGGCACGATACGATGTTTTATAATGTCATGAGACAGGCTCACAGCGACGGACTTTACGTCAACGAAGTGTTCGGTGACCAGAGTACCTATTTCAAGCACTCTCTCGTGGAGGCATCAAAATACTGTGACCGTATATGCGCGGTCGGCGATTATGTCGTCGATGAATTGCGTTTCCTGGCACCGGAATTCGAAACCGCCGATATCGATATAGTATATAATGGCATCCCTGCATACGAAATCAGTCTTGCCGAGAAGCTCGCATCGAGAGAAAAGCTCCAGCGATATTGTGAAAACCTGTTAGGTTATAAGCCTGATTATGTTTTCACGCACGTGACAAGGCTCGTTCAGAGCAAAGGAATGTGGCGTGATTTGCGCGTTCTTGAACACATCGAGCGGGAGTTCAGGACGCAGGGCAAGACAGGAGTGCTGTTTGTCCTTTCGACTGAAGTATCGCAGCGTCGCAGCCGGGACATTCACGATATGGAGTCTACATATAATTGGCCCGTGGCTCATCGTGAAAGCTGGCCGGACTTATCCGGCGGGGAGGCAAATTACTATACTGCTGTACAGCAATTCAACGCCAGAAGCAGGAATTTGAAAATAGTGTTCATTAACCAGTTTGGCTTTGATCCCCAAAAATGCGGCCAAAAAATGCCTCATGATATGGAATTTATGGACATCCGCAAGGGAACCGATGTCGAATTTGGCCAGAGCATTTATGAGCCGTTCGGAATCGCCCAGCTTGAGCCGCTGACTTTTGGCGGTATATGCGTATTCAGCAGTGTCTGCGGCTGTTTAGGTTTCCTGAGGGACGTAACCGGCCCGGAAAACGTCAAGAATGTTATTGTTGCCGACTATACCGACCTGGAAATCCGGACCTATGCCGATATTGAAGATTTGCTTCAGATCGACCGATCGATACGGGACCGAATAGAGGCAAGCCAGAGCGAAAAGGTCGCGATGCAGATATGCTCACGCTTGCCAAAAGACGAGTCCGAGATTGAAAGCATGGTTAAAACCGGTTACGAACTCGCGAAAAATATGAGCTGGGACGTGGTGGTTAAGGACTACCTGCTGAGCAGCATACAAAAGATTCCGGAGAAAGTCAGTCTCTCGTGAGTTATACCCGGCCTCTCGCGTTACGCCGATGCGTGCCGGATTTGGAGATACTGAATTTACAATCTTTGTGCTTGCCGGGATTTGAATAAAGTCCTTGCAAAATCAACTGCTCTCGTGCTATAATTATATCAGCTTCATAGCATCACAGCCCGGACGTTCTCAAGCGGCTGTTACTAATATATGCATGATAAATCATGGAGAGCAGGTAAATGAAAAAGACGGTACTTTTAAGTCTTGCCCTGCTCATATTTTCAGCGGTCTTAACACCGGCGGTAATTGGCGCAGAGCCCTGCCGCTGCGTACCGAATGAGATAATTGTAAAATTTCGCGGGCCGGCCGCCGACACAATCGAAAAACAGCTACAACTACAAAACTCGGCAGATATCCCGAACTTCTCGCCCTTGTCATCCCATCCGGGTCAGTTGAATGCGAAATACAGGGTCAGCCGGATCAAACCTCTTTTAAAGGACTTTCGAAAAAGACGACTACAGCTCGAATCACTCAGGGAAGAAATCGGCAAATCCCCGGCACAAAAACAAAAACGCATCCTCGAAAGACTCAAGCGGGCTCCGAAAACCACAAAAGTCCCCGACCTCGGCAGTATATACAGGATTCAGCTTGACTGCGAATCCCGGCAATCACTTGAAGAAGCTCTTGCCGAGTATCGAAGCAATCCCGATGTTGAATATGCGGAGTTGAACTACATTGTTTCGGCAAACTCGATACCGAATGATCCTCTGCATTCCGACCAATGGTCTCTGGACAAGATAGCTGCCCAGGGAGCCTGGAGTATTTACACCGGAAGCTCACAGACCGTGGTCGCCGTATTGGATACGGGTGTGGACTATAACCACAGAGATTTACGGGACAACATGTGGGTCAATGAAGCCGAACTTAATGGAGCCGAAGGGGTAGATGACGACGAAAATGGCTACGTTGACGATATGCATGGCTATAATTTCATTTATAACACCGGCGATCCGATGGATGACTATGGCCACGGCACGTATTGTTCCGGCATAATCGCCGCCAGGGGTAATAACGATTTAGATATCACGGGGATTTGCTGGAATACACGGATAATGGCCCTTAAGTTTATGGGCTTGTTCGGAGATGGAAGCACATCCGATGCGGTACTTGCCGTTTATTACGCCGTGGAAAACGGTGCCGATGTTATTTCCAATAGCTGGAGCACGCCAAACGAGTCCCTGTTACTGAAAGATACCGTTGATTACGCTTACAGCCGGGGCGTAATAATAGTCGCGTCCGCCGGCAACGATGATTCGAACTTGCCTCAGTACCCGGCTTGCTACAAAAACGTTATTTCCGTTGCGGCAACAGATTCGGACGACCAAAGATGGCCTTATTCTAATTATGGTGACTGTGTGGACATAGCGGCACCCGGGGTGGATGTTTTGTCGCTAAGCGCGGAAGGAACTTCATTTGGTGTATCCAACAACGGATACACGACTTTCTTATCAGGAACGTCAACGGCATGTCCCCATATCGCGGGCGCTTGTGCTTTGTTACTTTCAGCCAATCCGTTAATGACATTCGATCAGGTTTATGACGTGCTGACAAGAACAGCGGATCCGATTTCACCCGGAATCTGCCGTTCGAATGGGAGGGTAAATCTTTCGGGAGCAATGCATGCGGTCATTCCCTCGCGAGGGTATATCAGTTTCGATAGTGACTATTATGCCCGCCCCGGTGTTGTGGGAATGCTCCTGGCGGATTGGGACCTCAGGGGCAAAGGCACGCAGGAAGCAACCGTAATGACAGGCGGGGGTGACTTGGAAAAGGTTGTTCTGGCCGAAAGCAGTTCCGTTTCCGGCGTTTTTACAGGGAGCATCTCGACCGGCTCCGGCGAACCTGACAGAGAAGATGGAGCTGTCCAGGTTTCCTCTGATGAGGTCATTACGGTGATATATTTCGATGCCAATGACGGCTCCGGCAATCCGGCGGCAACAATGGACAGTGCTGTTACGGATTCTGAAACACCGGAGCTTTTGAGTGTCCGGGTTGAGATGCAGGGACATGTGGCAAGCATTATATTTGCGACCGACGAACCGACTAAGGCCCAGGTTCGTAGCGGCCTGACATGCGGCGGGCCATATACTTTTACAAAGGAAGATATTATAATTGCCGATGATCATACCATCAGGCTCCAGCCTCTTTCTTTAAACACGGATTACTATTTCGTCATAGACCTGGTCGATGCAGTGGGCAACAAGGTCACCGCGGACAACAACGGTCTGTGCTATTCGTTTACTACATCGGTGGAATTTTCCGGTTACCGGGTACCGGGCGTCTATCCCACAATTCAGGCTGCGATAGACGACGCCTCGAATGGTGACACTATATGGATTGCCGACGGGCAATATTCCGGAGAAGGAAACTTCGATATCGATTTCAAAGGAAAGTCTATCACGGTAAAAAGTGAAAACGGTCCGCAAAACTGCATTATCGACTGTCAGTTCAAGGGCCGCGGCTTCGATTTCCACAACGGCGAAAACGAGAATTCCATCCTCGACGGTATTACAATTAGCAATGGAACTGCCGGCGGGTTCGGTGGCGGTATTAAATGTACGGCAAGCAGCCCAACGATAATCAATTGTATCATCACGGGAAACACCGCAGGAGAGTACGGCGGCGGCATTTGTAACTCTTACAACAGCTCGCCGATACTGACCAACTGCACGTTCAGCGAAAACTCGGCCGAATCGAAGCTTTCGGCGCTCGGCAGCGGCGGCGGAATGTGTAATTTGGTTAATAGCCACCCGATACTTACAAATTGCACTTTCAGCGGGAACTTTGCCAACCACAGCGGGGCCGGCATTTATAACTCCGAGGATAGCAACCCGGTTTTAACTAAGTGCACTTTCACTGCAAACACCGCCCGGCATGGCGGGGGTATGTATAATTGTTACGACAGCAAACCGAGCCTGACAAACTGCACGTTCCGTGAAAACATGGCTGAATACGGTGGTGCTGTCAAAAACAGCGAGTCTATACCCACTCTGATTAACTGCACATTACACGGCAATTCAGCGGAGATGGGCGGCGGAATATGGAACGGATGGGGTGGCAGTGCCGAATTGGCCGACTCCATTCTCTGGGGCAACAGTGACAGCGGCGGTATGGGAGAATCGGCACAGATTAACGATGCTCGCGGCAGCAGGATATCGGTAATAAATTATTGCTGTATCCAGGGTTGGACCGGAACACTTGGGGGGATTGGGAACATCGGTGCCGACCCGCTCTTTGCCGATCCGGAAGCAGGCGACTACCATTTGAAGAGTGCAGGCTGGCGGTGGGACATCGAGCGCCGGCGCTGGCGCTACGATGAAATAACCAGTCCATGTATCGACGCTGGTAATCCGGGCTCGCCATTGGATGGCGAATTGTCGAATATACCAGATGGCCCATCTAATTTGTGGGCAAGCAACCTGCGTATCAATATGGGCTGCTACGGCGGCACAGCCGAGGCCGGTATTCCGCCCCATGGCTGGAGTTTGCTGGCGGATATAAATAATGATGGGCTTGTCAACTCAAAGGATTTTGCTTTTCAGGTTCAATTTTGGATGAAAACCGAAAGCCGGCAGCCCGGTGACCTGGATCGAAATGGTATAGTAAATACGGCAGACCTTGCCCTGCTGTCGGAAGATTGGCTCAAATACGTAAAACCCCCTGTTGTAAATATTATATCGCCGCAGAATGACGCCATTTTTGTTATGCAGCCGGCCGATATTGAAATCGAAGTTGAGGCATGGGGTATTTACGGGCCCGTGGTGAAGGTGGAGTTTTTTGTCAACGGCAGGAAAATCGATGAGGATAGCGACAGTTCCGACGGCTGGGTGACTAATTTCAGAGAGAACGCAAGAGGGCTCTATAGTATCACTGCAACAGCGACGGACAGCCGTGGAATAACTGCAACCTCATCCCCGATAGAAATCACTATTACCCCGCCACAATAAATTTGATGAATTAAAAATTACTTGACCGGTTGCAAGAGAGTGGTTAGACTGCCCGCCTGTGAACATTATCGGAGACAAACCAATAATAGGTATTTTGGGTGGAATCGGCTCCGGAAAGAGTACTGTTGCGGCTGAATTTGCCAAGTTGGGATGCAAGTTAATTGATGCCGACAAGATCGCTCACGAGTTGCTCGACAGGAATAGTGTTAAAGAAAAGATTGTCGGGCTTTTTGGCGAAGCTGTTTTAGATTCTTCGGGAAGAATCGAACATAAGAAACTTGCCGGCGTAGTCTTTTCTAATGGCGATAAACTTGCATCTTTAAACGGGGTAATTCATCCTCTTGTCCTTGCGCGTACCCAGGAGCTTATAGAGCAATATAATCGACAAAATCAAGTCAAGGCAATCGTGCTGGATATGCCATTATTGGTGGAAGTTGGCTGGGCAAAGCAATGCGACAGGCTTATTTTTGTCGATTGCGAGCAAAAAATAAGGGCAGAAAGGGCAAAAAAAAAGGATTTTGACAAAAATCAGTTTAAAATTAGAGAAAATTTTCAGATTTCTCTGGACAACAAGTTAAGCCTTGCCGATAATACGGTACAAAACAATTCTGACTTCTCGGCATTGGTCAGACAGGTCGCTGGTATTTTCTCTGATATTATGAATAATGGGTAAGCGGGGTTTTAACAGTTCACTCGAATTTACTATTACCCGTTTTTAAAATATAGGTTTTATTTCTACTATTCAATGTTCAAATCTTATTGAATTCCTTCGGGAAGGTTATTCTGTGGAATAATGCCTCTAACGCTTGCTTTTAGTGGAACGAGGTTCACAGGAGTAACAGAAAAGTTTTACAAATGGAAAAGGAGTCATGATGGCTAAGGCTGTAAAAAGCACAACCAAAAAACGCAAGAGCACGAAGAAAAAGGCAGTTGCGAAAAAACAAACTGTCACCGAACCTGAAGAGCAGCAGATACCGCCTGAGAATGAAGTGGCTACAGCTACGGCTACGGCAACGGCTACGGCAACGGCTGAAGAGGCCACCGGTTTAAGTGCCGAGGAGGAAGCCCTGAGAGCCAAGAAAGCTGAAGAAGAATCCACTCATGCCAAGTACGAACGGATTAAAAAAGGCAGCTTGTATTTGACGGATTTGCAAAAACTCACCGTCTCAGAGCTGCACGATCTTGCCAAGAATGAAGGTATCACGGAATACAGCGCGCTGAAGAAGCAGGATTTGGTTTTCAGAATTCTCAAGGAGCGTATTAACCAGAGCGGTCTGATGTACGGCGAAGGCGTGCTGGAAGTGCTGCCGGATGGTTACGGATTTCTGCGAAATCAGGATTATAACTATTTGTCATCGTCGGATGACATTTATGTATCTCCGTCTCAAATCAGACGCTTTGGCCTGCGCACCGGAAATATTGTACAAGGTCAAATCAGGCCCCCGAAAGATTCGGAGAAGTACTTTGCCCTTCTGCGTGTCGAAGCGATCAACTTCGAAGATCCTGACAACCTTGCGGAAAAGGTTGTGTTCAGCGACTTGACGCCATTGCATCCTGAGAACCGTTTTATACTCGAAACGACAGGGGAAGAGTTGAATATGCGGATTATCGATCTGGTCACGCCGGTGGGCAAAGGCCAGCGTGGCCTGATAGTTGCTCCGCCGCGAACCGGCAAGACAATCCTGCTGCAAAAAATTGCAAACGCCCTGAGCACAAATCATCCTGATGTGAAATTGATCGTGCTGCTGATTGACGAACGGCCGGAAGAAGTTACCGAAATGGAGAGGAAAACCGCTGAAGATGTTGAGGTTATAAGTTCGACTTTCGACGAACCGGCAGCACGTCACTGCCAGGTTGCAGAAGTTGTAATCGAAAAAGCAAAGCGACTTATCGAGTACGGTACAGATGTAGTGATTCTGCTGGACTCGATAACGCGGCTTGCGCGTGCATATAATACCGAGATGCCGCACTCGGGTAGAATCCTGACAGGCGGTGTCGACGCCGGCGCCATGCAGATGCCCAAGAGATTTTTCGGCGC
>CAZSOR010000178.1:0-9695 GCA_964608395.1 uncultured Pirellulales bacterium
CTGTATCGACATATTTCTGCTTGCCAGTATAGAACGGATGGCACATCGAGCATATCTCTGCATGGATTTCCTTTGCCGTGCTGCGAGTCTCGAATGTACTGCCGCAACCGCAACGAACCACTACTTTTTCATATTTTGGATGTATTTTTTCTTTCATAACTACGGTGCTCCGAAATTTCTAAACCATTGATGATAACAATATCGGCAAAATATTTCAATATAAATTTTTTGCAATTATCTGCTGTTGCGGTTATATTTTTTTCGGTTTATTGGCAATATAATACAGGTAGAGCAAAATGGTAATCAAACTCATAATTATCGGTGCTGCCGGTCGGATGGGCCGGCGTATTCTTTCTCTGGCGGCCGAATCCGGCCAATTCGATATTATTGCGGCCGTCGAGAGACCGGGCCATCCCGATATCGGCAAGGTTTACAGCCTCGAATCGGCTTCCGGGCCGATAGATGTCGTCCTTACCGATACCTATCCTGCCGCTGACGCGGATGTGGCAATCGACTTCTCACAGCCCGAAGCGGTGGGCGAAACCATTGATTACTGCCTTAAAAACAACGTTGCCCTGGTATCAGGCACGACCGGCCTCAGCGAATCGCAGCGAGATAAAATGAAAGCCGCCTCCGCCAATATCCCCGTTATTTACGGGACCAATATGAGCGTGGGGATGAACATTTTATTCGCCCTGGTCGGAAAAGCTGCTTCGATGCTCGGCGACGAATACGACATAGAAATCGTCGAGCAGCACCACCGTTTCAAGAAAGACGCCCCCAGCGGCAGCGCTCTTACGCTGGCCGAGAACATTTGCCGGGCGACAGAGCGGGATTTCCCCGAAGCCCTCGCTCACGGCAGATCCGGCAAGGACGCTCTCAGGCAAAAGGGCAAAATCGGCATGCACGCGGTCCGCGCAGGCGATATCACCGGCGTTCATTCGGTAATCTTCGGCACGCTCGGCGAGACAATCACTCTAAATCATACGGCCAACAACCGGGACACATTTGTCCGTGGAGCATTACGGGCGGCAAAATGGCTTGTCGGTAAAGAGCCGGCGTCATATTCGATGACGGACGTACTGGGGATCAATATCGAATAAAATTATTCTGCAAAATCGCCGGTCTGCACCTTGTTGGGTAATCACCAGATTTTGACCGACCAGGGACCAAGCCACCGGTTGATCACATGATTAATGGCGCCAATATGATACGCGCGCGTGTCCTCCCGCGACATCGGCGAACCATCCATATGGAACTTCCCGGGTAGGTTATACTCTATACCCGATATTTCGCCACTGATATCCCGATCATCAGGAAACTCCATCTTGAGGACAGCGATGGCCCCGTGCGGACCGTCTCTGTAAAGACGATCAATCAACTCGGCATGCCGTACATAACCGACATCCTGGAGAATCGTCACCACATGCATTATTGCGCGAGTCAATTCATCCCCATCAGTCGCAATTGCTCGGTTAACAATCCGAGACAAATCTTCATCATCGATCAATTTCCAGAGTCTTATGCGGGGAATGGTCACGGTTTGTTTGCACACGGGACACGAAGTTGCCCTACCAGAGTTCTGCTGTTCGGATCTAAGTGACACGTTGCACTTAACGCAGAAGAAAAGAACTAACTCACTCCGGCAGGTCTCGCATAGTCCCAGATACCGGTATTTCCTTTCTGTTGGCTTGGCACATCGCCCACAAGGCGCAGTATCTGTTGACGATTCTGCGATTACTTCAGCAAGTAATTGGACAGCTCCGTTCCTGGGTTCAGGAATACTTTCTTGCGGATTTAGTCGTTGACGCTCACACCCATGTGGCTCTGGGCTACCCGAACGGACAGAGTTCGCTTTCGGGATCATGATAACAGTCTGGCATTTCTTGCACCGCCCCCGCTTCCCTTTTGCATCATCAGGTGCTATGAGTAAAGCAGAACAGATGGGACAGATGACTTTTATTGACATTATTGTGATCCAAATCTATTGATCACATGGATCCTGGATAAAAAAACCTAAAAGTGTAATTGTCCGCTTGACACTCCATATCTACAATCATATACCTTGAATTGCCCATAATTTCCCTGTGACACGTCGCAGAAATCCTCCTGAACACCTGGAATCCTCATAATATTACCATTTAATTGAAATTGAAGCAATTATCAGAACGCCTCAATTCTGTCGAGCACTCCTTGTCGCAAAAAAAGCTTGGGAAATCCGAGATTCTTCTTCCGATTCAGTATAATGAACCGCTTTGGGGCCAAGGTACGAGTTTCTCCAGGCAACGAAGTTAGGCGATATAGTATCAAAAGACTACAACAATGGAGTAAATGGCCGAAGGTGTTTTTCCAAACCAGCGCTTCCACTCACGCCCGGGAAAGCGTTGGTCAAGAAAAGTTTTCCACTCTGGGTTACTCATCATCGGCGCATCCTCAAAATCCATAGATCGGTTCTCAAAATAGGAGATCAATGCGCCGTTGAGTCCGAGAGCACGATCCGCTGTCGGAATCATTGTTCTTGGCGGTACTCGTGCAACGATGCTGCCCCCTTGCTTAAATGCCGCAGCAGCTCCTATGTCAGTGACGAAAATCGTCACGCTCATGTCGCTTTTATTCTCTACTTCTTTTTTTTTTATCTTTTTCTCTTTCGGCTTCTTGGGCTCTTTGGGCTTTTTGCCCTTTTTTTCCTTTTTGGCTTTGGGCTTCTTTTCCTTTTTGGCCTTGGGTTTCTTTTCCTTTTTGGCTTTAGGAGCCTTATCGCGCTCGCCGGTAAACATGAAAGCCGCTACAACCACAAGGCCCGCCACCACGGCAGCCCCACCCATGATATACCAAATAAAGGCCTGTACAGAGCCCAGAATCGAAGGCATCACACCCTTTAGGCCGGAGACAGCCACGACGGTTGTGTAAATAACAATCGCCAGCGGGAGAAACAGCAGCATTCCAAGAGTGTTACTTTGTGCATCCGGCGCCGCCTCCATCATCGGCCGACCCAATGCCGCCATCTCAGGAACCGCCTGGGGAGCAGCAATATCTTCTTCGGAGATCATGTGATCCGCCTCGGCGGCCATTGCCGCCGCTGAGTCGCCCTCAGCTTCACCCAGTTCCTTACCTTCGTCCTCCGCGGTATAAATCTCATCGAGAATACCCCCTAACGAAGTGTCATCAGCCTGCAGCGAAAGGTCCAGCAATCCGGAGCCGCTGCCGAAGGTATCAAGGTTCACATCTTCTTCAATCTCTTCCAGCGGTACTTCGGGCGTTGTCCCGCCTGCGCCGGTAGGAATCGCCGTCTCGGCCATGGTGTCATCTGTAATGGCGTAATCCTGGTCTGTCTCACCGAGAACGCTGGTTCCCAGCCCGGTTAGTGCCGTGTCCGCGTCGGTCAGATCGTTCGACATAAGCGGAGCGCCTGTCTCTGGCGCCAACAGGATTTCATCGCTGTCCGCCGCCGACTCTGACGGCTCCGGTGCCTCGGGCTCCGGCGCTTCGGCTATCGGCGCTTCCGGCATTGGTTCCTTAGCTTCCGGCACTTCGGCCGTCGGCACTTCGGCCGTCGGCTCTTCCAAGTCCGACATTTCCGCCTCAAGTGCTTCGAGGGATGGGACCTCATCTTCCGATAGAGCTTGAAGTTCAGAAATTTCTTCTTCAGGTTCTTCAGGTTCCGGCATCTCTGCTTCCGGGGCTTCCGGCTCGGGGGCCTCAAGTTCCACAGCTTCCGGTTCTTCGGCCTCCGGCTCGGGGACTTCCAGTTCCACTTCTGTTCCTTCTTCAACCTCCGGTTCGGATAAATCGAGTTCCAAAGCTCCCTCTTCTTCGGCCACCGGTGCCGGTATTTCCGGTTCGGCAACTTCGAGTGCCGGGGCCTCGGGCTCCGCTGCTTCGAATTCCGGTATTAACGCCTCGATCTCATCAATTTTGAATAGCAAATTCGGGCCATCGCGAAACTCACGCAACTTGCCTTCCTGGGCTAATTCTTTGAGCTGCTCCTCGGTCAGATTGAGTTTTTCGGCGGCTTCCTGTAAGGAATAGAACATTCCTGCCATAATCACTTACCTCCAACAAGCCGAAAATACGGCTGTATGACGTTCTTATAGGCCTTCCAAAGAAAACCTCTGATATTCTGTATTGTATCCGAACTGCCCGGAAGATGCAACCTTTTTTTACTGAAAATTGCCCTAATCTTCTTATTAGACGGATGTTTCGAACAATTTTTCGCTTCCCGCCCGCCGACGGACCGAAGCAGGAAAGGACGAGAGACGATTGACGAGTGTTGAGCCGTCCATAATCTATCCTTCCCGTTGTCCATCGCCGTCCGGCCTCCGGCATCCGGCCAAAGGCCGGCGATTGGCTTTGTTTGGCTTTGTTTTTTTGCTGCCTCAAACCGTAAATATTTCCATATTCTCTTTACAAATGAACACTTAACACGTTTTGCCTATTTTAAAATTGGCTTTGTTTTTTCAAATCGGGTTTTCAACCCCCAGAAAATCTGGGGGCTAAATAAGATTGGCTTTGTTTGGCTTTGAATTGGGTTTGTTTTTTCGCCGCCTCGGTCCATCAAAATCTCCATAAACCATTGTTAATATTGACTTAACGATATTTCACCCATTTTCAAATTGGGTTTGTTTTTTCAAATTAAGCTCAAATTTTCGTTGTTTTCTACTCTTTTTCACCTGTTTTTTTCATTAATCTGCCTTTTTTCCCTTCGATTTCACTCAGGGCAAGCATACTACATACGAATTAACAGCGGATAACCGCAGATGCTCAATGCTCGAAATTGTCTTACTTCTATCATTTATCAATAATCAATAATCATTTAGTTACGTATTATACGAACGATTTCACGGAATAGCGGGCATATTTAAAATAAATCTTCATTACACGGCGTTCATTATTCAGCCAAACAGGGTACAGAGGACGCATAGAAGAAATCAAATAGTCAATAGTAAATCGTAAATAGTAAATGGCAAGGTCTCCGTGAGACGGCGTTCTTTGTTCGTACTGCGTTCTCCGTAAGGAGTCCCAAGGACTGCGTTATGCGTATTGCATGCTGCGGATAATCAATCTCTGTAACCGCAGATTTCGCGGATTACGCGGAAAAAATAGTAAATAATAAATCGTAAATAGTTAATCTACTCGTCTTCCCACCACAGCCTGGGATAATCTTTTCCCTCATCAATCGTCCAGACAGTATCAAACGACCATCCAACAAAGGTACTCTCCGTTTGCATCTCGGCTGTGGTCTTGACTGTGCCGACGGCACTTGTTGCTTGGCCTGATGTCTCAATATCCCAAAAACAGTAGCTAACAATCCATTCGTAATCCCAAGAGTCAGTATTCAACCCTACCAGCCCACCAATCCTATCGTTCCCACTGACCGAGCCGATGGTATAAGAAGTATTAATGTTACCGTAGTTTGAACCTACAAGCCCACCGACAGTATCAATGCCGCTGACCGCACCGATGTTGTAACAATCAGCGATAATCGCATTTTCAAACCACCCGCCGTAGTTGTAACCCGCCAGCCCGCCGACATCCTGGCTACCAAAGACCACACAGGAACTGTGGCAGGCTGTTACAGAACCGTGGTTTGAACCCAGCAGCCCTCCGATTCTGTTGTTTCCTTTTACAGTACCCTTGCTGTAGCTGGTGGTGATGTCTCCGGCATTGCCGCCCACGAATCCGCCGACATTATCATCTCCGCTGACGTAGCTGGTGCTGTAGCTGGTGGCGATGCTCCCATTGTTCCATCCTGCAAGGCCGCCGACATCGGTATCTCCTGTGATTGTTCCGCTACTGTAGCTGGCGGCTATGCTGCCGGCGCTGCTACCCGCGAGGCCGCCGACATCGATATCTCCTGTAATTGTTCCGCTGCTGTAGCTGGCGGCGATGTTGCCGTAATTGGTGCCAACGATACCGCCGATATAGGTATCTCCTGTGATCTTTCCGCTGCTGTAGCTGGTGGCGATGCTCCCATTGTTCCATCCTGCAAGGCCGCCGACACTGGCATCTCCTGTGATCGTTCCGCTGCTGTTGCTATCGGTGATGCTGCCATCATTGCTGCCTACTAGGCCGCCCACACAACCCCATTTCCCACTGACATCCACCGATTCAAGTCCCAGATTGGATACCTTCGCTGTGGAGTCTAATTGTCCGAAAAGGCCCAGGTATCCAGCACCTTGGATATAGAGATTGATGATAACACAACCATTACCATCAAAGGTTCCTCCAAACCAAGAGATGACGGCCATAGACCACGTGATCCCTGACAGATCCAAGGACTCCTCTAAACGGTAGTGAGCCATCGGCTCGAACCACACAGTGCCCAAGTCCCGGGCATCTCGTATCAGATATGGCTGCTCGACCGTTCCTAATCCTTCAGGCATTGTCGGATTATTATTGGCATTATAAAGCAACCTGGGATACTCAGCCGGCGATAACTGCCAGTAATCGCATGTGCCGTTAAAAAACTCACCTACAAAATCCCAACCGGCATTCAGGAAAGTATCGATGTTTTGCATCTCGGCTGTAGTCAGGCCTGTACCTCCAGCACTGGATGCCTGTCCGGAAGTTTCCATATCCCAGAAACTTGTTGTTGTTATTCCGGACCGCCTTGGTTGCGAGAAGACGTCATAGCCATCACAACCTACGAGGCCGCCAACGTCGCTATTTCCTGCGACTGTTCCGGTGCTATAGCTGTCAGCGATGCTCCCAGCATTCAAACCCACGATGCCGCCTACATGCTGGTAACCGCTTACACACCCTCTGCTGTAGCTCGTGGTGATGCTACTTTCATTCTGTCCTACTATACCTCCGATAGAACTATCTCCCGTGACCGTTCCAGTGCCATAGCTGGTGGTGATGCTCCCATGGTTCCATCCTACGAGCCCCCCAATATGACTATCTCCTGTGATCGTTCCGCTACTGTAACAGGTGATAATGCAGCCGTAGTTGTTGCCAACGAGGCCGCCCACGCAACCACCGGTTCCACTGACATCCACCGATTCAAGCCCCAGATTAGATACGTTTGCTGTAGAACCTAATTGCCCGAAAAGGCCCAGATATCCATCACCCATGATTGTCAAATGGGAAATCTTATGACCTTTTCCGTCAAGAAAACCGTTGAAAGTTGGAATCACCGCCCGTGTAAAAACCTGTCCGGCTGGCAAATTCGGGTCCAGATCGATGTCCGTACCGAGGACAAAATGTTTGTCCCAAAGGGCACTGGCGCGTGTCAAAAGCATCAGTTGCTCAGCAGTGTCGATTCGATAGGGATTGTCCGCCGTACCGCGCTCCTCAAACCAATCAACGTCCGGCTCAGGGATGATGTCTCCCGGCAATCCCTCCCATGCTAATTTGGGATAGTCCCGTCCTGCATCCAGGATCCAATTCGGATCATTGCCAAAGCCGTTCAGGCCGAGCATTTGGGAATCCATCAGTTCGTTTGTGTTCAAGCCAACTCCACCGTTACTTCCTGCTAGGCCGGAAGTTTCCATATCCCAGACGCTATATAAGACAGTCTCATATAAGACCCATCCCGATCCCACGAGACCGCCGACAAAGCTATCTCCTGTGACTTTTCCAGTGCTGTAGCTTGTGATGATGCTGTTGGAATTGTAGCCCACGAGGCCGCCGACAGAGCTATTTCCAATGACCGAACCGCTGCTGTAGCTGGTGCTGATATAGCCTCTATTGTTGCCCGCGAGTCCGCCGACATCGCTATTTCCCTTGACCGAACCGCTGCTGTAGCTGGTTCTGATATAGCCGCTATTGTCGCCCGCGAGTCCGCCGATAGAGCTATTTCCAATGACCGAACCGCTGCTGTAACTGGAGCTGATATAGCCGCTATTGTCGCCCGCGAGACCACCGACATTGATATCTCCTGTGACTATAACGATGCTGTAGCTGTTGGCGATGCTGCCGCCATTGATGCCAACGAGACCACCGATGGACCTTCCACTGCCAATTACCGTTCCAGTGCTGTAGCTGGTTGTGATGCTGCCGGTGCTGAGGCGCACGAAGAAGGTGGCATTGTCTTTTATTGCTGTTATTCTGTATCTGGCAGTGAAGCTGCCAACGAGGCCGCCCACGAAATGACCAGTTCCATTGACATCGACAGCTTCCAGACCCAGATTGGAAATCTCCGCGTCGTCGTCCAACTCCCCAAACAAACCCAGAAAGCTTCCACCTCTAATCGTCAGATTGGAGATCGTGTGACCATTGCCGTCAAAAACACCTGTGAACGACTTGCCGTCGAAAAGAGCTGTCCCCCAAGCATCGATCACATCGTTCACATCAGGTGCGATGACGGCCTTGTCGAAGACCTTTCGACCAGGCAGATTGGGATCCAGGTCGATGTCAGCGGTCATTATGAAGTGCTTGCTGTAATCTTCGGGAGTCTCGCCCAGCAGCATCAGGTCCACTGCTGTGGCGATCTGGTACGGATCGTTAGGCTCTCCCGTGCCGCCGCTGTATTGGGCATAGGCAGGTAAGCTTAAAGAGAAGATTGTGATTAATAAAGGAATTGTTCGCATAATTTGTGAATTTCCGGCCTTCGTCATGGTTTTTACCTCCTCTGATCACCTTTTGGGCAACAGAAAAAAGCCTTGCATTTCAAATTTCCGACAAACGAACTGAATTGTACCGGCAAGTAGGCAACTCCACAGATGCTGATCATTATTGTAGCAGACTTCTGTCCCTTGTGTCAACGATAAAAAAGCCGTAAATGTCCTATAAGAGCAAGCTTTGGGTAACTTTGAATGAAATGTCATATTTACACAATTATTTGTGCCGCGATTAGATAAGCAGACCGAGGGTATTGACCGAACTACCTTAATATGTTAAAATAAGTAAAGATGGTGAGTTACTTTTGTTTTTAGGACCCATAATACGGCATCCCGCGTAAATGAGGTGGGCTACATTTTGCTGGTTTCTATGACGTTGTAATGCCGGTGCGTTGTTTTTGCTTTGAAGTATAAGGAAATACAGCCGGGGCGTCAGTTCGGTTGGCTTGAGCTGAGAAATGGTGATTTTCAGGACAAAAAAACTGCTATTGATAATATGAATCATTGATGAATAAGGAGATATGAAATGCTCAGAGCCGTCGAAACCTTTTCGCTCTGTTTGGTATTGGTTGTATTTTTAGCTCTGCCACAGGTAGCCGGCACGGCTTGTGCTCAGCCCGATCCGGGTGACGATCCCAATGAGTACGAAAATCAGAATGTCTTTACCACGCCGGTAATCAGCGAATTCATGGCGAGCAACGGCAGCAAAGAACCGCTGGCCGAAGGCGGTCTGCTGGATGAAGACGGCGAATCTTCCGACTGGATCGAGATTTATAATCCGACAGCCGAGGTCGTTCACTTAGGTGGCTGGTACCTGACAAACGACGCCGATAACCTCGAACAGTGGAAGTTTCCGAACGGTGTGGTGCTCAATCCGGGGCAGTTCCTTGTCGTCTTCGCTTCGGGCAAAAACCGGGCGGTAGCCGGGGCAGTCCTAGGGACTCCTTACGGAGAACTGCACACCAGTTTCAGCCTCAACGTCGCAGGCGAATACCTGGCGCTCGTCCAGAGCGACGGCGTCACAATCGCCCACGAATATAGCCCGCAATTCCCGCAGCAGTTGACCGACGTCTCGTACGGCATGGGGCAATACGCTACATCGCTTATACCCCCGGGAGCGAGGGCTTCTTATCG
>CAZSOR010000179.1:0-8230 GCA_964608395.1 uncultured Pirellulales bacterium
CACAACCGCATCCTCGATTGCCTTGCCGCTTCTGAGTCGATCAAGTTGACGCGATGCGAATTACTTTAGGCTAAAATACAATGTAGGCTCTGAGTGAGAGCGCTACGGCATCATCCAGATCAGGGTTCATGCCGGGATTTTTTATGAACTGGACACCCGGCTGCAGGGTCAGCCAATCTCTCGGATTATACTTGTAGGTACATTCCAGCGCCATCTCGTAATCCTCCGCACTTGGCGTAAAATCCTTGTACTCATCACTGTTGTTAGCGCATGCCAAACCTATGCCAAAGATATCGTCTTCCATTACCAAGCCCGAATAAACCAGACCTGCGCCTACGTAAAGGCCGATTCGGTTGCGGTTTTTGTCGGCATTACCTACCTGAATGAATCCCGCCCAGCGATCGGTCAAATCAGTCTCACCGATCATGTAGAGCCCGGAGTTGTTATCATAGGATTTACTACTAAATTCAGATTCAAAATTTGTAGTGCGGTACCAGCCACCCACGGCGAGCTTGGTGCCGGTCTCTTCATTTTGAACGCCGCCTTCAAGTGCATAAAAGATTCCATCGTCATTATTAAGGGTGATCTGTGTCCCTTTTTCGTTGTCCGGATCGCCCGGGACACCATCATAGGCGCCCAAGTACAGATAGCCACCCTCGGCTGGAAAGAGCGAGACAACAAACGCCAATGAAGTTGTCGGGAAAATGGATGGAGGTAATTGGGAAATATCAGGTGATATGCCGAAAGAGCTATTTGTAAAGTGACTTGCCGCATCCAATGCGTCGAAAAGCGCGTTGTAGTCGTGCAAGCCGACGAGCCAGGCAATCCTGTCGTCAGCATAACGTTGCTGCCACCATGCCTCATAAAGCTTAAACGTATTGGGGGCTTCAATATTACTAGTTGCCTGGATATCACCGATCATTTCCGTTGGCGCACCACCGGAATTGTCCAATAGATGAAGATGTAAGTCCCCATGTTCGGAAAGTCCGAGGGCCTTGCCCCAGGCATCCATGATCAGATCGAGATTTGTTAATCCCCGGCTGCTGCGGGCGACACCCCCAGCTACATTCTGAACGCCCTCAAGCGTAAGGACAAATTCGAATTCGAAACCTTTTTCAGCAAGGGCTTGGCGTTTACCATTCCAGTCGCCCAGGAGCCACGGTGAATCTTCTGCCCAGGAAACAGTCGCAATAAGCAACGTTGCCATGACAATAATTGGCTTTCGGTTGGTCAAGGGGTGTTGAATTTTGTGACAACTCATACTTGTGCTCCTTTCCGGCCACATTATGGCCATACAACAAGACATTCGTACATCTTGGAAGGAGCCTGGCTGGCTGGCATTCCTGAATTAGGCTAGCTGGCTACGTGCTCCTATTTCTGATTCAAAATCAAATCTACTTTGTAAGAATCAATTTGTTGTTCTTGGTTAACATCAGTCTGTATTCTTCGCGGCAGTGGCGCAGCCTTACTTCGCAAGATTCACCAAGGAGTTCTTGAGCATCAAAGACAGGCACCTGCCTGGTTCGGCAAACACGGTTTTGGTGATCAGGACACATTGTTCTTCTCGCATGGTCGTCTTTCATAAAAACTCCCAATTTAATAAACTCAACATTGTGATATTGATTTGCATTATCAGTATGCCACCAAAAAAATATAGTACCCTATTCAGACCTTTTCCGAGTGTCCTCTTTAGCGCATCGAGAGCATAAACCAAATATATTAAGCCTATGGCTTTTCTGGACATATCCGTGTTTCTTCACGAGTTCATGCTGGATTTCTTCAAGCTTCGAACCGTAGATTTCCTCGAACTTGCCGCATTTTACACAAACGAGATGGCCGTACTTGTGCTCGTAACGCAGGGCACCTTCTCCGAAGTCCACCCACATCTCCAACTCATAGCTGCCGCTGTGTCTGCCTCTACGGTTGTGAGTGCTGGTCCCGCCTTTGACATTGGCCTGATAAACATTGGTTATTCCAAAACCCAACTCTATTCCGCTGTCCGCCAACTGGTCATTGAGCCCCCAGAAGCCGTTAGTGAGGGTTTCTTGCTCCCAGATACCCTCACCCTCAGCCCGGCAAATCCCAGCTAATACCAACAAAAACGTTACAATCAATGAAGCTTTTGTTCTGCTAATGTTTGAATCCTTTCTTAAGAAAAATTTACACTTTTACCAAGACGGCATATAATTGAGATTGATTACAATTCTCAATCTCATATATAAGCAAAGTACATTAAACTCAAACAATTGTCAAATATTTTTTGGGATTATTAAAAAATTTCTTGTGTAGATTTATTCAAAGTTCACACTTTGTATCCAACGATATAACAGGTGGTTCCTTAAAGCCTGTAAGTCAATACACCACAAGGAGATGCATTACATTGAAGCATAGCGCTGAAATTAGGTCAATATCGTCTAATCTACATGTAGATAATCTTTACTTTGCAGGCTCTTCGGTGTCTCAAACATGCGCAAAGTTTTTGATTATCCGAAAAAGGTTTCAGTTGCGACCGATGTTTTTATCTGAATTTTATACATGCCCACAAAATGGACAAGAAAAACACAGCTACAAGTAAAACGATCTCAACTGTCAGGATAGCTTCCATTGAATTTTTCCTCCCCTTTCTACATTAGCTTTTCTACACTTTTAAGGTTTCAAGAAAAGATATAGCTTCGTACTTGGCAATCCTGTAATGGCCGCCAATTGTCTTGATTGCACTAATCTCGCCTCGTTTGATCCAACTGATGATGGTGAAACGAGAAACACCGCAAAGTTTCGAAAGCTGAGTCGTTGTCAAAAAACCGTTCTGTATCTTGGCCCAATTATCAGTTGTAGTCTCTTTTATCATGGTAAAACTAAGCATTTCCGAATTGTGGTAATGTAGAGTCTTTATTATTTTCTTTACAACATATGTTTTGTAGAAGTCTCATTTTATAGCTGTTTGTTTGCTTCAATTATCATCCTTTTGCTTAAAGTACGGCTGTATTGTGTATGAGAATGAATATGCTTCTCATTCTCATACTAACCAATGTACAATTTCTACAATTCCTTGTCAATTGTTTTTTTTGAAATATTTTGAAATATTTTTGACATAGCTTCAACATATGATAGAATTTGTTGAAAGACAGTGAGAATGATAATCAATTATCAAGCAAGGTAAACATGAATGAAATCAGCAAAGAACATCTTCAGACAGCACCTTAAAAACAACGGCATGCTCCGTAGCAAACAACGAGAGCAAATCCTGGACATATTCCTCAAAACCGAGCATCACCCTACGATTGATGACCTTTATAATCTGGTCAAAAAGAAAGACCCAAAAATCGGCCTTGCTACCGTATATCGTACGATGGAGGTAATATACGATGCAGGATTGGCGAGTAGGGTCGGCTTCGGGGATGGCATCAAACGCTACGAGCACAAACATCAGCACCATTACCATCTGATCTGCCTTAAGTGCGGCAAGGTTATCGAGGTTACCAGCAACAGGCTTGAGGGAACACAAAGACAATTAGCGAAAAAGCATGACTTCACTATTACCAGAGCTACAATGAGGCTATTCGGTATTTGCAAGACCTGCAAACGCAAAGAAAAGTAAGGCCCAGGATGCTGGCGGGCTTCGATAATTTTCTGTGAAATTACTTACGCCTATCAAAAATGGCAAGAAATCATATAATGAGGAAAATTGCTGTTATCTTGTATTCCTGTTTCAGAAAAACCGCCGTACCTGAGCGGATTTTCTCAGCAATAGCCTGCATTTTTTTAGTACCTGCCGGATACCCGAAAAGAGAAAAATAACCAAGTAGGGCAAAACCTAAACCTGCAACGCCAACCAATGGTACAGCTCGGAATAAAGCTTCATAGGCCGGTAACTGTTCCACAGGTATCGGCTCATCTGTACCACAGACTGCATCACTCGTTGATATCTGGGTGAACGGCCTAATGAGTGCCGCCAGGAAAAAAGGATTGGTCTGATAACCAAAGACTTGTAAAGCCTATGAGGATGAATCCAGGGCGGTCGGGGACCGACCGCCTTAAACGGTAACGTCAACATCAGAGGATCATAATATGCTAACCAGCGAGGCAGTAAACTTCTTTCTTATGCAATTATTGCTAATTGCTGTTGTACTGATTCTACATACATATATTGGACTTCATGTGATCAGAAGGACGTTGATCTTTTCTGATTTGGCCCTTGATCAGCTTGCGGCATTTGGAATTCTGTTGTGCATTGTTATCAACAGCAATGAAGGAACAGGCAATATCGTTCGGTTGAACGATCCTATCACTTACATATACGCATTGGGTGCAGTAACCTTTGGCTCTTTTCTACTGGCGGTGATCAAGCCGAAGTCGAAAAATATACCCCGAGAAGCGGTTATTGGGATAATGTTCGCGATTTCTTTTTTGGCATGCTTTGCCATTACTGATCCGGTCAATGGTGGCGGAATGCTTTTTGACGGAACGCTCAAGGGTGATCTTGATTTTGTTACGTGGGGATTGGTCAAAGTTACGGTCATTGTGTATTTACTGTTGCTTGTTTTTCATTATATCTTTCGAAAAAGATTCATTGCCCTGGCCGAGAACCCTGAAACTGTAAAGAACGCCAAGCTCTGGGATTTTCTATTCTTCCTGTCTCAGGGCATTATCACCATTTTAATCGTACCGGTTGCGGGCGTCTTTCTGGCCTACGTCTTTCTGATGCTGCCGGCTGCGATGGCAACCATGTTCAAAAAAGAATGGAAATCGGCGCTTTTGCTTGGCTGGTCCCTGGGTTTTATTGCGTGTACACTCGGCTTGTTTGCTTCATACAATATCTGGGATTTGAGGTTTTTTGAAAATTGGCCATACTCTTCAACATTGGTGGTCTTTATGGGAGTATTCTTCTTGGCAGCATTATTGGTTCGCTGCATAAAGCCGTTGAGAACCAATGGCAAAATCAAAGGAACTTGCTAATGATTATTGATTTTCAGTTAATATATCAAGAAAACCATATTGCCTTTTGCCTATGCCTGATGATAGGTACAGTTCTGGGCTATCTCGGTACTCACGTGCTCAGAAGAGGGGTTGTGTTTATTGACATTTCATTGGCTCAATTTGCCGCGATCGGCGGCATCCTGGCAGAACATATCTTTTGTGAACACGGCCATAGTCATAGCCATGAAAATGAGCCACTTGCTTACTTTTGCTCGATTAGCGCCGTTATTCTCATTGCTGTTTTTTATGCTGTGGTTCGCAAATACAAAAAGAATATTTCCCTCGAAGCAATTATCGGCGTCACTTACGCTATAGGTTTCGCTACTGCCGTTTTCATTATTAGCATTTTTGGGTCACAGGAACTACACGCCGAAAGAGTTGCCGGTGATTTAAATGCTATTATGGATTTTGGGAGCATTATGCCATGCATCATGGCTTTTGGAGCTGTTGTGATTTGCGCGATAGTTTTTCACAAGCCACTTACTCACATTTCCAATAATTACGAGTTGAAAAAAGAAAGTATATCCGTCATTTTTTGGGATATTCTGTTCTACACTATGATGGGCGTTGCCATCTCATACGCGATAGTACATATAGGAGTGGTGATGGTGTTTGTTTATCTGGTAGTACCTGCAGTTATAGCAAGCCTGTTTACCACCAAGCTATTATTTCAGATGCCGATCATTGTTCTTGCTGTTGCAGTTGCATCCATGATCGGGCTTTCTGTACCTTATATCGCTTACGATACTTGGAAACTTGAATTGTCAACCGGCCCACATATCGGATTAATGTTGGGGCTTATTTTAATTGTCGCTGCTTTGGTTAAGGTTGCCGTCGGTCACATCGTTCTCTCCAAACGATAGTAGCTATCTGTATTTTTCTGTACACAATTTCGTTCAAGACGATCTGGACAACAAAAAGGGAACACAGATTGTTATTGATGGCGGCGGTGGACTCTATTGCCGCGCTGTTCAGCAAGTTTCGTCGGATTCGTACTCTTGATACGGTCGAGTGACTGCTCATCTCTGAGTCTTTGATGCCGTGACCCGCTGGATTTCGAACACGTCGCTCTCTTTCATGGTACTGCATTCTCGCGACAGCTTCTCCAGCTCCTCCGGCTTCGGGGCGTCTATATGCTGCAGGTACGCACGGTGGGGCTTCATGAGGAGAATGGGACCAGTGCCATTCTTACGATGGATGCACACGTGAATGAGATCCAGGCAGGTAGCTTCCGCCAGGCGGATGTCGAGCCAGCCCATGGCGTTACCGGAGCCGATGATCAGGCCGTCGGCCATGCAAGAGTACGGAGTCTTGAGGGGAACGTAACAGATAATGTCAAGCTCGTGCCGGCCCCATTTCGTATCAAGTTCGCGCAGCGCCGCTTTGCCGATTCGCCATCCAAGAACGTTCCAGGGACCAACGTGTCCGTGCATGCGTTTGATCTCGCTCCACCAATCTTCCGGCTCCTGGCCCTGTTTGTAGGCATTACCACCTACGGCAGCATCTCCGGCCGATCGTGTTCGTGAATGTCCTGCCCGTTGAGGGTCATGTTTTTCTGAAAATCCCATCTTCGTGCTCTCCTAACGCCATCAGTCCCGTCGATCTTTCCTCGAGAGGAGCGGGAAAATAACAACAAACATCTTCTCAGTTAAGTTGACACCTTAAAGCTCTATACGAGGCAGAAATAGCAAAAATAGTCGCACTGACAATTACAATACACGCCCCGGTCGGCAGATTAAGATAGTACGAAACCAAAAAACCAGCCAACGCACTTATCGCCCCAAAAATCGTCGCCGCAAAGATAACCGACCTGTATCCTGTGCATATTTGATACGCCGCCGCCGCGGGGCATGTTATCAAACTAAATATCATCAACCCACCAACAAGTGGAAGGTTAACCGCTAATATCAGCCCGCATAAAGCCAGAAAAAGACAATAAACAAAGCTCTCATGCACACCTGTCGCCGAGGCAATGGTTCGGCTGAACAGCAGCACCTTCAGTTCTTTATTGAATAAAATGGTAAAGACTATAAAAACCAAACCCAAAGTCGTAATAGTCACCACACTGCTCATGCGCACGAAAAGCAAACTGCCCCAAAGCAATCCAAGTACCTCGGACCGGCTGCCCTTAATTAGCCCGATTCCTAAAAACGTAAGCCCGAGCATTAAATTGAAAAGTATCGCCAACGCCACATTGGCATCCAGCCTCGACCTTTCAGGCCTGATTGCAGCAAGACTCATCGAGCTGAGCGCTGAAAAAACCGCAGCCCCCCAGACCGGATTAACTCCCAATAGAATCGAATAAATGGTCCCCGCCATCGCCGAATGGGATATGCAAACCCCGATAAAAGGCATCCTCATACCAACAATATAGACCCCCAACAGCCCCGTACTCGCACCGGCAACAACACCCGCAAACATCACAAGGTAGAAAAACGAATCCATAAATCAATAACCTCACGCCTGACTCTTATTGATGGTGTATCTTCGGCCTGCGATCTTCAGCGTCTCAATTCGGCACTGATAAGCCCTCTCAAGCGCCTCCGATTTGAAGACTTCCTCGACGTCACCATCAGCCAAAACTTTCCCTTCGTGCAAAAGAATTATCCTGCTGCAATCCGAAGGCAACAGACTCGTCTCGTGCGAAACCATCACGACAGTCACTTTAGTCTCCCGATGCAACTGCTCGATGATTTCCGTAATTTGATACTTCCAGTTGAAATCGAGATTCGAGCAGGGCTCATCAAGCATAAGTATCTCAGGGTCTTGTGCCATTGCCCGTGCTATAAGAGCCTTTTGTTGCTCACCCCCGGAAAGACTTCTGAATGTTTGAGACCGCCGCTCCGACAAGCCCAGCCTCTCAATCCAGTTATCAACAATCTCATAATCCTTTTTGTTTAACGGACGAAGTAAGGCCTTGACGCTCGTTCGGCCCATCGCCACCAATTCACGCAGGGTAAAAGGCAGTTCCGTATTGTACTCAGCGGCTTGCGGAATATAGCCGATGTGCTTTCGAAAATTCGCTTTGCGCCAGGCGTTAAGCTCAGCCAAATCACGCCCGTCAAGCTTGACCGTCCCCCGATTTGGCCTTATCAAACCGCAGCAGACCTTCAGAAAAGTTGTCTTACCCGCCCCATTGGTTCCGATGATACCAACGAACTCTCCTTGACGGATTTGCATATCCTCAACGGCAAGGATGCTTCGATCACTCCAACGAACCTCAACGTTAGAAAGACTTATGCGTCCCCTCGTC
>CAZSOR010000179.1:8330-9599 GCA_964608395.1 uncultured Pirellulales bacterium
CGAACCTCAACGTTAGAAAGACTTATGCGTCCCCTCGTCATTGTCTCGCCACCTCAAGCAAATCTCCTGCGTTCGCTCGAAGCAGTGCATTTACGTTTGCTCGAAGGAGTTCATCGAAACCGCTTGGCCTCCCGGTCAGCTCCGGAAAATTGCTGAAAACAACCGCCTTGGCCCCCAGTTGTTCGGCCAGCGCCTTGGCCAGCGCAGTCCCTTCCTGCTTATTCGCTATGACAAATCGTACCTCTTGGCCTTCTGCCTTTCTGATGCACTGCTCAATGCCGGCGACCGTTTCAATATCACTGCCTACGAACGTTGCTACCGTCTCCAAACCCAGCCAGCTCGCAAAATCGGCCTGGTGATTGGATGCCAGAACCTTGGCCGATGATATGCCGGCTTGCCGCATTTTCTCGAAAAGCTCCTCCCGCAAATGCGCCAGGTTCTTTTCCATAACTTCCAGCCTCTCTTGGTATCGGACATTCCTTTCGGGGTATTCGGACGAAAGAATATCACGAACCTCCCGGCAAACCGCAAGGTAAGTCTCCGGAACACACAAACCACCCGTCTCTCCCACCAAGGACGTCTTCAGACCCCTTTCTTTCACTCGAGATAACGTTTCCTCAATTTGCTTTTGAAAATCGAAAAGCAGAAGCATCCTGCAGTCGCAAAGCTGCTCGACCTGTGACGGCGAAATATCGAAGTGACCCGGACACATACCCGGAGGTGCTAAACACAAAACCTCCGTATCATCTCCGCAAAGATCGAGGACCGCACAGCCCAAATACGAATTGGTCACGGCAATCTCCGCAGCACTGTCCTCGCCGGGCTTATTTCCACATCCCGCCCCGAGCAAACCACATGCCGCCGAAAATGCTAATATATAACCGAAGGTTGTGTTCTTCATAAACTAATTCTCAAACGATCCTACCTGTGTTCCGCTCTTTAAACGCATCCGAACAATTACACCCTGCCGAGTTTGCGGACTATACCAGGTATTCTCCGGCACGGGATATTTAAGCTCCTTCATATAATCCAGGTCGAATCTCGGCCCTTCGCTATAGAGGACCCAGCTTACCGGCGATTCTTTAGGGTCAGTGTAGTCACGGCCTTCCTGCTGCTCGTTGTTGGGAAATCCGTCGGGGATCCACAGATATGCCCCATTTTTAACTACAACAGTTCTGTTGTAGATTAATGTCCCCACTGTTCTGTACTTATATGTATATCCTCGATTGAATCTGTCTTCTATACCGGCGGCCATAAATGTGTCCTCGC
>CAZSOR010000180.1:0-7638 GCA_964608395.1 uncultured Pirellulales bacterium
ATATTTTCCGAGCAAAATGCCGCCGCACCGCGTCTGACCGAATAACGGAATAACCAGCCACGCGAGCAAATGTAGGTTCCCATCCGGCCAAATAACCGGCCCTGCCCCTGCAACTTGCAAGCTCCGCCGCCGAATCCCAAAGACCTGGTACCGGCTTAGCGTGCGCCAATGCCAGGCGATTGGCTTTGATTGGCTTTGAATTGGCTTTGTTTTTTCGCCGATCCAAAGCGTGAAATTCTTCATAATCACCTTTCATATAAGACTTTACGCCAATTTCGCCCTGCCACAAATTGGCTTTGTTTTTTCAAATTAAGCTCAATTTTTCGTCGTTTTCTACTCTTTTTCACCTGTTTTTTGCATTATTCTGCCTTTTCCGACCCGGCACCAGTAGTGCGGGCTAAAATTCGTATTGCGTTCTGCGTTCTCCGTAAGGAGTCCCGAGGACTGCGTGATTGGACCTATCATTCTTCCTTTTACCTTTTACCTTTTTACTTCTTTACGTATTATACGAAGCCCCAACAAAAAGGGCGGGCATATTCCAGGAAAATCTCCGTGAGACGGCGTTCTTATATCTACCACGGGGAATGCAGAGAACACAGAAAAGGAATCACATAACAATCATTTTAACCGCAGATGAACGCTGATGATCAATAATTATTGACAACCCGCCGAACTTCGAGAATTCGTAGGAACTCGTAGGATGGGCAAATTTTTGCCCATGCTGATTCTGGTGAAATCCATGCTGATTCTATTCTCCGGCAAAATCCTCTCCGAAATTGCCGTCATAATCATTCAATATCCTGTGTTGATAAAATCCATCACGAACAAACTTGTGATACGTTGACCAGGGCCAGTCTTCAACGGCATTCACCAATCCATGTTTCAACGGATTGTAATGAATATGATCGATGTGCTTGTGCAAATCCTTTTCATCACGTATCTGATGCTCCCAAAACCGCCTCTGCCAAACGCCGCGCTCTCGTTTCCTCTCTCGCGAAAGACTTTGACCGAATTCATGTCCGCCGGCCTTGATATATTGACGGGTAAAACTTTTTTTGATTATCATCCACCGTGTCGAATAATCGTTGTCACCTTCCGGCAGACGCCACAGACAATGCAAATGATCCGGCAATAAACAAAGGGCCGTCACCTCGAAAGGCCGATTTTGTCGAACGTGCTGCCACGCGGCTCGAAGGCATTTCCTCGCCAAATCATCCGCAAGGAAACGTTTCCGTTTATACGTCACCACCGTGAAGAAATAATAGCCGCCACAGAGTTTGGCACGTCGGTATTGCGTCATATCATTACCGATAACAAAATGTAATCAATCCGCATGGGCAAAAAAAAATTTGCCCATCCTACTACACGTGTAAAAATACCAAATTCCTGTAGGATAGGCCACTTGTCCCGAAGGGACAGGTCGCCCATGCTGTTTATAACACAATCAAATAATTGACGCCACGAAATTTGGAACGTCGATATTGTGCCACACCATCGTCAATGTCAAAATCAAATAAAAATCCATCCTATCCGCATGGGCAAAAAATTTGCCCATCCTACCTGTTTTTCAAAACATTAAATTTTCGTAGGATGGGCAATCCAGAGACTGGTTGCCCATGCTGATTCTACCGTAAAGAAATAATAGCTGCCACAGAGTTTAGCACGTCGATATTGTGTCATGCCATTGCCGGCAACAAATGAAATAACAATCTATCCGCATGGGCAAAGAATTTGCCCATCCTACAAAATCAAAACAATCCCCACCAACCTCGCCCGTATCTGACTTCTACATTGACCCAGCCGTCCTTGTGACCTAATCCACCTTCTTTTGAAATTGGATGCTCTATGTGCTCGTAATTATTAAGGATATTAATATCAATCGGCCCGCGAGGAAAACTGCCTTTTAGCCAATATCTACGTTCACTGGACACGTTACCAGGATGGGTTCTGTCAACAAAGCCCGCGGAGATTAGCTCGGTCTTTGCATTCAGACAAACGTCATTAAAGTCGGCTTCAAATGAATAGATGTAGAGTTTATCCACACTCCCTGTTTTCGCATCTTTGCAGGCAGTCGGATTTCGGCCGCCTAAAAAACGATACGATGGTATATCTTCATCGATTGATCGAAGACCGAGCAAAATCAGAACCACTATAATTACGATAACGCAAGCCAGAGATATCGTTATGATATACTTTTTCATGACATGATTTCATTCCAATTTATTTATCTTCGTTGCGATTCACCACACCTTATCTGCTTACAACAATAGTAAATAATAAATCATAAATAATAAATGACATTGATCTCTTAATGACAAACTTCTTCATAACTGATATCCTTTCAATTTATTAAGGGCAATTAATCATTCAGCATGGGCTGTTTTGAATTTCGGATTTGTTACCCGACTACACGAAACCATAGTCTATAGTCCGGCATGATTCTATTCGTTACTGTATGATTCTTCGTACTCTACCGAACTTGTTGTGTGAAAAGTTCTTTTTGTCTTTTTACTTCTTCCAAATTAATTGGAAGGTCAGAACCACTAGTCAATTTTTCAAATATTTGTATTTGCATCTCATTAATTGGTTCTTCAAAAAAACGCAAACCTGAAGCGGCTAAATAATCTCTATCCAAATCGCAAGCAATCCATCGCCTACCTCGAATATCTGCAACTTTGCCTGTAGTATTAGAGCCAGCAAAAATATCAATTACCAAATCATCTTCATCTGTTAGAAAATCAATGAAAAATTCAGGTAATTTGGCGGGAAATCTGGCAGGATGTTTTTTTGCTGAGAACGCTTTACACAATCTTAAGTATTGGGAGTTGCTATCAGTATTTGGGATTTGCAAAAGATTAGGGGGAATGGCACCGCCGTTTGAAGATGAACCAAAACTTTTTGAAATATCATGCCCAGAAGGTCTCTTTTTTGGTTTATAAAAGCTATCAGGATCTTCAAGAAGTTTTATCATCCTATCGGAGTAGGGCACAAGTACCTTTTTAATATCCGCTTTAGGGAAGTCGGTTTTTGAAAACCACCAAACAGTGTTAACAGAATCTTTTGCTCGTATTTTTCTTTTATTAACCCATTCAATCGGTGAGGGCAATTTTGCAGGATTATGCCAATAAAATTCTTCTGCTAAGTTGAAACCACAATCATCACACATTTGGATTAGAACCCTAAAGTTATATAGTGAACGTACAGGCCTCCTTTTTTTATACGCCCCCCCCAGATCAAGAACGAAGCTTCCAGTTTCCCTTAAAACCCTATATATATCATGGCCAAATTCCATTAACCAATCAACGTATTCATCTTGATTCTTATTCCCATATTCTTTTTTCCTTTGAAGAGCGAATGGGGGGGAAGTGATAATCAAATCAACGCTATCATCATCTATTGAAGCCAATAAATCATGAGAATCGCCTACATACGCCCGTCCAAGGTTTGTATAATATAGTTCATACATCTATTCAATATTCCTTTAGTTGATAAACCCAACTTGATGCGATCTTCCAAAGTACAGTAACAGCAAAATACAACTGAGGGTCTGTTTGTTTTAAAGATTCGATATCATTAATTATTCTATCCTGATCGGAATTTCCTATTATATAGGCACCCCATTGACGCATATCCATATTTTCTATGTCAATTCTGTTCACTAATTCGTTCAAATTCCATTGTCCATACATACCTAATGCCCATGAAACTCCCGGCCGTTCATTTTCACTTGCATTTCTAAAAAAGTCTAAAATGTATTCAATATGTGATTTACACATTTTTTTAAGCGATCTAGCAGCTTCAATTCGTACAGGTGGACTCACCTCATTAAAAGCTGAAACTAAGGAAGGGATAGAGGATCTCAAATTTAATTCTCCCAATGCCCAAGCAGCTCCCCCTCGTATCTCTTCGTGCTGTGAACTATCTGAAAGGACTTTTATGAGGGCTTGTCCTGATCGCTCTGAGGGTAGTTCACCGAGAATGATGATAGCTTCTAAACGATGTTCTAAATATTCTGAGTTCAAAACAGACTCTATGAAATCATAACCAATTTGAGCATTTGACCTAGCTAATGCGGCAGCGGCTTCTAATTTGACATATATATGTTCATCGCTATCATTAATTCTTTCCGTGAGCGGCCTTTCATCCAAAGGACCCTCTAAAAAGGAAAAAGCCTTGGCTGCACCATATCTTTCCGTAATTGAAGCGCTTGTTAGCATGTTCAGATAATAGGATTGAGGATCAATCTCCCTGGCAGGGACTTCTTTTGACACAGGAACTACAGAGGCCAATATTTGATAACGCTTGATTTCTTCACCTTCTGTGACACAAGGTGTTACATTTATACCTTTTTTTGATAAAGCTAAAGAAATAGTTCGCTTATCAGAACCTCTCTTAAATTTAATTCTATTCGAGATTTCAGTAACCTTGCCATCGCTACTAGCGACTGAACTGGGCCAAGTTAATCGAGATTCAAAACCTTCTTGCGAACCTTTAGGTTGTTCCTGAATAACCCTATTATTTTTCAATGCATCCCGAAGATCTGATACTTTAATGTATTGGACATTGTTATCAGCAATCCAATCAACAGGTTCCTCACCATTTTTTTCGCATACAACTAAAGCTACAAAATCCTCATTTTTTAAACCGAAGTCCCAGCCTCGTGTCTCATCTGCTGAAGAATGTGACATTGATATAACAAGGTTGGTTTTGGCTCTCGATTCTATCCTTATACCTGAATTTACACATAAAATATCGGGGACTCGTACTCTTTTTATTTTGATTGATTTCCAGATCTTATAACCCGTAGATCCTCTTTCTAACTCAACAGGGATATGCCCTTGTTGCATTAAATTTTCGATTACTTTTTTGGTTCCAATTGCGCCAATTGCAAGTTTTTCCAAAAAGCTCTCATCTGTTTTGAATGACCTCTGTGCCATAAATACCTTTTCACAACTTCAAATATCTTTTCCACTCAACATAATAATACCTATGACAGAGCTATCCAACCATTTTTATTAATAATGTTATATGTATAAGGAAAAAGGTAGATAATCTGAGTACAAACAGCAATTTAGGGTTTTGTTGTTCATATTCTTGCCTGTGGATGGGAGTTCTGTTATACTTACGCGGCCGGTTGGTCCGGCGGGGTTTTGAGTTGGTCTGTTTGAGGGCTATGTAAGAAGGATGTTAAGCTGATTATACTGAGGAGACAATTTAATGTTAGTGAACCGCTATTTTAGAATTCTTTTAGTGATATTTATGACTTTTACAGGATTTGCAGATAAAGACGCCGGAGCACAAACGTTTGCCGAGCGGCTTGGGTGGCCGGAGGGGACTAAAGCGGTGATTTTCCACGTTGACGATGCGGGGATGTCGCACAATTCGAATATGGGCGCAATCAAGGCCATCGAGGACGGCGTTGCTACGTCAATGAGTATAATGATGCCTTGCCCGTGGGTGCCGGAATTGAGCGCTTATCTCAAGGAGCATCCGCAGGTTGACGCCGGCATTCATCTGACGCTTACGGCCGAATGGAAAAAGTATCGCTGGGGGCCGGTGGCGGGCAAGCCAGCGGTGCCGGGGCTCGTGGATTCGGAAGGTTGCCTGTGGCACAGCGTCGCCGACGTGGCAGGCCATGCGAGCGCCGACGAAGTCGAAACGGAAATGCGTGCCCAGATCGACAAGGCACTGGCGATGGGCATAAAACCCACGCACCTGGATTCGCACATGGGAACGTGCTTTCATCCGATGTATCTCGAACGCTATGTTAAGGTCGGCATCGAAAAGCAGATTCCCATCCTGATGATGGGAGGGCACATGCAGCACATCGGTGCCGAGGCCGAAGCCGCCGCGTTGAAACCGATGGTGTACCTGATTGCCAACCGGGTATGGCAGGCGGGATTGCCGGTAATCGACGACCTGGTTACGTCGCCGACCTCGGCCGACAGCTACGAAGGCCGGAAAGAACAGTTGATTAAACTGCTGCGCGAAATGAAGCCCGGCATTACGGAAATAATCGTCCACTGCACCGTGCAGACGGAAGTCTTCTCGCACATTTCCGGCTCCGGCCCGAAACGCGAGGCGGAAACGCGACTGATGAGAGACCCGGACATAAGGAAGTTTATCGAAAACGAAGGAATCATCCTCACGACCTGGCGCGAGCTGATGGAGCGGCGGCAGCGAGTGAAAAAAGAATCGGAGTAATATGAGTCCCGACGAAAATAATTCCGACAGAGCGAAACAACGCCAAAGATTGTATCACCGTTACTGCAGGCAGTTGGCAAAGGCGAACGGTGTGCCGGAGAACGTCGTCGATTGGCTCAGGATGGCCGACGAGAGGTATAACGAGATAAGGGAGCTGTTATGTAAGGCCGAGCAGGAGGCGGGGATTGCGGAACTGGTAAACAAGGACGGCGAGAGCTTCTCGCAGCTCGCCTGGGACTACGCCAACGAGAACGGCGGCATGCCCTATGAAGAGTTGATCTGCATCCTCGGCCAATTCCACGGCAGTGCCGCAATAGACGACGAATAAATTCGGGCGGATAATTCGTTACCTGGTGATTGGATACTGCTTAATAACAGCAAAAAAAGTCGAAAGGGCAGGCACACGGGCCCGCCCCTACTGAGATGGTCACAACTGGAATTTTTATTTTGTCGAGAATTTAAATACCGTCGTCGTGTCATATTTTTCGCCGGGTCGCAGTACGGGCGAGGGGAAGTGCGGCTTGTTGGGCGAATCGGGAAAGTGCTGGGTTTCGAGACAATAGCCGTAATGATTCTGATAAACTTTGCCGCCTTTGCCGTGGACGTCTCTCATGCCGTTTGCGGTATAGAGCTGCACGCCAGGCTCGGTGGTGTAAACTTCCATAATTCTGCCGCTGCCGGGCTCGTACACGCGGGCGGCCAAAGTTAGCGAACCATCGGAGTTTTTCAGCACATAGTTATGGTCGTAGCCGCGAGTGTCGGTAAGTTGCTCGATTCTGGAACCGATTGTTTTTGGCTCGGTAAAATCCAGGGGCGTACCTTTTATGCTGAGGATTTCGCCGGTGGGGATTAGTGCTTTATCGCCGGGCGTGTAGAAGTCCGCGTTTATCATCATCTGGTGGCTCAAGACGTCGCCGCTGCCGGCTCCGGCGAGATTGAAATAGGCGTGGTTGGTCAGGTTCACGACGGTCGGCTTATCCGTCGTCGCCTGGTAGTTAATCTTCAGCTCATTTTGATTTGTCAGTGTGTAGGTTACGGTGCAATTCAGATCGCCGGGAAAACCTTCGTCGCCGTCCCTGCTGAGATAGGCTAATCGCACGCCCGCCCCTTCGGCAGTCTGGAATCCTTCGCCCTTCCACATGACCTTGTCGAATCTTTTTTGATTGCCGCCATGGATGTGATTCTTACCTGAATTCCGTGTTATCTTATACTCGATGCCGTCGATAGTGAAACTCGCGTTTTCGATGCGGTTGGCATAGCGTCCGACAACGGCACCGAAGAGCGGATTTCTCTTTATGTATGGTTCGAGCTCGTCAAATCCGAGATTGATATCGGCCAATTTACCATTGCGGTCGGGCACTTCCAGTGCCACCAATATAGCACCATAATCCATAACCGTCGCCCGCAGACCATTAGTGTTGAGAAGCTCGTATA
>CAZSOR010000180.1:7738-9493 GCA_964608395.1 uncultured Pirellulales bacterium
GCACC
Organism: uncultured Pirellulales bacterium; assembly: GCA_964608395.1. Taxonomy (GTDB): domain Bacteria; phylum Planctomycetota; class Phycisphaerae; order Sedimentisphaerales; family Anaerobacaceae; genus JAFGPJ01. The sequence continues at coordinate 7,744 of CAZSOR010000180.1, forward strand.
ATAATCCATAACCGTCGCCCGCAGACCATTAGTGTTGAGAAGCTCGTATAAAATAACCTCCCGGCCACTTTCGGTTCGGCCAAATAGTTTCGATTGCACCGCCGCCCCGCCGCCTTCGCCGCTGGATGACGCTTCAACAAAAGCCGAGAAAAAGAGAATTGCCGGCAAAATCCATACAGAGATAATTTTATTAGTCATAGCTCAAACCTCTCATGCAAATTGACTATGAATATTTTATCGCCCCAGTTTAACATTTCGGTCAGTAAAATATACCAAAATCTGCATTATAGTATTCAAAGAACAACAGTATTGATTATAATCATAAATATCGAAAAAGGAAATAATTTGAACCGCAAAAAAAGGGGCGAATATGGAAAGACTCGGCGTGGGGATTATCGGCTGCGGCGCGGTGGCGGAGGAATATGTAAAGGCCTTTAAGAAAGACGATCGGTCGGAAATCCGTGCCCTGGTCAGCCGGAACCGTGCAAATGCGGAACGTTATCGCGACCAGCACGATTTGGATTGCGCGGTTGAAACCGACGCCGCGGAGATGCTCCGGCGTAAAGATACGGACATTGTCGTTGTCTGTACACCTCACAATCAGCATACGAAATATGCCGTCGCCGCCGCCGAGGCTGGCAAGCACATCATAATCGAAAAGCCGGTGGCCACAACGCTGGAAGATATGCGAAAGCAGCAAGAGGCCGTGAAAAAGGCCGGGGTCAAAACGTTGGTCAGTTTCGTGCTGCACTGGAATCCGCTGCTGATGACAATCGACCGGCTCATAACGCAGGGCGTTTTCGGCAACATCTTCATGGTGGAGGTCGATTATATGCACCGGATTTGGATGACGGCCGGGGAGAAATGGTACGGCAGCCGGCAGCAAAGCGGCACGGCAATCCTGACCGGAGGCTGTCACGCGATAGATGCGCTGCGCTGGTTTGCACGCAGCGAAGCTAAGGCAGTCTGCGCCTACCAGGTAAAAACCGAAAATCCCATCGAGTACCCCGGCACCATTTCAGTCAACGTCGAATTCGAAGACGGCAAGATCGGGCGCAGCACAACAACGTTCGACGCTCAGATGCCATACAGATTCAACATCGGTGTCTACGGGACCGAGGGCACGATTCGCAATAATGAAATCTTTGCCCCGAAGCTATTCCCCGGGCAAAACGATTTTATGAAAATACCCTGCATCCTGCCGGACAGTGCCGACGTCAGTCACCATCCCTTTGTGGCTGAAGTATCGCACCTGCTCGATTGCATTATCGAGGACAAGCGGCCATATCCGGACCTGGAAGATGCGGCACAAACTCACGCTGTATGCTTCGCGGCCGACCTTTCCGCCGAATCGGGCAGGCCTGTAGCTATAAGTGCGCTGGACAACGCTTCGTGACTTATTACATAATCGAGGATCGAAATGATTACTATTTCGGGAACGCTTTCGAAGGGGTGGATGGCCGGGGCACTGGGTGTAAGCTTTGACCGTGACTACTATTTCGATCCCGACAGACGTTATGCTATTGACTGCAAATGTAACGAATACGCGGCGGCACAATTTCCCGGAATGCGACTTTTCTATTCGGAATCCAACTTAGGACAGATCGACTACTGGGACAATAAGCAAATCCAAATTGGGGGCATTCAGCCGAACATGATTCTCGGCATGCTGCTGGGCGCCGATTTTGTCCCCCGTGACAGTTTCGACGCCGATATCACGCCGGGATGCCTGTCGGGAAAGGACCTTGAC
>CAZSOR010000181.1:0-9401 GCA_964608395.1 uncultured Pirellulales bacterium
CGATGACGTGGGCCCGCATGCACAACAAGGGACGGGTTTTCTATACATCCTTCGGACACCGTGACGACATCTGGACCAATCCCGGCGTCCAGGGGATTATTGCCGGCGGTCTCGCGTGGGCCATGCGAAACGTCAATGTTAATGTGACGCCCAATATCGACAAGGTCACTCCAAAGGCCAGTCAGTTAAAGTACTAAGTGAGATTGTCTTAGTTGGCTTTCCCTTTAGTAGATGTGGCATAAGGAGCAGGCAAGGAAAAGTAGCTTTCAAGAATGCGGCCAAGGATTTGTTCGCCGCGTTCGTTGGCGTGTATAGGGTCCCGCTTGAACCAGTCGAGGTCTTTGCCGGATTCGCGTACGTACCCGGCCCATGTCGCTTCCATGTCAAGAAACGCTGCGCCCGTGTCGCGTGCAAGCAGTTCGAGACCTTTGCGATATTCGTTGAAATGATTGGGGTCGTTTATCTTTTGCCATTGCTTATCGTCTCGTGGATCAACGCTGCCGAAAGCGCCGGTCATCAGCAGAATATCGGTATCCGATGCGGCTTTGATTTGACGAATCACATCGCGTATTGAATCTATGTCACCACGATGGCTGATGCCGCCGATTATCACAAGGGCGGGTTTGTGGTCCAGCACGAATTTCTTTACCCGTCCCGGCTCCTTATACCACCAGCAGCCCGTCGAGCCGCGGACAGAAGTAATCTTTTCGATTTTACATTCAGGATAGCGTTTCTCAACCAAGAGGTTCCAGCACGAACGGCTCGTATCGTTTACAATGCTGTCACCGAGCATCACAACGCTGAATGTACTGCCTTTGGATAGATGTTCTTTTGTATGGGGTAAATTCTTCCAGCGGTCTTTTGGCGAATCATATCGAACCGGGTCCATTTGCGAGTAGATGCTGTTGATCTGCTCTAACGTTCGCTGGTCTTTGCGAATTATAATTCCGTCATCAGCGGCCAGGCCCGCCGCCAAAGACAAAACAATAATTAGTGACATTTTACTCTTTAACATCTTAATCATGACACTCTTTCAAACGTTTTCTTGAAATTTGTTAAATCTGTGATTTATGACTCAAGCAATTATAACACTTATCCAGCATAAATTAGGTTGCTTTTCGATGTATTTGCTTAACTTTGTTGGCGTTTTGTTGCAGGAAAATTCACTGAATCTGCCAGAATATTGTTAAGAATGAGATGAAATTATGTTATTATAAGACTTGAAGCTTGCAGAAGTGTTTAAGTGAAGTGTATATGGGAAATCCCGGTTTAAGAAGCAAACAAAATAATTGAAGAAGGAGAATGGATTATGTTTAGATATACAACATTATTAACGATAGTGATCCTGGGCTTTTATACCTGTAATCTTTTTGCAGCACAGATCACTTCAACTTGGGTTGGCGGATCGTGGGGAGAGTGGGAAGACGCAAGTAATTGGAGTCCGGCAATTGTGCCCGAAAACGGCACCACCACCTTTGCAGTGACAATAGACGGAGCTATGGACAGAGCTTCAGTACAGCTATTCACAGATCACAAGATCGATTCATTGCATACATATAATACGGTCAAGCTTAAGGGTTACCGACTGGTTGAGCAATCTGACATTACTCTTGTAAATAGCCTTGTGAACTATGGATTGCTGAAAATGAACGGCCCGGAAATCATTGGTGAAGTTATAAATCGCGCAGGGGCCGAGATACATGTCTCTAGTCATCAGGAATTCAACGTCTTTGGCCCGGATGGAGTTCAGAATCATGGCACAGTATCCCTGCCTCCCGCCGTGCGGATATGGTCCGAATCCGACATTGATAATGTCGGCACAATAGAAATGTATGGTGGCATGTGTGTTGCGCAAGGAAACATCGTGAATGATGCAGCGGGAATAATACGAGGTTCTGGTTATGTAGGATTTGAACCTATTCTAGTCGATAACAAAGGTCTTATTCAAAGTAGTGGCGGAACGCTTTTTCTACTTGCTTCATCTATCAGCAACACCGGGACGCTCAAGAATACGCCAGGAGCAAGTATCAGAACAAGATTAGGCCCATCCAATCAGAGTAATGAGGGGCTCATACAAGTCTATTCGGAAGGAGCCGTTGTTTTTGACTGCAATTTGGTAAATGAACCAAACGGTGTAATTAAGCTGTTAGGTGGAACATTCGCGGCAACTAATATTACACAAAAGGCAGGGGCGACATTCGAGGGTTTTGGTGGGATTACAGGTAATGTTACAATTGAGCCGAATAGTGTAAGTGAACCTCAAAGCATAGTTAAACTTACAGGCCCGACAAATATTATCGGTGATGTTACTGTTTCAGCAGGAGCTATACTGCGGATAAGTGACGGCCAAACGTTGATCACTGGCCAAACAGTAAATAACGGTACTATTGAACTTAGTGGCAGCACAGTTGTTTTCCAGGGCGGCTATAGCGGTAGCGGAAATTTGGAAGAACGAGAGACTGTCTCTATTGGATTCGGCCTTAATTTGCATAAAATCGCGACGCGATTACAGCAGGCAAAGAAAGACAATCCTTCGCAGAGAAAGAATAACCAATCAATATTATTTCAATAGTGAAGGCTATGTCAATAAGTATGTTTTGAATGAATCTTTAGCCACGCACAGATGTCACGTGTGGGACTGTTGTCTATGAAGACATACCTGGTTAATTTATATTAGAGAAAAATTAATGATCTCAATATTATTTCAGTTAATGTTATTGCCTGCTGGTCATATGGAAGAGCCTGGCTTTTAAGCCAGCTTTTATCTTCTTGTAACGGGTCTCGCCGGACAGATTGATCCATTCGTAAGGGTCGACGTCATGATCGTATAATTCCTCGCTGCCATTGTTGTACAGAATATAGCGCCACTTTCTTGTCCGGACGGACCAATGTTGTTTTGCCGGATCGTTTCCTGTTCGGTTTCCGGCATAGATCATCGTTAACGCAGCGTCCGGCCCGTCCCATGTTTCGGACTTCGGATCTTTGAGGAATGAGCTGAGGCTGTGGCCGTCCAGCCTAGCTCCTCTGCTGTTCTTCCTCGTGTCGCCTTTAAGTCCACAGAGGTCAACGAGTGTGGGATATATATCAATCAGTGAAACAGGATGTTCGGCGATGCCTCCCGGTTCCGCCATACCCGGCGCCCGAATAATAAGCGGCACGCGCGTGCTTTCTTCCCAGAGCGAGTTCTTGAAAAGGTAATCTTTCTCGCCCATGTTCCAGCCGTGGTCACTCGTAACGACGATGATGGTATTATCCTTAAACAGGCTCTTGTCCACTGCTTCGATTACCCGGCCAACACATTCGTCGACAGCGGCCACACTGGCGAGATATGCCTGAGTGAACGCTTTTAGTGCCGAATCGAGGTCCGGATACCATTCTTTGAGCAAGCGAAAGTACTTCAATCCCTTTACATCGCTGTTAAAGACGTCCTGATAGTGACAATCCTCGGCATCGTTGGGCTTGATCACGGGAGTTTTGACTGAGTCCAGCGGGAACATATCGAAGAAACGCTTAGGCACATGCAGCGGAGTATGCGGACGAATAAAACCGACACCCAGGAAAAACGGCTTGCCATTTTCCCGCTTTGCAAACTCGTCTATCTTATTTTCCGCCCACGCGGCATTGCGTTCATCGGGGGTAGGATCACGGTTGTCCTCGTCAACGTAATTGTACTTCACCACCTTCCATGTGCCATATTTCCAGCCTTTGTTGTCTTTGACATCCGGACCGTATGGCAGATCCGGCAAAGGAGCAAAGGAACCATCAACGTGTCCGATACTCTGGAAAGGCTGCGGCACCGATGGATGCGCGACCCTTTCCTTGCCGTCATAGACAAAGGGGCCGTAGTCAGCTTTATGTTTGTACTCGCTCCAAACCGAGGCCAGATGATGGTACATGAGCTTTCCGGATCCGTCGACATGATAGCCGTTATCGCCGAAGTGTTCCATGATGGTTTTGGAATTCTTGAGCACGGGATTGTCGAACCACTTGTCCCAGAACAGGTTTTTCGAAGTGTGTGGGTAGATACCGGTCAGAAAGCTCGATCGTGACGGTGCACAGATGGGATTGTTGCTGTAGGCACGTTTGAAAGCCACACCCGACTGAGCCAGCCTGGCGATATGCGGAGTATTCGCCTGAGGATGTCCCGCCATACCAGTGACGTAGTCGTTAAGATCATCGCACACAATCAATACAACATTGGGCTTTCGTCGCCGATTGACAGCTGCTTGTGCAAGCCCGGCCGTTGGGGCAAGAATTGCACCGGCTCCTATCATAAGGCTCTTTAAAAAAATCACGTCGCGTTTTCATGCTATCTTCACTCGTCCTACCCAACAATTCATACTCATTTATTATCAACAAGCTATATGGTAGTGTCAAGAATCTTACGTTATTTGTTTAGGGGGATATGACTTTATACTTTTTGACAAAATCCATCGGATTATAGCCCATTTTCGCCTGTCGCAGGCCGGAGTCACCAAGGTCCTGCTCCCGGTTTACAGTTTTGTATTTCTCCGGTAGTATCGAAGCGAACGCCTGGTTGATATACTGGTAAACGCCTTTAAAACCTTCTTCGAGAACGGCTTTTTCGAAATGTATCACAAAGCTTTCACCGAGCGCAAGCTCTTCTCCGAGACAATAAGCTACCGGTTGCCGGTCAATATAAAAAATGCCGCCGCATAACTGCAAGGGCCACATTTTCTCCAGGGCTTCCTTTGCAGCAAGAAAATCATTCGGTTCTTCGTGCTGATTATTCCACCGCTCCAGAATCTGCAGTGCCTCATTTCTATATTCTTCGAGCAGGGGTTTCGCCTGATATTCATTATTTCTTATGAACAGATTGAGTAAATTCTTTTTCTTGTGGAACTTTCGGCCGGTAAGATTCACTAAGTCTTCTCTCGAATAAAGATAGTCGAAATTATCCCTGTCTTCGAAAACGGAGTATCCCATTGTTGCCAGTATTTCCGTCTGCTGCCCGGAGGCTGCTTTCATTACCTGATGATTATTAAAAAGCTCTCTGATAATATTTTCACCAGGCAGTCCAAAGGGCAGCATGAAAAAAGGCTTTTCATCATCCCGGCCGGTTATAACAAAAAGTCCATTTTCCAACCGGGATATCCTGTAATTGTGGGCCCGGCGAAAAAGATAGATATTGGCAAAGGTAAATTCGGAAATTCCATCGGCAAGGGCATGGAATTTCGGGTGCATGGCAGGCCGCATTTCGATGGATACTTCTGAGGAATCGGGATATTCTGCTATCATCGCTTCCAAATTTGCCTTTCAAGCTTTTAGGCACATCTAATACCGTCACGTTTTGAAACTCACAGTATATATTACTCAAGCGAATTACGCCAAAACTTCTGTGGCATTCGGGACCGTGTCCAACGGCTTAACTTTATAAGCAGCCTGCAGAATTCTGCCCTTATCATCGATCACGAAGGAAGAGCGGATAATACCCTCGTAAGTCTTTCCGTACATGGATTTCTCACCCCAGGCTCCGTACGCCTTTGCGACCTTGTTATCGGGATCGGACAATAATGGGAAGCCGAGACTGTATTTATCATCGAACTTCTTTTGCCGGGGTGGTTCGTCCGGGCTGATACCCACTGCAGCGGCATCGAGTTTTTTGAGCTCTTTCGAGGCGTCCCGAATGCTGCATGCCTGTTTCGTACAGCCGGGAGTATCAGCTTTCGGATAGAAATATAACAGAAGCTTCCTGCCCTTGAATACCGAGAGCGAGACCTGTTTGCCTCGTTGATCTAATAACGAAAACGCGGGAGCTTTGTCACCAATACTCAACTTTGCCATCATGTTTCCTTCCAATTAGATTTATAATTTACTCAAACTGACCGATTTGCGCTGTCATCCCTGCGAAAGCAGGGATCCAGGAATGTAACGGATGTAGTGGATTCCCGCTTTCGCGGGAATGACAAGTCGTGTTATGTTCTTGTTATTGAACAACTTACCATATTATTCGGCTCAAAATCGGTTAGTTTGAGTAATTTAGCTATAAATAGACTACGTCATCAGCCTAAATCAGGTTCAACGAAAATCTTTAGCACGAACTGATGCCTTCTTAGCTCCGTCACTACTCAACAGCTTTCTCGATCTTTGCCATAACAGTCGGCTCACACTTGTCTGTCTTTGTCCAAGCGTCGTAAAGTTTTTTGCCCCAGTCATCCATTTTGACTTCCTCGGCCAGGAATTTGAGGTATCCCAGGATACCGACTCATACATAAGCCTGATGACGATCTTTTTGCATCCTTTGGGCAAGTCCAGCTCGAATTCATCCCGGTATTGACCGTCAGAATAGTATCGTTCAAAACAGAGTGAAATGATTTGCCGGGCTTTACACCATAGAATATCAGTAAAATGGGGAAATTTAAGCAATACAGCATCTTTATTGGCTTTCCTGATATGGATAATCATTCCCTGCCGGATTTTTAATCTTATAGCAGGACACTAAAAATAGTACAATCGTTTTGCATTTCGAACGATATTTCAAAAATCCGATAAAAATGCTTGCATTTCTGACCAAGCTGCGGCATAATCATGCCCAATTGATCAATATGATCGTTTATATATAAAGTGAAAAAAGGAATATGAAAACAACAAAAGCCGCAGCCGTAATGACGACGAATGTCATTACTGCAAAGAAAAATATGGTTTTAACGGACATAATCGCTCTTCTCCTGCGTTGGCATATCAGTGCTCTGCCTATTGTAGATGATGAAGAAAAAATAGTTGGTATCGTGAGCGAAATTGACCTGGTAAATCTAGCGTTTGATGGAAATGCAGCAGATACAATAGCAGAAGAAGTGATGGTAACAGATATAGTGTCCTTTAGCCCAAATACGGAATTAGCTGATTTGGTTCAATCTTTTTCAAAAAGGCATCTCCGCCGGGTGCCGATCATAGACAAAGGGAAAGTTGTTGGGATCGTGAGCCGCCGCGACATTCTTCGAGAAATGCTTCGCAGATATAATTAGTACTGACAAATCAAATCTTGCCCACATGTATTTGATAACTGTCGGCATCATATGAGTTGGATTCACTCCCCTTTAATGGTTTGTAGTTGTTTATACAGATAGGTAAAATTGATGGCAATAAAAAAATTAGAAAAGGCCGCGCTTGATAAATGGGTCGCCGCGTGCATAGAAAATCAACGAGTGTTCGGCGTTCAGGCCAAAGAGGACCGTTTTGTGTTTGCACCGTTGGCGAACGCCGAAGACTTGCGTTTAGACTATGATGTAACTATCTTGCCCCCCAAGAAATACTTCCTTCCCCCGCGAGAAACGTTGCTCAAGTTCGACCGCAAGGAGGGATTCGAGAGCGTATTTGATAGCGAGCCCTTCGTCTTGTTTGGCGTTCACCCATACGACATGGTCGCCATCTCGCAGACAGACAAGCTGTTCGCGATGGATCAATGCGATACCCACTACGTCAATCGTCGGCAGAAAGCTACAATCGTAGCGTGCGATGTGCAGAAAGCGTCAAAGGAAGTTTTTGCCGGCTGCATGGGTACAGCCACCGTTGACGATGGTTTCGATATCCTGATTACGAAAATCGATTCTGACTATTTAGTCGATATTCGTACTGAGAAAGGTCAGGCACTGGCCGATACCATCATGGATGCCGAAGATGCCGATGAAATGAGTCTTAAGCTCAGGGAATTAGTCTGGGCGGATAATATCAAACTACTCCAAAAACATAAACTTCATGTCCGGCCTGATGAACTGCCGAAAATACTGGATCGTTCCTATGAACATCCTGTTTGGGAAGAGAGGGCTCAGCGTTGCTATTCCTGCGGATCGTGCAACCTGGTCTGTCCGACATGTTACTGCTTCGATGTACGCGATGATGTCGAGTGGAACTTGCAGAAAGGTCAACGCTATAGAGTCTGGGACGGCTGCCTTCTTGCTGAATTTGCCGCCGTGGCGGGCGGACACAATTTCAGACGCAATCGTGCCGACCGGTACCGCCACCGCTACTATCGCAAAGGGAAATACATGCCGGAGAAGATCGGGGAAGTGGCCTGCGTGGGGTGTGGACGGTGTATAACAGCATGTACGGCAAAAATTGCCAACCCGGTCGAAGTTTACAACAAGCTTGTGGATGAAGGGAAATAACGCAGATGTGTGAATGCAAGTCCAAAAATGATATCTACCTTCCATTACCGGCAACGGTAGGCAAGGTACAACCAATGACAACATTGGAAAGTTTCTTCTCGTGTCAACTCGACTCGGGCGAGGAACTCGGGCACATGCCGGGACAGTTCGTTGAGGTCTCAATTCCCGGTATCGGCGAAGCGCCTATTTCAGTTTCTTCTTCGCCGACACGAAAAGGATCTTTCGAAATGGCCATTCGTAATGTCGGTAACGTTTCGAAGGCCTTGCACGGATTAGCCGCCGGGGACAAGCTCTTTATCCGCGGTCCATTCGGGACATCGTTCCCGGTCGATGAAGCAATGAAGGGAAAAGACATTGTCTTTGTCTGTGGTGGCATTGGGATTGTTCCCGTTCGTTCGGCAATCCAGTATGTGCTGGACAACCGCGATGATTACGGACGTGTGATAATTCTTTTTGGAGCAAAAACTCCGCGCGATCGGCTTTTTATCGAAGAACTCGAGAAATGGCGCATAGAAAAGAACGTGACATTTCTGGAAACGGTCGATCATCGTGACGAAAGCTGGTCGGGCCCGGAGGGAGTTATCACAACGCTGTTACCGCTGGTGAAGATAGATAAGGAAAATACCGTCGCCGTTGTTTGCGGCCCGCCGATCATGTATAAGTTTGTGATTATTGTGCTGCTGGAGGCAGGTCTGAGAGAAGATCAGATCTACCTGTCACTGGAGCGGCGTATGAAATGCGGTGTTGGGAAATGTGGTCACTGTCAGATTAACAACATTTACGTGTGCCAGGACGGTCCCGTATTCAAATTTTCAGACATCACAGATGTCCAGGAGGCTTTATAATGTCCAAATTGAAAGTTGCTTTTTTTGATTTCGCCTGTTGTGAAGGTTGCCAGTTACAGGTTTACAACCTGGAAGAGGAAATCCTCGATTTACTGGAGCTTATCAAGCCGGTCGAGTGGCGGGAAGCTATGACCGACCAGAGCGACGATTATGACGTTGCGATTATCGAGGGTTCGATCACACGCATCGAGGATGAAAAACGCATCAAAGCAATTCGAAAAAATGCAAAGACACTCATCGCGCTCGGAGCCTGTGCGACAATCGGCGGAGTCAATAAAATTAAGAACAATTTCGAGATGCAGGATGTCAGGCAGTACGTCTACGGGAAAGACGCCAATATGCCGCATCTTGACACATCTCCGACAAAAGCCGTAAACGAGGTTGTCAAAGTAGACTATATGGTTCACGGATGTCCCATTAATATAAAGGA